>CBFHIW010000049.1:0-22775 GCA_965656065.1 Luminiphilus sp. | reverse complement strand
CAGCAGATGCTTCTTAAAAGCGGGCGACTTCGCGGCTGAAAACCGTTTCGTCTGGCGTTATGCCTAGCCCGGTCCCTGTGGGTATCGCGATGTGCCCATCCTCAATCGCCACCCCGTCCGCGGGATCATAGTGACCCTCGATATAGGGCTGCGCCAGCCAGGTGCCTTCATAAGTTTTGGGGCTGACCGTCGCGCCTAGCTGCACGCAAGCGGCGGCGATGATGTCACCGCCCCAGGAATCATCCACGGTGTGGGGCAGGTGTCGTGCCTCGCAGAGATCACGGAAAGTTGCCATGGGCGTGAGGCCGCCAATACGTGTGATTTTCATGCCAAAGCCATCGACGAGGCCGCTGGCGGCGCGGATGACGGTCGGTAGGTCAGTGGCGCCTTCATCCAGATACACGGGGTGACAGAGCTGCGCGCGGATCGCCCCGATTTCTCCGAGCGTGTCGCAGGGCTGCTCCAGCACAAACGGTATATCCCGACAGGCCTGACTGAGTAGCAGCGCATCCCGGGTCGGCATGCCGCGGTTGCCATCGACCGCGAGGCGCACGCGGTTGCCCACGGCTTCCCACACTTTGCGGACCACTTCGATGTCGATCTCGACCGGGCGGCCACTAATTTTGATTTGTAGGCGCGGATAACCCTCGTCTGCTTTATCCCGGGCGATGCGTGCGATCTCGTCGGGCTCGCCCACGCCAGTCGCGTAGTAGGAGGGCACCCGGTCCGTTACCGCGCCGCCGAGTAAAGCTGCCACCGAGCGACCCGTTTTCTTACCAATCGCATCGTAAGCGGCGATATCAATCGCGGCTTTGGCGTAGCGGTGCCCGTTGAGCAGGCTGTCCATTTTGCGGTTCAGGAGCACTGGCTTGTCGAGGTCAGTGCCGATGAGGTGCGGAGCCATCTCAGTCAATGCCACGCGGGCGCCTTCGGCGTGGCTCGGTGCGTAGGTCGGGCCTACGGGGCAGGTCTCGCCCCAGCCCGCGGTGCCGCAATCGCTCTCAACGCGCACGATGGTGCTGTCGAGATGGGTCACGCTGGCATTGGCCATGCGATACGCCCCACCTTTAACCGGTAAATCGTGCTGGAAAACCGTGATGCTTCGGATCTTCATGGTTCAGGTCGCCGTGTAGCCACCATCGAGTGACAAAATCGTGCCGGTCACGTGCCGCTCCGTGGCCAAAAACAGAACCGCACGGGCCACTTCCTCGGGCTGGGCGACATCGCCAATCGGAATGCTGCTTTGATTGCGTTCGACCACCGAATCTGCAGCGGCCTGGGTGGCGTGCTCAGAGAAAAGCATAGGCGAGTTGATGGCGCCGGGTGCCACGGCGTTTACATTGATTTGCTTGTCGGCCAGCTCGAGCGCCATGGTGCGGGTAAGCTGATTCAGCGCACCCTTGCTGGCGCAGTAGGCCGCCAGTCCTGCCGCGCCAACCACCCCACAAGTAGATGACACGTTCACGATGGCGCCGTCGTAGACGAGCTGCTGCGCAAAGGCGCGGCTGAGGTAAAACACGCCGTCTACATTGGTTTGCATAACCGCACGCCACTCGTCGTCAGAGGTTTCAACGGCATCCTTGCGGACGATTACTCCGGCATTGTTGATGAGCACTTCAACCGGCGCGGCGAAGGCCTCCTGCGCGGCTTCCATTGCTGTGGTGGCGAAGGCGGAGTCGGTGACATCACCCGCGCAGATTGCGGTCTGTGCTCGCGTCTCTGCGAGTTCTACCGCTGCGGCCTCGAGTTTGTCTGCAGAGCGTCCCACCAGCAGGAGCTTGGCGCCCTGGGCAGCAAAGACGCGCGCGCACTCGAGGCCCACGCCACTGCCTGCACCGGTAATGAGCACCACGCGACCGTGAAAACCCCGTGGTGCTCCGCGTGTCGATGAGGGTATGTTCATGATTCAGAGCGCCGGCATGGGTAGTTTGGCGAGGCGGCCGCCATCTACCACCACTTCTTGCCCGGTGACAAAGGCAGCATCACTGCTGGCCAGCCAGAAGACCGTATTAGCCACGTCCTCCGGGTTGCCGAGGCGACCCACCGGGTGCAGGGCCTCGATCGCAGCGTCGACCGCGGCGCGATCCGGATACTGGGCAAGCAATTGCTCATTAAATGGTGTGTTGATCCAACCCGGTGCAACCGCATTACAGCGGATGCCATAGGGGCCGTACTCGAGCGCGGTGTTGTGGCTAAAGGCTGCCACCGCGGCCTTAGAGGCGGCGTATACCCCGTGCAGCGGATTGGCGCCAAGGCCCTCGATAGAGCTGATGTTCACGATGGCCGGATGCTGAGCACCTTCGGCGCGCATCAGGGGCAGGGCATGTTTGGTTGTGAGAAACGTGCTTTTTACGTTCACTGCCATTACCCGGTCCCAGTCTTCCTCAAGGGTCTCAGCGATGGGTTCCTCGATACAGATGCCGGCGTTATTCACCAAAACGTCGAGGTGCCCGAAATCGAACTCGATCCGCGTCATGAGATCTCTGACGCTCGCTTCGCGGGCGATGTTGGTCTCAATGAAGATGACGCCCTCGGCCTCAGGTTCATTTAAATCGGCGCAGATCACAGTGTCACCCGCCGCTTGAAAGCGCGCCACGATGGCCGCGCCAATATTCTGGGCGCCGCCGGTCACGATGACGATACGAGAGTTGCTCATACCGCTCTCACGTATACCGCGGGCTATACGCCACCACGGTACTGCGTTGCGCTCCGAGCTTGTCGATACGGACTTCCATCACGTCACCCACGTTGAGGTACTGGGGCGGCCTCATGCCATAGCCCACCCCTGGTGGCGTACCGGTCATCATGATGTCGCCGGGCTGCCAGCTGGTGTAGCGCGAAATGATCGAGACCAGCTCGGCAATGCTATACATCATGTCCGAGGTGTTGCTCTGCTGTCTGGCCTCGCCGTTCACGTGCAGCGAGATATCGAGCTGGTTCGGGTCGCCGACTTCGTCGGTGGTTACGAGCCAGGGACCTAGCGGTTTCAGGGTGTCGGCGCTTTTGCCTTTGGTCCATTGCGTGCCCCGTTCGAGCTGAAAGACCCGTTCAGATACGTCGTTGCCCACGCAGAAGCCCGCGACGTGACTCATGGCGTCCTCAATCGGAATATTCGCACCCGCCTTGCAGAACACCACTGCGAGCTCTGCCTCCCAGTCGAGCTGGGTGCCCCCCTGGGGCATCATCACCGGGTCGTCGGGCCCGTTAATGGCGCTGGCGGCAGTCAGCATGAACATGGGTTCTTCGGGAGGCTCGAGGCCCGCTTCGGCAGCGTGCTTGCCATAGGTCAGCGCGCAGCCGACGATTTTGCCAGGTCGAAATACGGGTGCGCCGAGGCGCGTCTCCGGAGGCAAGGCGGGCAGGGCATCGGTGTCCAGCGCGGCAACCTGCGCCAGGGTCTCGGGCGTGAGCGTCTGCCATGACCAATCCGCGACCGTGCCGCTGAGATCCCGTAGCGCTCCCGAGTCATCCACCAGGCCCGCTTGCTCGGAACCCGCCTCACCCCATCGCATCAGCTTCATGGCGTTTGCCCCAAGGTGTGTTGATACATCCCAGCAAGATCCACGCCCCGCGCCTTGGCTGCCTGAAAGCCCGCGACGGTATCGGCAATGCCTGCGGTTAATGGCCGGCAGCCGGGCAGGCCAATGAGTTGCTCCAGCGCGCCGCTATTGGTTTCCGCAGGGAAGGGCATGGCGTCGCCCGTCGCGTCGACCGAGGCATTTGGGTAATGCTGATTCAGTAGCGCCAGCATCTCGGTCACGGTAGCGGGCGTACCGTTCAGATCAAACACGTGCGCGCCCTCAAAAGAACGGCTCGCTGCGGCAATGAAACGCTCGGCGGCGTCTTCCACATAAACAAAACCCACATCGCCGGTGAAGGGGATGGTGTAAGCCTCGCCCACTTCGGCAGCCATCAACGCAATGGTCGGTGCGGCGCTCATACCTTGGTCGCGGCCGGGTCCATAAATAATGGCAGGGCGAATACCGATGCTGGGTACGCCCCAGTCCTGCCAGTACACGGCGGCCATCTGCTCGCCGCAGATCTTGTGCGCGCCGTAGAGGGTCGCCAGCCAGTCATTGTCGCCCATGGCGGGTGCTGCAACCGAGCTGGCATAACTCATGCGCGTAATGCCCCGTTGTCTCGCCAATTCCAGCATATGGATGCTGCCCATCACATTGATGCGCGTGCTGCCAACGGGGTCTGCCTTGCAAAAGGGCACCTGTAGGGCGGCGAGGTGAATAATCGCCTCGATATTGTGCGTCTCTGCCACCTCAAGCAGGCGCTCAAAATCAGTGATATCGCCCAGCTCCCAGATGACGGACTCCGCGTCGGGCATGATCAGGTCCAGGCGCTCGGTATTCTCGGCGATATCAAATACCACGGGGGTGGCCCCCAGCTCGCGCAGCTGTTTGACTACCCAGGCGCCAATGCAGCCTGCCGCTCCGGTGACGAGCACGGCCTTGTCGGCGAGTTCGGCGCTATGACTCATGAGGATTTCTTCTCCAGTTTGTCGCTGAAGCTCACCAGCCGCTCGATCGCCGCATTGATGCGGGCACTGATGTCGGCGGGTTGGTCTTCCAGCGCAATGTTACCCAGCAGGCTTTGCAGACGCGCCTGAGTCCGCCAGATTTCATGGCGGGCGAGCTCTGGGCAGATGCCGGGGTCATCCCAGTCGGCCATGTTGAGGGTATTCGTACTGTCAGGCGCGTTGGCGGGTAGCACTTCAAACGACGGGATCATGGTGATGCGGTCTGCGCGCTCGAGCAGGCGACAGGCGCGGTGAAAAATCATGGTGCCCTGCTGCATAAAACCAAAGCCGGCCTCGGGGAAAGGGATCGTCACGACCCGGTCCTCAGGCAACGCCGTGTCGACGCCTTCTTCGCCTGTGATACCCAAGAGCGACTGACCTTCCTGCTTGGTGCCATGGAAGTACTGGAATTCGCCCCCCTTCAAGACGCTGGGGTCGGTGATCATCATGACGATATCGAAGGCGACCGAATCCACGTGCCAGGTATCGATCGCGCGGGAGATGTCCTCAGGCGCGTAGTTGATGCCGCAGGCCACGGCGGGCACCGAATGGCGCCCAAGTGGGATCCTGGCGATGTCTGACAGGTGTGCGGCCAGCTCGGGGCTGTCGCAAAAGTCGCGAATGAATTGCGAGCGGTAGCCTGCGCCGCGCGCGTAGCTGCCTAAACGATTGGCGCCGGTGCCTTCGTTGGCGTTCCGATTGTGGTAGATCTGCTCACAGACATGGCGCATGGCGGCGACGCCCTCTGTCGATAGAATGCGGAAGGCGTTGCTGACGGCAAAGGTGGAGGCGCAATCCGCAAGATCCGATTCCTGATATCCAAAAGTGGCCAGGTCCGTGGTCTCGGTCGGCATTTCGAGCGCCAAATGCTGGCCCGCAACGAACGAGGGCTCGTCTTCCAGAGGCAGATAGTCAGACGGTCTGCCAGGGGGAAAGGGGAGTGTGTCGGCGGGTGCGGTCATAGCGAACTCGCGAGCGGGTGATGTTCAGGCGCCGGCGCGGGAATTGCGGCGACGTCGCCGTTTGGGCGCATCTGGTGATTCAAGCAATTTGGCTTCCGGCGGGGCAACCACCGAGAAAAGATTTGGGAACGGGTCGCTCTGATGCGGGAGACCCATGGCGCCCACAAAGTGGGCCTGAAAGTCATCCGCCACCGCCGTCTCAATGCGCTCAGCCTTCGCAATCGTCGCCGCGATCTCGACTCTCGCCGCGCGGTCCAGAAGCGCCATACGAGCGCCGGCCCCCGCGGCATTGCCTGCCGAGGTAACCTGCTCAAGATCACAGTCGGGGATGAGTCCCAGCACCATGGCGTGGCTGACACTGATGTGGCTACCAAAGGCGCCGGCGAGGCGGATGCGATCGACGGTGGTCACGCCCATTTCATCCATCAGTAACTTGATGCCAGCATAGAGTGCTGCTTTGGCGAGCTGAATTTGCCGCACGTCAGTTTGGGTCACCAGCACATCGGACACTTCAGGATCGCTAGATGCGTGCAAGACATAGGAGAAGGTGCGCCCGTCGGCCTGGATGCGCTGGGTGCGCTCAGCCAATGCGCCGTCTACGACGCCATCGGTGGAGAGTATGCCGGCGAGGTACATCTCGGCGACCACCTCAATAATCCCCGAGCCGCAAATACCTGTGACGCCGGTACCTGCCATGGCCTCGGTAAAGCCGGGCTCGTCTGACCACAGCTCGCTACCGATGCATTTGAAGCGGGGTTCCAGCGTATCGCGGTCGATTTGCAC
The DNA here is from genome assembly GCA_965656065.1 of Luminiphilus sp. GTDB lineage: Bacteria > Pseudomonadota > Gammaproteobacteria > Pseudomonadales > Halieaceae > Luminiphilus. The sequence goes on along the minus strand of CBFHIW010000049.1, from coordinate 16,502 downwards.
GCGCTCGATGGCGCCGATCGTCGCGCGCTGGCCGCTGCTGATCTGTGCGCCCTCAAAGGCTGGACCCGTGGGGCTTGAGCACACCAGTAATCGCTCATTGTTGGCCAGCACGATCTCAGCGTTGGTGCCGACATCAACGACCAGCGTCATGTCCTCACTGCGATCGGGTGCCTCGGCCAGAATCACCCCAGCCGCATCCGCACCGACATGGCCCGCGATGCAGGGCAGGCAGTAGAGCCGCGCCTCGGGGTGTGCGTTGAGACCCATATCCGCGGCGCGGGTATCAATCGCATCACTCGTGGTCAGTGCAAAGGGCGCGGTGCCCAGGTTGACCGGGTTAATGCCGAGCACAATATGGTGCATGATCGGGTTCGCCACCAGGGCGATCTCGAGAATATCCTCAACCTGGTTCGACGCCTCGCTTGTGAGCTCCACGAAGAGCCCGTTGATCGCCTCGCGAATCGCGCTGGTCAGCAATTCGGCGCCTTCCGGGTGCATCATCACGTAGGAGACCCGGCTCATTAGATCCTCGCCATAGCGGATCTGGGGGTTCATCACGCCCGCAGAGGCCAACACCTCACCCGAGTTCAGGTCACAGAGGTGCGCCGCGACGGTGGTGGAGCCGACGTCGATGGCAATGCCGCGCGGCTGATCGAAAAGACCCGGCCAGATACCGGTAATCAGATGCTCCTGATAGACCGCCACCGTGACGCCACGATCCTCGCGCGTGAGTGCCGCCTGCAGCGCATGGAGCTGCGAATTGGCCAGCGTGAGCCCCGTCACACCCCATTCACGCTCAAGTGCCTCGAACAGGAACTGCATTTCGCCGCGGGGATCTTCGAGGCTGGGCTCGCCGATCTGCACGTAGTAAAGCCGTGTTGCGGTGTCGAGCCGGATATCACGGGATTCCATCTCTTTACGCACGATCTGTCGGTGCACCTGACTTTCCGCCGGGACATCAATCACGGCATCATCGAGCAGAGTGGTGTGGCAGCTGAGGCGCCGACCTTCCTTTAGAGCGCCTTTTCGCTCCTCGAACTTTTCTTCGGTCGCGGAAAAAGGCGAGAGGTGATCGACATCGGATTCAATCTGGTGCTTTGCAAAGGAGCCGGTGACGCAGCTGATCTGGCAGCGGCCGCAGAGGCCGCGCCCGCCGCAGACCGAGTCGATATCGACCCCGAGACTGCGGGCGGCGTCCAAGAGGGGGGTGCCGCGCGGAAAAAATCCCCGCCGGCCTGAGGGCATGAACAGGACTTTGACGTCGCCCTCTGCCAAGGATTAAGCGCTCCTGCGTCGACCGGCGCGGCCAGCGCGACGGCCGCCACGGCCTTCGCCCTCGGCAGCGGGCTCACGGTAGGCGCGAATCCAGTTTCTGCAGTCGGGGTCGTGCCCCATCATCACGTCACCGCCGCGCACGGCCTGCATGACTTCAGGGTGAAGCGGGCTGGTGATGGCAGAGGTCATGCCTGCCCCCATAGCCATAGTCAGAAATGCGGCATTGATGCCATTGCGGTTGGGCAGGCCAAAACTCACGTTCGACGCGCCGCAAGTGGTGTTCACCTTGAGCTCTTCCCGCAGGCGTCTTACCAGCGCCATGACCTGCACGCCCGCAGTGTTAATGGCGCCAATGGGCATGACCAGTGGGTCCACGACGATGTCACTATAGGGAACGCCATAATCTGCTGCCCGCTCAACAATCTTTTTGGCCACGGCAAAACGCACGTTGGGGTCCTCTGATATGCCCGTCTCGTCATTAGAGATCGCTACGACAGCGGCTTTATATTTGGCGACGAGCGGTAATACTCGCTCGAGTACTTCGTCTTCACCGGTGACCGAGTTTACCAGTGCTTTGCCCTGATAGACCGCGAGCCCTGCTTCCAAGGCCTCGACAATTGAGGAATCGATGCTGAGCGGGACATCGGTAATCGACTGCACCAGCTGTACCGCCTCGGCGAGGATGCGGGGCTCGTCTGCCAGAGGAATACCCGCATTGACGTCGAGCATGTGGGCGCCTGCCGCGACTTGCGCCAGTGCGTCGGACTCGACCCGGCTGTAATCACCGTTCTTCATCTCCTCGGCGAGGATCTTACGGCCGGTTGGGTTGATACGTTCGCCGATAATGACAAAAGGCTGATCGAAGCCGATATGCACTTCCCGGGTTGCTGAGCTAATGGTGGTTGTCGTCATGAGTGTTGCCTGAAGTGATTTGAAGTTATTGGAAGTTATTGGAATTTGCAGCGAGTGATAGTGAGTCGACCTTGGCCAAAGGAATCGGCTAAGGGGCCGGCCGCCAGGGTTCTCTGTCGGCCAAGGCGTTGGAGCGAGTCACGATCTCGCCGATCCGGTCTTCCATCCGGTAGGCCATGATGTGGACACCACTCACGCCCTCGATCTCGCGGACCTGTTCGATCAAATCCACGCAGAGGTCTACGCCTTCCTGCTTTTGGTCCTCGGCGCCTGCGAGGCGCTTAATGACGTCGTCGGGAATGTGTACACCGGCCACGTTCTTACGAATCCACTCAGCCGCCTTCGCGGAAGCGAGTGGGCCAACCCCGGCCAGCACGTAGGCTTTTTCCAGTAGACCCATGTCGCGCACCTGCGCCATAAAGGTCTTCATCCGTTCAATATCAAAGCAGTACTGGGTCTGAATGAACTGCGCGCCGGCGGCGATCTTCTTGGCCATGCGGTGGGGTCGAAAATCCAGAGGGGGTGCGAAGGGGTTTGCGGCGCCCCCTAAAAACAACCGTGGTGGTGAACTGATGGTGCGGCCGCTCAGAAACTGCTGCTCATCGCGCATGTGGCGCACCATACCCAGTGCCGAGATGCTATCCATGTCGAATACGGGTTTGGCTTCGGGATGATCGCCCGATTGCACGCCGTCGCCGCTCAGACACAGGATGTTGCACACGCCCATGGCCGCCGCGCCGAGGATGTCACCCTGCATGGCGATACGGTTCCGGTCGCGGCAGGACTGCTGGAGGATCATGGCGTAGCCGCGCCGGGTCAGTAATGAGCAGATGCCCATGCTCGACATATGGCAGTTGGCGCCTGAGCTGTCGGTGGCGTTGATGGCATCCACGTAGCCATCAAATAAGGCGGCACGCTCGTATACATCAGCGGGGTCTGCTGAATCCGGCGGCGCAATTTCAGCCGTGACCGCAAACTGACCCGCCCGCAGCACGCGCTCAAAGCGACCGGGGGAGGTATGTCCGGGCAGGATCGGCAGGTTTTCGCCGGGAGCGGGTTCGTCGTCGAACTTCACGCGGACTCTCCCGTGCGCAGTCGCAGGGCGCGGAGCCAGGCGCTGCGGCCTTTCAGGCGGTTATCCACCGGCGGCTGAATGATTTTGATGGTGTCTTCGGGGGTGCCGATTTTTTGGCTGCCCTCCCAGGCGTTGACCCACACACAGGTCATCTCGGGTTTGATCTCGCAGCCGCCGTTCTGGCGCACGCCGCCACAGGGTCCGTTGCGCAGGGTTTTGGGGCAGTTCATGGGGCAGGCCATGCCGGTCTCACCCAGCGTGCACTGTCCGCAGGATTGTGAAGCGAACAAAAAGCCTTTTACCGCGCCCTCGACTGCGGCGAAGGGCTTGTCGAGCCGCTCGTGGCCGATGGCTTTCAACAGCGGGTTACAGAGGGCGAGGGTGCCTTCGAGCGCCGCGTAGCACTTTTTCAGCCAGCCGGCGTTGCGGACAGACCAAAGTCGAACGGCTTTCATTCGGCCACCTGGGCAAAACCCTTTTGTTTAACCATAAGCGCGAGCTGCTCGTCGGATACCTGCGACTCAATCTCCTCGCCCAGACGCTGCGCGATCTCCTCGAGTGCACCGTCTGCCTCGATGCTGGTGGTGACCCGGCGCCACTCCTCCAGGTAGGCATCACTGCCGCCTTTACCGGCGCGCATGGCTGCGCGGTCAATGGCTTCCTGAAAGCGGGCGCTGAGCATGTACTTGCCGCGCTCACGGCCGCGCTTGATCAGCACCTGGGAAGGGATGTCGCGCCACAGAATATCAATGCGCTGCATGGGCCGCTCCTGTGGCGCTCGGACTGGCTTGAGCATCTTGCCAACGCAGTACCTGACTCGTCACCGCCGACTGCAGATCTCCCATGCCGGTCTGAACAACCTCCAGCGGCAGAGCAAGCTGATCGGCCGCGCGCTGGGCGCCGGCCACGAGTGCGGTGTCCTCGGTTTGCGCGAGATACACCACCCGAGTGTAGTGGGCAAATAGCGTGTCGCGCAGTGTGGGATGCGTGTTCAGCTTTAAGTCCTCGATCACCAGTCGATCAAAATGCCGCACCAAAAAATCGGTGAGATAAAACGTGCCCGGCTCGGCGTCTGCCAGTGCGTGAAAGACCTCGGCGGTTGCATAAAACTCGTAACAATGGGCACCGGGCAAACGCTCGACCTGCCAACGTTCCAGCACGGCATCGAGCCGTCCGCCAGTCCCGCAATCGGCATACGCCACAAATCGATGATCGTATTGCTCCGAGTAGCGCTCTAGCAGTGCCTCGACACGCCCTGGAATCTCTTCGGGTCGGTTATGCAGCGCGGCATCCAGACACTGAATATCGAGATGCTCCCAGCCGTTAGCCGTTCTCAGCGCGCTGATTTCCCGCGCGAGGGCTCCGCAGGCGATGACCAGAATGGAGGCCGGCATCGCCGTGAAGGTCAGGCGCTCTGCGCCAGGCGGCGCTCACCCACCATGCGCACGGCGGTGGTGGCGGCTTCAGCGGCATCGCGGCAGTAGGCATCTGCGCCCACCGCCTGCCCAAACTCTTCGTTCAGCGGTGCGCCGCCGACCAGCACGATGTAGTCATCGCGCAGGCCTTTCTCGACCAGCGTGTCGATCACCACTTTCATGTAGGGCATGGTGGTGGTGAGCAGGGCCGACATGCCGAGGATGTCCGGCTTGTGCTCTTCAAGTGCGGCGAGGTAATCCTCGACGGCGTTGTTAATGCCGATGTCGTGGACTTCAAAGCCCGCGCCCTCGAGCATCATCGCGACAAGGTTCTTGCCAATGTCATGGATGTCGCCTTTCACGGTGCCAATGACCATGGTGCCAATCGGCTTGGCGCCGGTCTCGGCGAGCAGCGGTCTGAGAATCGCCATGCCGCCCTTCATGGCGTTGGCGGCGAGTAGCACCTCAGGAACAAACAGGATGCCATCGCGGAAATCGATACCGACGATGGTCATGCCGTCGACAAGCGCCCTACCTAGCACATCTTCGGCACCCCAGCCGCGGTCCAGCAAGATCTGGGTGCCTTCGACGATTTCTTCCGTCAGGCCGTCATACAGGTCATCGTGCATCTGCTGGACGAGGTCTTCGTCCGAGAGCTCTGACAGAACGATATCGTCTTCTTCGTCTGACATGGCAGGATCTCCTCTCAGTAATCCCGGTCGGCAAATGACGCTTTCTGTTCAGTCATAAATGCCTGCAGTGCTTCATCAATAGCCGGATCCAGCTCTGGAGCCTGGTACTCGGCCAGCATTTGTTTCCACAACGTGTTGGCGCGCTGCGCCGCATCGAGGCTGCCCTCGGCAGACCACTGCTCGTAGCTGTTGTTATCTGCCACTGTGGAGCGATAGAAAGCGGTCTCGAAATTCGCAAGGGTGTGCGCTGATCCCAAGAAGTGTTTGCCCGGCCCGACTTCTTCAAAGGCCGACATGGCCTGACCGTTCTCCGAGACGTCCACCCCATTCAGGAGCACGGCGATCATGTTCGCCTGGTCGCAGTCCATGATGAATTTTTCGTAGCCCATGGCGAGCCCACCCTCGAGCCAGCCTGCCGTGTGCAACATAAAGTTGACACCGGCGAGGGCGGAGGTTTGCAAGGTATTCGCTGCCTCGTAAGCCGCCTGAGCATCGGGCAATTTGGAGCCGCACAGGCCACCGCCGCTTCGGAAGGGCACGCCCAGCCGGCGAGCCAGTGCGCCAGCCGCATAAATCACCATGCTGGGTTCCGGTGTGCCGAAGGTCGGCGCGCCGGTGGCCATGGAGACCGCCGCCGCAAAGGTGCCAAAAATCACCGGGCAACCCGGGCGAATCAGCTGTGTCAGGGCAATCCCTGCCATTGCCTCGGCAAGAATCTGCGTGACGGTACCCGTGACGGTGACGGGTGACATGGCGCCGGACAGAATAAAAGGCGAGACCACCGTCGCCTGATTGTTCTTGGCGTAAACCTTGAGCGAGCCCAGCATGGTGCCGTCGAACACCAGCGGCGAGTTCACGTTGATCAGACTGGTCAGTACGCAGTTTTGATCGACAAACTCATCGCCGAACACGATCTTGGCCATATCCACCGAGTCCTGTGCCCGACGCCAGTGCGTAACCGAGCCCATGAGCGGCTTGTCGCTGTATTTGAAGTGGCTGTAGACCATGTCGTAGTGGCGCTTGTTCACCGGCAGGTCCACCGGCTCACAGACTGTGCCACCCGAGTGGTGGATGCCGGGCGCCATGTAGGCGAGCTTCACAAAGTTCTGGAAGTCTTCGATTGTGGCGTAGCGGCGGCCTTTGTCGAGGTCGTGCACAAAGGGCGGCCCGTAAGCGGGCACGAGCACAGTGCGCTTGCCCCCGATGGTCACGCTGCGCGCGGGGTTCCGAGCATGCTGCACGTACTCACTGGGTGCGGTCGCCTGAATGATCTGCCGGCACATGCCGGTGGGAAAGCGCACCCGGGTGCCATCGATGTCGGCGCCGGCTTCCTTAAACAGCTCGAGGACTTCGGAGTCGTCAAGGAAATCGATGCCAATCTCTGCCAGTAGCCGGTCGGCATTGCGTTCGATCAGTTGCAGGTTTTCTTCGCTGAGAATTTCAACGTAGGGGATGTTGCGTTCGATAAACGGTGCTGCGGCTGTGCCAGACTGGCCCCGAGCCTCACGTCGTCCGGCCCGACCCCCGCCTTTTCTCCTGCTCGCACGTTCACTCATCGCGCTACTTCCATAACGAGGTGCGTTCACCTCTTGCCTTTGTTCCGGTCTCTTCGAGCCACCTCTGTGAGTGTTGCTGCTCGATAGTGCCGGGCCAAGACGAAACCCGAAAGCGTCGCACCATGTTACTGGCAAAGCCCGTAAAACGGTATTTTTTTCGCCGCAACGCCCCCTCAAATTATGGGCGCTACTGTGGAGCGATTGGGGCTTGTAGGGTTGGATTAAACCGACACCAATCAGACCAAAAGCGACATCAAAAATCGGAAAATGATGTTGGTCGGGTTAGGGCTGTTTCTCAAATGGGTTTTACTCGACGTAAGCAGTTCTGCGTAAATGGATTGACGCTTTTTTACCACGACATGTAGGCTTCCGAGCATAAGAAAGGGGGTGCGGTATGTCGATCGATTCTCAGGCCCGGATTGTGATTGTCGGGGGCGGCATCATGGGTGTGGCGCTCGCCTATCACCTTGCCGAGGAAGGCGAAACCAACGTCTTACTGATTGAAAAGGGCGAGTTGACCTCTGGCTCGACCTGGCACGCGGCGGGACAGTGCCCCAGTCTCGTCGGTAACTACAACCTCGCCAAGATCCATGATTACGGTAATCGGTTGTATCCCACGCTCGAGGAAAAGACCGGTCAATATGTGAGCTGGCACGCCTCTGGCGGTATTCGCATTGCGCGCCAGCAAGCGGATCTCGATTGGTTCCACTCCATGAAGGGCATCGCGGATAACGTTGGCTTCCGCATGGAGATCATCGACCCCGCCAAAATTAAAGAACTCAATCCGTTTTATGACATCGACGGCGTGATTGCTGGCGCCTGGACGATGGACGACGGTCACGCCGACCCGTCCGGCCTGACCAATGCGATGGCCCGGGGCGCGACCGACATGGGCGTCAAGATTGTGCGCCACAACCGGGTGATGAATATCAACCGCTTGCCCTCGGGGGAGTGGGAGGTCGATACCGAGCAGGGCAAGGTCACCTGCGAAATCGTGGTGAACGCCGCGGGGAGCTTTGCGCGGCAGGTGGCGCAGATGGTCGGCGCGGATCTGCCGATCTGCAACATGGAGCACCACTATATTGTGACCGGTGCGATTCAGGAATTTATCGACCGGGACGAAGAGTTCCCGGTGATGCGTGATCCCTACGCTTCGGCCTATATCCGTCAGGAGCAGAAGTCGGGCCTGATTGGTATATACGAGTCGACCGGTCTCACGGAGGCCTGGCGGCCGGACGGTTTGCCGCCCTGGTCTTCCGACAGCGAGTTATTTCCCGATGATCTCGACCGCCTCATGCCTTGGCTGGAGCGGGCGATGAACTGCATGCCGCCCATGTTGGAGGCGGGGATCAAGCGGATTGTGAATGGCGCCATACCTCACTCGGCCGACGGCCCGCCGCTGCTTGGGCCGGTCGCTGGCATCGACAATTTCTGGCTTTGCTGTGGCTCTTCCTTCGGGATCGCACAGGGCGCCGGCTGCGGAAAGTACCTTGCCCAGTGGATGATTTACGGAGACTCCGAGATCAACATGACGGGCTTTGATCCGCGCCGCTTCGGTGACTTTGCTGACCGCGCTTATATGCACGCCAAGGGCTTTCAGGATTATGGCCTGACCTATGCCACGCCCTTGCCCGGCGAAGAATTCCCTGCGGCCCGCGACTGCCGGCTGACGCCGCTTCACGAGATTTTAAGAGCCAAGGGCGCGGTGCACACCCAGACCTTTGGCTGGGAGCGGCCCAAGTGGTTCTCCCTCGATGGTCGTGAGGAAGAGCACAGTTACCGACGCAATAATGTATTCGATGTGGTGCGTGACGAATGCACAGCCGTGCGTGAACGGGTAGGGCTGATCGACCTGACCGGCTTTGCAAAATATGACGTAACCGGCGCCGATGCTGAGGCGTTTTTGAATCGTGTCTTGGCCAACCGAATGCCGCGGCGCGATGGTGGCATCGCGCTGGCGCACTTCCTCTCGAAAAACGGCCGCATCTTGGGCGAGGCGACCGTGACACGGATTTCTGACGAGCACTTTTACCTGCTCTCTGCGGCCAGTGCCGAGCTCAGAGATCTCGACCACTTGGTTCAGCAGGTACAGGCGGGTGAGCAGGTCGAGATTCGCAACACCACCGAGGAGCGGGGCGTGATCGTCTTGGCCGGACCGAAGGCACGTGACGTGCTGGGTGGTCTGACCGAGGCTTCGCTGGAGAATGCCGATTTCCCCTGGCGGACTGCGCAACAAATCGAGATCGCCGGGATCCTGACCTTAGCCCTGCGCATCAACTATGTGGGTGAGCTGGGTTGGGAGCTGCATCCGGCTATGGCGGATTTGCCCGCGCTGTATGCAGCTGTCTGGGCGGCAGGGGAAGCGCATGGCATCGCTGACTTTGGGCTCTATGCCATGAACAGCTTGCGCATGGAAAAAGGCTACCGAGGCTGGGGCGCAGAACTCACCAATGAGGTCACGATGCTCGAGGCGGATATGGCGCGCTTTTACTCGCGCGCAAAGGAAGACTTCGTCGGTAAAGCCGCCACCGAAACCAACGAGGCCGGACCGCTGCGTCTGGTGTACTTCGAGGTGGAGGCGCAGGACGCCGATGTTCGCGGCGGGGAGCCCATTTTCCTCGGGGACATCTGCGTGGGCGTCACCACCTCGGGTGGCTATGGCTATGCGGTAGAAAAGAGTTTGGGCTTTGGTTACGTGCCCCCCGAGCAGGCTGAGCCGGGGTCGGTAATCGATATCGGCTTGCTCGATGCGCGCTGTCGCGCCACGGTATTGGCCGAACCCATTTACGACCCGGCCAACGAGCGGCTAACCAGCTGATGGCAGCGCTACCGGATCGCTGTGAAGTCGTCGTCGTCGGTGGCGGCGTCATTGGGGTATCGGTGGCGTATCACCTCGCCGAGGCAGGCATTCAGGATGTGGTGCTCCTTGAGCGCAAAGAGCTGACCAGCGGCACCACTTGGCACGCGGCGGGCTTGGTGGGGCAGCTGCGCACCTCGATCAACATGACCCAGCTCGCGCGTTATACGAGCCAGCTTTACCGTGGGCTCGAGGAGGAGACGGGGCAAGCCACCGGTTACCGACAGTGCGGCTCGATCTCGATCGCGGCCGCCGCCGAACGGTTTGAAGAGCTCAAACGCAGTGCCTCCATGGCCAAGGTATTCGGGCTCGAAGTGAATGTGCTGTCGGTAGGGGAGATTGCCGAGAAATATCCGCTGATCCAGACCGACGATCTCTTTGGTGGCATCCATATTCCCTCTGACGGCTACGCCAACGCGGTGGACATCACCCAGGCGCTGGCCAAAGGGGCGAAGCGCCGCGGTGCGCGCATTTTCACCGATACCAAGGTCGAGGCGATCTTGCGGGACGGGGACGAGGTCACCGGTGTGCGCACGGCCCAGGGTGAGATCCGAAGCAAGTACGTGGTGATATGCGGCGGCATGTGGTCGCGTGATCTTGCGGCCTCGGTGGGAGTGAACCTGCCACTCCATGCCTGTGAGCACTACTACGTGCTGTTTGAGGGGGTAGCGGGGCTGAACCCGGAGCTCCCCGTACTGCGGGACTACGATGCCTGCACCTATTACAAGTATGACGCTGGCAAGCTTTTGGTTGGCGCATTCGAACCGTCAGCCAAACCCTGGGGCATGGAGGGCATCTCTGAGGACTTCTGTTTCGATGAGATCGCCGGTGATTTCGATCACTTTGAGCCGGTGCTGCATGACGCGATGAGGCGCTTGCCGGCACTGGAGCAGGCAGGCATCCAGAAATTCTTCTGCGGCCCAGAGAGCTTTACTCCCGATGTGCGTTATCACTTGGGTGAGGCGCCTGAGCTGAAAAACTGCTTTGTTGCGGCGGGGCTCAACTCGATCGGTCTTCAGTCGGCGGGCGGTGTGGGCAAGGTCACCGCCGAGTGGATTCGCGACGGCAGACCACCGGTGGATCTGTGGGAAGTGGATGTGCGGCGCAACATGCCGTTTCAGGGTAACCGTCAGTACCTTCAAGCTCGCGTCAGCGAGAGCCTCGGCTTGCTCTACGCCACCCATTACCCCTTCCGCCAATACGAGACCGGCCGCGGCGTGCGCAAATCCGCGATCCACGATCGACTCGCGGCGATCGGTGCCTGCCACGGCGAGGCCTATGGTTGGGAACGGCCCAACTGGTATGCCCCCGTTGGCGTTGAGCCCGAATATGAATACAGCTATGGCCGACAAAACTGGTTTGAGCACTCGGCGGCCGAGCATCGCGCGGTGCGCGAAGGCGTTGCGCTGTTCGATCAGTCGTCTTTTGGCAAGTTCCGCCTCGAAGGCCGCGACGCGGTCACGGTGTTGAACCGTGTCTGCGCGAATGACGTGGATGTCGCGGCGAGCCGAGTGGTGTACACCCAATGGTTGAATGACCGCGGCGGCATCGAGGCGGACCTCACGGTCACGCGACTCTCGGAGACAGCCTTCATGATCGTCGGTGGTGCCGAGACCGAGGTGCGCGACTTTTATTGGCTCAAGCGGCAGATTCCCGATGACGCGCACTGCGTGCTCACCAACGTCACATCGAGCATGGGTGTGCTGTCGATCATGGGGCCCAAGGCACGGGATCTCCTGCAGTCGCTGACGCCTGCCGACATGAGCCATGCGGGCTTCCCCTTTGCCAGCAGTCGCGAAATCGAACTGGGTTACGCCATGGTGCGGGCATCACGCATTACGTTTGTTGGCGAGCTGGGCTGGGAGCTCTACGTGCCCACCGAGTTCATGCAGCATGTGTATGACCGCATTGTGGAGGCGGGCGAGGCAGTTGGGCTTGCGCATGCCGGCTACCACGCGCTGAATTCCCTGCGACTGGAAAAAGCCTACCGGCACTGGAGTCACGACATCACCGATGAAGACTCGCCGTTGGAAGCCGGGCTTGGCTTTGTGGTCAAGTTCGACAAGCCTGGCGGATTTATCGGACGCGAGGCGCTGTTGGCGCAGCAGGAGCAAGGTGTCTCGCGTCATCTGGTGCAGCTCAAACTCAACGATCCCGAGCCGCTCATTTATCACAATGAGCCGATCTGGCGGGGCGATGACATCGTGGGTCACATCACGTCTGCGGCTTATGGGCACACACTCGGGGGCGCAGTGGGGCTGGGTTACGTCACCGCGGAACCGAGTGCGCCGGCTGACTCGGTGCTAGGCGATACCTACGAAGTGGAAGTCGCCTGCGAGCGGTTCCCGGCAGATGTTTCACTGCGGCCGCTGTACGACCCGGAGAACACCAAGATCCGCTGCTAGGGATCGGCTATTTCAGGCGCTCTCGACCAGATCTTCGGTCATCAAACGAATCGGAAACTTGGCGCGGATCTCGGCGTCGACCTCGGGCGGAATGTGCGTCGGCACATAGGTCGCCAGAATGTGATCACGGGTGCGGATGGCATTGTCGATGGCCAAGGGTTTGTCGGACGCTTCCCACACCGTGGGGCTGAACCGGTTGCCCACCTCGGGGTAGAGGTACTCGCTCTGCATCACCGCTAGTGTGTGGTCTGAACCCAAATAGTGGCCTTTGTCGCCCAGGCAGACCTGGGCAAGGTCATCAAAGCCCAGCGTTTTCTCGTTCACTTCAATGCCCCGCACGGCGCGCAGAGTCGCCCCCAATACATCGTTATCGAGAATCAAGCTCTCAGGGCACACGCCGAGCAGGCTTGAATACATGCCTGCCGCCTCGTAGATCAGGTTGGAGCCGGCCAAAGCAGGCGGCATGAGCGTATGTGCTCGCTCCGCACCTGCCTGAAAATCAGGCATGTTGGCATCGGTCATGCCGCAGGCGGTGCCGAAGGGCAGGTCAAAGTAGAGGCCCAGCTGGGCGCAGCCACTTGAGATCAAGCCTTGCTCGGGCGAGCCGCCGCTCATGGCGCCGGTACGAAGATCCGAGACAAAAGGCCAGGCGCCGATAATGGCGGGCGCGCCGGGCTCAATGGCGTTTACGTATACCAGCCCGCCAATGCATTCCGCCCAGGCCTGGCTCACTGCGCCTGCCAGCGTGGCGGGTGTCGTGGCCCCGGCCTGCCCTGCTGACAGGAGCAGTACGGGCATGCCGCCCTCGACCGCGACGCGCAGGCACTCCAGCGCCTCCTGCGCGAATTTCATCGGCGGTACGACAAAACAGTTAGATTGGCTGACAAACGGTCTTGCGCGCCAAGCGGCCTCGCCGCCAGCGATGATGTGCAGCATCTCCAGCGCTTTGCCTAGGTGGTCGCAGTTACTCCAGCTCGCCCCCACGTGCTTGCGCGTACCGGCTACGCAGCAGTAAGTGGTGTTGAGATCCATCTCGTAGGTGTTATCCAGATCACGTAGCACGCACATACGCTGGAACATATGAATGTGCTCGCAGTTGTCGGCGATACGCGCGAGGTCGTAGAGATCTCTGGTGGTGGAGTCGCGGTACTCGTTTTTGACCGAGTCGGCGATCATGACGGCGGCGCCCGCAGTGGCGAAGTGCACCCGCGAGCCGGATAGATCTAAGTCGAACTCCGGGTCTTGTGCATGAAGGGTGAGGTTTCGTTTGGCGTGCTTCAGCGCCGTATCGACGACTGTACGGGGCATGCGCAGGCGGCCGTCTTCCCCGAGGACCGCACCGACGGCCTCACAGGTTTCAATGCAGTGTGGTGTGGCATCTTTGAAGCCGACTTCCTCGAGAATACGGTAGATGTTCTCGACGATGACCTCGAGGTCCTGATCCGTAAAAGGATGGTAGCGGCCGCCGCGTTCACCGGGCCGCACAGGCTTCATGGCTTCTTCCAGCGGCGCGCTCCGTTGAGCATGCCGCGCCTGTCTGCCTCCCGCACGTTTCGCCATCGTCAGGTCCCCCCCTAAAGCCGGCCAGCGCTCGCCCGGTATGAGTGTTATCCGGGCCGAAAAACAAGGTTAGGAATACCTCAAAAATCTCGCTCACGCCAGCAGAATTTGCGCCGGTGAAAGCAAAAAAGGCGTGGGTCCCGATAGCTGACGATGGGCGCTGGAAGGAGAGTCAAAAGCAGGGTCGAAAGAGGGTGACAAAAAGAGTGAAAAGAGACGGGGAGATCGTCACTGACGGAGCTCCCCGACAGAGGCTCGCCTCAACCAGTCAGTGCTAACGCATTGGTCAAGGCGAGACGGAGGTTGAGCCTTACTGAGCCTGCCCTCCGCGAACCAGCGTCGCGGCATACATGCGTGGGCTGTCGCAGCTCATGATCTCGCCAAAAATGGCATCGTCCATCTGTCTGCCGCCACCGTTCACGTAGATATCCGCGTCACGACCATAGGTCTCGAGGCTGGGTCTCCAGACAGAGATTTTCATGTCTGCAGTCATGTCGGTCGGGTTGCCGTGACCGGGGAAGTGATAGGCGATCGCCGCCACGACTTCCTGCTCGTCGAGATAGGCATTCCACTTGGCCGTCGCTACCATCAGATCAGATGGAGAGACACCCTCATTGAGCGTGCAGTCACTGAAACTGACCACGGCTGAGGAGGGACCGTCAGTAGGCGGGCGCACCAACATGGTCGCTGCTTCGCTGTGCCAACCACAGGTCCACACCTTGTTGAATCGCTCGTTCAGCTTTTGGCCCTTGGTCATCCAGGCGTGTAAGCCCTTGCCCATCTCGGTGAAGCTAGGTGCGTAACCGAACCAGCCAGCCTCGCGGACGAAGTCTGCGTTGGCTTTGAAGATCGGGTTCAGCACCCATGCAGTGTAAGCATCGAGACCGTTCTCGTCAGACCACTCATTCCAGTCGTCGACGACTTTCATCAAATCCGACATGGATTTGCCCTCGTTCATCTGGCAGCCCCAGCTCTCGATGGCACCCATTTGCGGCATGTTCTGCTGTGCCTGCGCCGGACTCATCGCCATGATGATGAGCAGGCTTAACACTGTATTGACCCAGTATTTCATTGCGTTTTTCCCTTTTTGTGTTTTTGTCGATCGCCGGCAAGTGCACCGACTCCCACTACGTTAACTACCTTGTGTTGCACTGTCATGAAGCAGGCCGCAGTCACCGTAGCGCCTCTAGAGGGGTGTGAGGCGCGCGAGGGCGGCTGGGATATCTAAATGTTGGGGGGGGGTAGTGATCCGACCAGAGCGGATGGCGTGCACACTGCCACACCACGAGTCTGCGCTGGCCCCAGCCAAGCGCCTCACCGGCGGCTTTGCTGGGGCCTTTTATTTTGGGCTCTTCTCTCTTTCCGTTCCGGGTTCGCCTTTCCGTTCCCCGCTCGCTGATCCTGATGCGTTGGCCTATTCGGGCTTCATTTGTATGAGTGTGAGAGCGGCCGCTAGGTCTCGTCACGATCCACATCTGCATGCAGAATCGTTTTGGTCAGTCTTTTGCCATAGCGGCGCTGCCGCCTCCGCGCCTTAGCCGGTGTTGCACGCCAGCCCTCGCGCTTGTCAGATACCAGTGCGTCGAGGTCTTCGACGACCTCGACGCGCTGACCGTCTGCTTCATAGGTTCTGCGTGGCATGGCGCTACTGTAGCGAAACAGTAGCGCAGGTAAACTCAGTTCCGACTGAGAACAACCTCATAGAGAGCGTAGGTCAGTACACCATCCTCACCCAGAAATCCGGCGCCGACCGCTTGTATTTTATTGAGCCAGGCGTAGCGCTCATCGCCGGTCTGAAAAGTGGGCGCAGTGGCGATTAACCCATTGGCCATGTCGGCTCGCCCGCCGTACTCGACGTAGATGTAGGCGCCGTCATCGGTTTTCAGTGTTAGGCGCACGTCGACACAGCCAACGGTGTCGTCACTGCCAACCGTCAGCCAATCCGCTGCGTCGGTCGCCGCCAGACTCGCGCGCAGTCGATCGCTCTCCACCTCAACGCTGGTGACGTCCACCAGCAGTCGGGTGCCTTTGGGCCCGTTGCCCACCTCAATGCGTTGCCCCAGCTGTGCGGTGATGGTGCCCATCGGCACCAGTTCGGCGCGTGCGGTCATGTCTTGCTCCTGTGATCGAATTTGGCGAGGTGACAGGGGAGTGTACCCGCACACGCCCTCCGTGACCTGCGTAAAGCGCAGGGCCATGTCTTGTTGGCTCTATAGCTCGTTGACTCCAAAGAGAGCCCAAGTGGATCCAGTCAGTGGGGGAGTGATGGTGTGTATGGCGGTTATTCGCGTTAAGCCGCATTAGGTTACCGCGTCATCGGATACACTGCGTGGTCCATCATTCACACTCAATACAGAGGCACACTATGGCTATTGGCTTGTTGGCAACGATCACGGTGTTGGAAGGCAAGAACGAGGCGTTCGAGCAAACGTTTTTGAATCTCACTGAAAAGGTGAGGGCTAACGAGCCCGGCAACGTGTTTTACGCGCTCCATAAGAGCGGCAGCGATCCGCAGATGTACAAGGTGATGGAGCAGCACGACAGCCCGGAGGCGCTCGATGCCCACGGCAAGACCGATTACTTTCGGGAAACTAACAAGCAGTTGGCCGGTTTTGTGGCCGGCGCGCCGGAAATTGAAATTCTGGAAGCGGTGACGCGTTGAGGGCTGCACGGATAGAGTGAGCTTTCGGACACATAGGTACCGTTTTATTCCGGGCACATAGGTTACACATTTCGGCATTTGGAGGGCTCTCCA
>CBFHIW010000048.1:0-23156 GCA_965656065.1 Luminiphilus sp. | reverse complement strand
TTTTTCTCGAGGCAGGCGGCACACGCTACGAATACATACCCTGCCTGAATGCTCAAGACGCTCATCTGGCCGCCCTGACCGATCTGATTAACGACGAGCTGAGTGGCTGGCTCGATACCGAGTCGGACCCCCGACGCACCGATCAGCTGGCCCAAAAGCTGGGCGCAGAACGGTAAAAATCAGTGCGCGGGCTCCAGCCAGCCCAGGGCGAACGCGATACCCACGCCCAGCAAGAAGAGTAAGGTCAGTCGCAGCCGGTCGTGGCTGTGAAACTGCACCTCCGGCAACAAGTCACCCAACGCGATACAGATAAAGGCGCCAGCCGCAAAAGCCAGGCTGGCAGGCAACAGGCCGTCGTAGGGAACAAGCGCCGACGCACCGAAATAAAAGGCGGCTGCGGTCACCGGGCACAGCAGCGCAAAGACCGCACCGGCGGTCCAGCGACTGGTTGAGGACCAACCCCTCGCGCCCATTACTGTCTCGATTGATAACGCATCCAGCGGCTTGTGCAGCAGGATCGCCAGAAAGACACCGACGCCCGCCAGTGATGCACCTTGCGCCGACCCGATTAGCACCGCGCCGAGGGCAACACCGTCGACGACGGTGTGGACACACAGTCCGGCGAACAAACCCATGGCACCCAGCGCCTGCTCGGGCAGGTGGGCATGGTCGTGGGCGTGCGCGTGATGGTGCTCATCCGCCGAGGACAGATCGCAGTCCGCCGCAGCGCTCGCGAAGTCGTGCTGGTGAAAATGGAACCAACGCAATAACAGCAGCATGAAGATGAGACCAGACAAGGTCCAGATCATGACTGTGTCAATGGGCTGCCCGTTAGCGAAGGCATGCGGTATCAAATGCAGCAGGGCGACGCCCAGCATCAGTCCAGATATCAGGCTCAACACCATCTGGGTGTGAGTGTGGGTCATGCGAAACAGTCGCGGCAAGCCGCTCCCGAGCAGCGAGGCGGCGAACAACGCCGTGCCATACAGCGCGAGCAGCGATGCGCCGGTGGTCACCCTAGCTCCCCACCAGATTGTCGCGGTGAATCAGCTCTTCTTCGCCGCGGTAGCCCAACACTGACTCGATGTCGGCAGACGCTTTGCCCGCCAGCGATTTGGCTTCTTCACTGGAGTAGTTCACCAGACCCCGCGCGCGCTCCCGACCGTCGCTGTCCAGGCAGGACACCAGATCACCGCGCTGAAAATCCCCCGCGACACTGACAACGCCGATGGGTAATAGCGACCGGCCCTGATCCGACACGCCCTTCACCGCGCCATCATCCAACACCAGGCTCCCCTGCGCGTGCAGCAAGCTGGCCAGCCACTGTTTACGGGCACTCTGGGGCTGGCGTTGGGTCTGCAGAAAGGTACCCAGGGAAGCGCCCCCGGTAACCTGTGCAATGGCATCAGGCTGCCGTCCGTTGGCGATGACCGTGGCGGTGCCCGATCTGGCGGCCAGGCGTGCCGCACTGAGTTTGGTCGCCATCCCTCCGCGACCGAGCGCGCTGCCGTCGCCTGCAATGGCATCCAGCGAGCTGTCGTGTACATCTGCGGTTTGGATGAGCGCCGCGTCGGCACTCCGACGGGGATCACTGTCCATCAAGCCGTCCTGATCCGTGAGAATCAGCAAGGCGTCGGCATCGACCAAATTAGCCACCAGTGCCGCCAGCGTGTCGTTGTCTCCAAGACGAATCTCATCGGTCACGACCGTGTCGTTTTCGTTCACGATCGGCAGCACGTTCATGGCCAACAGCGTGCTGAGCGTACTGCGTGCGTTGAGATAGCGATCACGGGCGCGCACGTCGGCATGGCTCAACAGAATCTGCGCCGTGGTCACGCCGTGGGGGCTGAGATACTCCTCGTAGGCGCGCACCAACGCCGACTGCCCGACCGCTGCGGCGGCCTGGGATAAATGCACTTCGTGGGGACGCTCGGCGAGATTCAGGCGCGCAAGGCCCGCCACAATCGCACCGCTGGAGACGAGCACGACGTCGCAACCCCGCGAACGCAGCGCGGCCAGTTGATCTGCCAGCATCTTGACCACTGCGGCGTCGAGACCGCGCCCGTCATTAGTCAGCAGCGCACTGCCCACCTTGACGACCCAGCGTCGGGCTTCAGCAAGCCGCTGCCGATCAGTTTGTTGTACCGCATTGGTCAATGTCGGTACTCCACTTCCACGTCGCTGTCGTCATCATCAAGGCCATCATCCAGCCCGTCGCGCGCACGCGCACGCGCCGCTGCTCTGGCAGCCTGCAGGGCAGCGATTCGCTCGCGGGCTTCCTGCTGCATCTGTTCCTGCGCCGCGTGCTCGGCTTCCTCCGCCTCTGGGTTGTGTCGCAGTACCTGGGCCTGAGCCTCGAGATGGGTCATGAGATCTCCGCACAACGAGTCGGTGTGCTGCCCCGCTACGGCGGAGATTTCATACACAGGACCTTGCCAATTCAGGGCCGCGACCACGCGCTCCCGGCATTGGGCAACCGCATCGCTATCGAGTAAATCAATTTTATTGAGCACCAACCATCGGGGTCTGGCCGCCAGCGCCGGACTGAAGCGCTCTAGCTCACGCACCACAGCACACGCTGCGTCTGCGGGGTCGCTCCCGTCAATCGGTGCGATATCAACCAGGTGCAACAGAACCCGATTGCGGGTCAGATGTTTCAGAAAGCGAATACCCAGACCGGCGCCTTCAGAGGCACCCTCGATCAGCCCAGGGATATCCGCCGCCACGAAAGAGCGATGCGCATCGACTTTCACCACACCCAGACTGGGGATCAACGTCGTAAAGGGATAGTCCGCCACTTTGGGCGTTGCGGCTGATACCGCGCGGATAAAAGTGGATTTACCCGCGTTGGGCAGTCCCAGCAAGCCGACATCGGCGAGCACTTTGAGCTCCAGCTTGAGCTTGCGCGACTCCCCCTCTGTCCCCGGCGAGCTCTGGCGCGGCGCCCGGTTCACGCTCGATTTATAACGCGTATTACCCAAGCCGTGGAAACCGCCCTGGGCTACCAGTAGACGCGCACCGGGTTCACGAATATCCCCAAGGACTTCGCCTGTTTCCTCATCCAGCACGGTGGTGCCAAGGGGTACGGGTAAGACCAGGTCCTCGCCCGACTTACCCGAACAGTTGCGCCCGCGTCCCGCCTCGCCATTGTCGGCGCGAAAGCGGCGGGTGTAGCGGTAATCGATCATGGTATTGAGTGCCAAGTCACCCTCGAGCAACACCGAGCCCCCATCACCCCCGTCACCGCCGTCCGGCCCGCCTCTGGGCACGTACTTTTCGCGGCGGAAGCTCACACAGCCATTACCGCCCTTTCCGGCGGTGACTTCGATTGTGGCTTCGTCGACAAATTTCATGATATGGCCTGATACGGTTCAACGGGCGCCGTGGCAAAAAAAAACCTCGCCGGGTGACGAGGTTTTTCTGATCCTGAGGCGCCCGGTTTACGCCGTTACGATACGGACCTGCTTACGATTCTGCGGGCCGCCGTTAAAAAACTCTACCTTGCCGTCAGCGGTGGCATAGAGGGTGTGATCCTTGCCCACGCGCACGTTCTCGCCCGCGTGAAAGCGCGTACCGCGCTGGCGCACGATAATGCTGCCCGCGGAGACCGCCTGACCACCGTAAGCCTTAACGCCGAGCCGTTTACTCTCGGAATCGCGTCCGTTACGGGTACTACCACCTGCTTTTTTATGTGCCATCTCTCGGGTCTCCTGTCAGCCGCTGATCGCCGTAATCTTGACTTCGGTATACCACTGCCGATGTCCCGTCTCTTTACGGTGATGCTTACGTCGATTGAACTTCACGATGCGAATCTTTTCGTGACGGCCGTGTGCCACAACTTCCGCTGTCACCTTGCCACCTTCCACCAGCGGCGCGCCAATCTTGACGTCGCTACCTGATCCCACCATCAACACTTCGTCGAATTCGATGGTCTCGCCCGTAGCGGCCTCGATCTTCTCGAGCTTGAGCTGCTCGCCTTCTTCTACACGGTGCTGTTTTCCACCACTCTTAATTACTGCGTACATGCTGTTTTCCTCTCAGTTAGCCTGCTCGCAAAGGGGACCGCGCTAGCGCGGGGCAGAGTTCAGGCACCGAAACCCGACCACAAGGTCAGACCAAGGGCGCGAAAGATACGCGCTCACGGGGTGAAGCGCAAGTGTGAGAAATGGGCCTTAAACAGCCCAAAAGCCGCCCCCGGGGCGGGTTTGGGGGGATTTCCGCGCGGCCGGCAAGGCGAACGGAGCGTGGCGGGCAGTGCGCGGCCGTCCTATACTTGCGAGTATGTTGGGGGATCCGATGTGAATGTAGCCATCAAAGACAGCGTCGCAGCCGAGTTTGCGCAGGTTGATGACGTCATCGTCGAGCTACTGCAGTCCGACGTGGAAATGGTCGAGAGTATTGGCCATTACATCGTCAAGGCAGGCGGCAAGCGCATGCGGCCCCTGCTGGTATTGCTGTCTGCGAAGGCCTTGGGCGGTATTGAGGATGCCCATATCCGCTTCGCCGCGGTGGTGGAGTTCATTCATACGGCGACGCTTCTTCACGACGACGTAGTAGATCTCTCCACGCTGAGACGCGGCATGCCCACCGCCAACGCCGAATTTGGCAATGCCCCCAGTGTTCTGGTCGGCGACTTTATTTACACCCGGGCGTTCCAGCTGATGGTCGGGCTTGGCAACATGCCGCTGTTGGCGCACATGGCGGAAACCACCAATACGATCGCTGCGGGCGAGGTCATGCAACTCGTCCACGCGGGTGACCCCAACACCCAGGCGGAGCAGTATCAGGAAATTATTCGCCGCAAAACCGCCGCCCTGTTTGCGGCTGCCTGCCACGGCGCGGCGCTCTTGCACAACACGAGCACCGCGAAAGCCGATGCGCTACACGACTACGGCATGCACCTCGGGATTGCCTTCCAGCTGGCTGATGACCTGCTCGACTATGCCGGCGACCCCAGTGAAACCGGCAAGAACGTCGGTGATGACCTGGCCGAGGGGAAAATCACCCTGCCCCTGCTTCATGCCATGAAAGTGGGTGACGAGACTGACCGGCGTCTGGTCGCTGACACCCTGCGCAACAAGGATGGCAGTGCCTTCGCAGACATCATGGCGGTCGTGCAACGGACCGGCGGCATCGAGGCCACCCGGGAAGCGGCACTGGAGCATCAAACGCAGGCCATGAGCGCGCTGGAGACGCTTGGGCAGAATGAGGCGACTATCGCATTAAGCGAGATGGCGGGTAGAGCGGTGGACCGCCGAGGCTAATGGCCATCGCTACCGCGGCGTTACACGACGCGCTGACACAGCAAGCTAAGGCGCTTAGGTCCCAGCGCATCGAGGGGCTATTCGACTCATCGCCGGATCGCGCAACCAGATATCGCTGCGAAGCCGCAGGGCTGACCCTGGATTTTTCGAAGCATCTGCTGGATGACAACGCCTGGCAGGCTCTGTTGGCCCTGTCCGATACGCAGGCACTCCCTGCGGCGTTTACCTCGCTGATCGGTGGCGAGCTGATCAACACCTCGGAACACCGACCCGCGCTACACACCTTGCTGCGCGGCACCGCACGCGATCAACACCCGGACAAGTCAAAAGAGATCGAGGAAACGCTCGCCCGGATGGCCGCGCTGGTCGACAGCGTCCACAACGGCGCGTCGACAGGTAGCTCTGGGCAACGCTTCACCGACGTGATCAATCTCGGTATTGGCGGCTCCGATCTCGGTCCACGGCTCGTCTGCGAGGCGCTCCAATCCGAGGCCGCGCCGCTCAAGGCGCACTTCGTGGCCAATATCGATCCCGATGATCTCGACAGCACGCTGGCATCACTGAACCCCGAGACGACGCTGTTTGTTATTTGCTCCAAGTCGTGGTCGACCGAGGAAACCCTCTCCAACGCGGAGCGCGCCATGCACTGGCTGCAAGCCGGGGGTATTCAGGGGCAGGCTGCAGGGGCGCATCTCATCGCGGTGACCACCCAGGTGGCAAAGGCCGGTGACTGGCACATTCCGCCTGAGCGCTGCTTCCCGCTGTGGGACTGGGTAGGGGGCCGCTATTCATTGTGGTCTGCCGTTGGCATCAGCATTGCCTTGGCGCTGGGCTGGCAAAGCTTTCAACGTCTTTTGGATGGCGCGCATTCACTCGACACCCATACCCACAGCGCGTCACCCGCTGACAATTTGCCCATGACCATGGCGCTGCTGGAGCTCTGGCAGACTCAGTATCTCGGCGCCGACACCCACGTTGTCCTGCCCTACGCCCAGCGGCTCGCTCACTTGGCGGACTTCCTGCAGCAGCTGACCATGGAGAGCAACGGCAAGCGGGTCTCTCCATCGGGAGAGCCCCTTTCACACGACACCGCGCCGGTGCTGTGGGGCTCTGCGGGCACCATCGGGCAGCACTCGTACTATCAGTTGCTCCATCAGGGCACACGGTCTTTCAGCGCCGATATCATCCTGCCACTGCGCTCGGGTGAGGGCGATCGCGATGCGCGTCGCGCCCTCGCCGCCCACGCCCTGGCCCAGAGCCGCGCACTGATGGTTGGCCGCCCTCTAGAGGCAGCGCGTCAGCTGGGCGCGGAGCGCGGGTTTGATGAGTCAGCCAGTCGACAGTTTGAACTGCCGGGCAATCACAGCCACTCGCTGATCATGATGGACGCCATCACGCCGGAGTGTCTCGGCGCCCTGATCGCCGCCTACGAGCACAAGACCTATTTTCTGGCAGTGCTGTTGGGGATCAACCCCTTCGACCAGTGGGGTGTGGAGCTGGGCAAGGTGATTGCGGGGCAGATGCAAAGCGTGCTGAGTGGCACTGACAGTGAGGTCGATCTGGACCCCGCCACGCTCGGAGCCGCCGAGGCTTGGCGCGCAGCGAATACTGACTGACCTTTCAATCGTCAATCAGCGCCAGCAATTCCGCAGTCTTCTCCGTCATGAGCGCCTGATCGCCGCGGGATTCTACGTTCAGCCGCACCACCGGTTCGGTGTTGGACATACGCAAATTGAAACGCCACGCTGCGAACTCGACCCCCAGCCCGTCGAGTTTTTCCACGGCCAGGGCATCGGGCGCGTATCGCGCCTCCACCGCCGCCAGCAAAGCCGCCGGGTCTGCTACCTCGCGGTTGATCTCTCCGGAGCAGGGAAACGCTGCTTCCCTGGCCGCCACCAGTTCACCCAGAGCCTGGCCGGTCTGAGACATCAGCCCGGCAATGAGTAGCCAGGGAATCATGCCGCTGTCGCAGTAAGCGAACTCCCTGAAATAGTGGTGTGCTGACATTTCACCGCCATAAACCGCGTCGACCTCGCGCATGCGCTCTTTGATGAAGGCATGTCCGGTCTTGCTGAGCACCGGCTCGCCGCCCCCGATCCGGGCAATGTCCTGGGTGTTCCAGGTCAGGCGCGGGTCGTGGACGATCCGCTGCGGCCCCAACTGCGACAGGAAGGCCTCGGCCAGCAGTCCGACAATGTAGTAACCCTCGATGAAATGACCGGCGCTGTCGAAAAAGAAACAGCGATCAAAATCGCCGTCCCAGGCAATACCAAGATCTGCCTGCTCGGCGACCACGCGATCCGCTGTAGCAGCGCGGTTCTCGACCAGTAACGGATTGGGGACGCCATTAGGGAAGTGGCCATCGGGTTCGTGATGAACTTTGATGAATTCGAAGGGCAGATGTGGCTCCAGCGCATCCACTACCCGGCCCGCGCCGCCATTGCCTGCCGTGCAGACAATTTTCAGCGGCTTGAGCGCCGACACATCGATATAGGACAGCAGATGCTCGACATAGGCGCGCTGGGTGTCGGCAGTCGCCAACGAGCCCCGCGTCTCCGCTCTCGTGAAGTCATTGGCCTCTGCCAACGCGCGAATCTCTGCAAGGCCTGAGTCTCCGGAGATCGGCTTGGCGCCCTCACGGACGAACTTCATGCCGTTGTAGTCTTTTGGATTATGGCTGGCGGTAACAGCAATGCCGCCCCCCACACCAAGGTGCGCCGTCGCGAAGTAAATTTCTTCCGTGCCGCACAGACCAATGTCCTGCACCGAGACACCTTGCTCGAGGAGCCCTTCGATGAGCGCGGCCTTGATCGATTCACTGGTCAGGCGGATGTCATGTCCCACCACGACCGTGCCCGGCTGAATCACCTCGGCATAGGCCTTACCGATGCGACGGGCGATGTCCTCGTTGAGTTGGTCGGGGATCCGCCCGCGAACGTCGTAGGCCTTAAAGCAGTCGAGAACGTCTGTCATGCAGGCTGACCGTAGTAATGCTCAAAAACATACTGGGTGGCCTCGACAAAGCCCGGCACGCTCCCACAGTCAAAGCGCAGTCCTTCAAATTGGTAGGCCAGCACGCGGCCTTCCCGCGCCTGCGCCTGCAGCGCGTCGGTAAGTTGCACCTCACCATTTTTGCCCGGCGGCGTATTGCGGATAATGTCAAAAATATCCGGCGTGAGAATGTAGCGGCCGATCACTGCGAGATTGGAGGGCGCCTCCTCGGGGGAGGGTTTTTCCACCATGTCGCTGACGCGGGTGAGCCCGTCGCGTTCCGTTGTACCCGCCACAACGCCGTATTTGTCGACCTCCTCCCTCGGCACCTCCTGCACCGCGACAATGGAACACTGGTGCTCCTCGTAAAGCGCCGCCATCTGCGCCAGTACGCCGGGGCCTTCCCGGTTGAGACACAAGTCATCGGACAGCACGACCCCAAAGGGCTGATCACCGATCAGCGGCTCACCGGTCAAAATGGCGTGCCCCAGACCCAGCATTTCGCGCTGACGCACCATGGTAAAGACGCCGCGATCGATCACATCGCGAATGCCGGAAAGGTACTGCTCCTTAGAGGACCCGGCGATTTGATGCTCAAGTTCGTAACTGATATCAAAGTGGTCCGCGATCGCGCGCTTGCCGCGGCCCGTGACCAGCGCACAGTTCCGCATACCCGCCTCGATGGCCTCCTCGACTCCGTATTGCACCAACGGTTTGTTCACGATCGGGAGCATTTCCTTAGGCATGCTCTTGGTCGCGGGCAGGAATCGGGTGCCGTACCCGGCTACCGGAAACAAGCATTTACCAATCATGTCGGGGTCTCCTCCCTGCCGTATACATCGTCAAACCGCACTATATCGTCCTCTCCTAGATACGAGCCGGACTGCACTTCGATCACTTCCAGCGGCACGGCGCCGCGGTTGGCGAGGCGATGCTTCATACCAATCGGGATGTAGGTGGACTGATCGGGGCCCAGCGTCAGCTGCTCCTCTCCCCGCGTGATCTCGGCTTCTCCCGACACCACGACCCAGTGCTCGGCGCGATGATGATGCAACTGTAACGACAGGGTCTGACCCGGCGTCACCGTCAACCGCTTGACCTGAAACTGCTCGCCAACCACCAGCGATTCATATGATCCCCAGGGCCGGAACACTTTCTGGTGAATGGCCGCCTCTGGACGATTCGCCGCACTCAGCGCTTCCACCACCTGTTTGATGTCCTGCACTCGGTCCCGGGCACCCACCATCACCGCGTCGGCGGTCTCAACCACTACCAGATCCTCCACGCCCAAAGCGGTGACCAAACGACTCTCGCTACGGACATAGTTATTGCGGGCATCGTGCAACAGCACATCGCCCGCGGTGACGTTGCCATCGCTGTCTGCCGTGCCGATCTCCCACAGTGCCGACCAGGCGCCCACGTCACTCCAGCCACAGTCAAGGGTGGCCACGCCGCCAGCGTCAGTATGTTCCATCACCGCATAATCGATACTGTCGGCGGGGCTTGCGAGAAAGGCCTCGGTATCGGGGCGAATAAAGTCGAGATCGCGCTCTGCTTTGGCCATGGCCTGCTCGCAGGCCGCAAGCATGGCCGGTTGATGCTGTCCCAGCGCCTCGAGGTAACGATCGGCCCGAAACAGAAACAAGCCGCTGTTCCAGTAATACGTGCCGTCGGCCACATAGCTCGCTGCGGTGTCCTGATCAGGCTTCTCGACGAATTCTGCGAGATGAAAAATTCCGTCGGCCAGCGCCTCGCCGCAGCGCACATAGCCATACCCGGTCTCGGGGCGACTGGGCACGACACCAAAGGTCATCAGCTGCCCGGCTTGTGCGGGGGCCGTGGCGCGCTCGACGGTGACCCGAAACGCGCCGGGATCCGTGACATGATGATCAGCCGGCAAAACCAGCAGTAATGCCTCGGGGTGCTGTGCCTGTGCTTGCAGAGCCGCCAGCGCGATGGCGGGCGCGGTATTGCGCCCCGCAGGCTCGAGAATAATTGTTGGTCTCGCGGCCGCTTCCCCCCGCAGTTGTTCGGCCACCATGAAGCGGTGTTCCGCATTGCAGACCACGATCGCAGGCCCGCACTCCAGGCCCGCCAGTCGTCGCTGGGTCTCCTGCAGCATAGACCCGTCACCCCCCAAAGGCAGCAACTGCTTGGGTCGGGCGGCGCGGGACACGGGCCACAGGCGGCTACCGACGCCACCGGAGAGTAAAACGGGTATCAGCATTGATTCGGTGTACAGGGTGATATTTGAAGACGCGATGCTACTGGAAGCACCGTCCCCCGTCACCCTGAGCCATTCGGGCTACTAGCACTGCTTATTGATACTGACCTAAGCGCGCCCTCGCCCAAGCTGGATCGTGAGACGACCTTCCTCTACAATTGCGGCGTCTCATCACTTCTTCAGTGGCGAATAGCAACTCGCGCACCCATCGCCGCTTCAGCCCGCACTGGAATCCCGACCGAATGACCGACGCGACCACTTTTGTTCCGCAGTCTCAGTACGACAAGGCCGAATTAATCGCCTGCGGGATGGGCGAGCTATTTGGTGCCGGCAACGCGCAGTTGCCCGTCGACAACATGCTGATGGTGGACCGTATCAGCCACATCAGCTCCGAGGGAGGCACAGCCGGCAAAGGAGAGCTGATCGCGGAGCTCGATATTCACCCGGACCTGTGGTTTTTTGCCTGTCACTTCCCCGGCGACCCGGTCATGCCCGGCTGTCTGGGTCTGGATGCCATGTGGCAGCTCGTGGGCTTTTTCCTGGGCTGGCGAGGTAATCCGGGGCGGGGTCGCGCATTGGGCTGCGGTGAGGTCAAGTTCACCGGGCAGATCCTGCCCGATCACAAACAAGTCCGTTATCACATCCACATGAAGCGGGTCATTGAGCGCAAGCTGGTCATGGGCATCGCCGATGGTTCCGTCGCCGTGGACGGCGAGGTCATTTATACCGCGTCGGATCTGCGGGTCGGACTGTTCCAGAACACGGAGTCGATGTAATGACCGAGCGGGTCGTCATCACCGGTCTCGGCGTGGTCTCCTGCCTCGGAAACGATGCGGCAGCGGTCAAGAGTGCGCTGTTCAACGGCCGCTCCGGTATCTCATTGCGACAAGACCATGTCGATGCGGGCATGCGCTCGCAGATTGCGGGCACGCCCGACATCGACCTCTCGGAACATATCGACCGCAAGCAGTGGCGATTCATGGGCGACGCGGCCGGGTACGCCTACCTCAGCCTACAGCAGGCGATTGCTCACGCCGGCTTGAGCGACGCTGAAGTCTCTAATCCCCGCACCGGAATTGTCGCCGGCTCAGGCGGCGCATCCTCAGCCAATCAGGTCGAAGCCGCCGATATTCTCCGCGACCGCGGTATCCGTCGCGTGGGGCCCTACCGGGTGACCCAGACCATGGGCAGCACGGTCTCGGCCTGTCTCGCCACGCCGTTTCAAATCAAGGGCGTTAACTATTCAATCTCCTCCGCCTGTTCCACCAGCGCGCACTGTATTGGGCACGCGATGGAACTCATTCAGCTGGGTAAGCAGGACGTTGTGTTTGCCGGCGGTGGCGAGGAACTGCACTGGACCATGAGCGCTTTATTTGACGCGATGGGCGCGCTGTCCAGCCAATACAACGAGACGCCGGAGCGCGCCTCCCGCGCCTACGACGCCAACCGGGACGGCTTTGTCATTGCCGGCGGTGGCGGCATGCTGGTCATGGAGTCGCTGACCCACGCCAAAGCCCGGGGCGCCAACATTCTCGCCGAGCTAGTGGGCTACGGCGCCACCTCGGACGGCTACGACATGGTGGCTCCCTCGGGTGAGGGCGCCGTGCGCTGCATGCAACAGGCCATGCACGGGCTAGAAGGTGAGATCGACTACATCAACGCCCACGGCACCAGCACCCCGGCCGGCGATATTCAGGAGCTCAACGCGCTGCGGACCGTATTTGGCGAGCAGGCACCGGTGATCGGCTCAACCAAATCACTATCGGGCCACTCACTGGGCGCGGCAGGCGTGCAGGAGGCGATCTATTCTCTGCTGATGATGCAGGACGATTTCATCGCGGCCTCGGCCAACATCGAGACCCTCGATGAGGGCGCTGAAGGCATGCTGATTGCCATGGCGCGGGTCGACAATGCCGGACTGCAACAGGTGATGTCGAACAGCTTTGGGTTCGGTGGCACCAACGCCACGCTCATTTTCCGACGCTACACGGACTGACTCACCGCGCTGTGCCGCATCGGCTCACAGTGACGGCAGCGGCGTCACCTCGACCCAATCTCCCTCAGCCACGGTGGTACCGGGCGCAATCACTGCCAGACCGTCGGCCTCGCTGAGGCTGGTCATGACGCCCGAGCTCTGGCTGCCCGTTAGCGAAGCGCGCAGAGCCTCACCTGAACCCGTTAAGCGAACGCGAAGGAACTCCTCTCGCGTGCCCGGACGCGTAATGGAAAACGCCGCTCTTACAGGAAAGCGTTGGAGCGGCCCTGGATGCCCGCCCTGACGCTTGATCAGCCATGGCTTGGCCACCAGCGCAAACGTGATAAACGCCGATACCGGGTTACCGGGCAGTCCAAAGATGGGGGTGCCGGCAACCTGCCCAAATGCCAGCGGCTTGCCGGGCTTGATCGCCAGCTTCCAGAGCTCCAGTGCCCCCCGCTGCTCAATCTGGGATTTGACGTGGTCCTCTTCACCCACCGAGACGCCACCGGCCGTGACGATGCAATCCGCCTCTGCGGCCGCCCGCTCCAGCGCCTCACCAATCTGATCGGGATCATCCGGGAGATTGCCGCAGTCGATCACCGCCATCCCGAGCGCCCTGATCTGGGCGGCGAGACTGAAGCGGTTACTGTTGAAGATCTGGCCGGGATCCAGATCGCCGCTACCCGGCTCGCGGAGTTCGTCTCCGGTCGTCAGCACAGCGACGTTGAGGGGGCGGAAGACCGGAACCGCATCGAGCCCCACCGACGCCAACAGGCCAATATCCTGCGGCGTCAATCGACGCCCCGCCCCCACCAGCTCATCCCCGGGTTGAATATCACTCCCTCGCCTGCGGATATGCTGACCTGGCTGAGCGGCGGGCAAGGTGACCTGCCCTTCTCCTGCCTCGGCATCCTCTTGCAGGATGATGGCATCGGCCCCCTCAGGGATTTCCGCGCCCGTGAAAATCCGCGCCGCCGTGCCGGCCTCCAGCGGTAACGGTGCGTGACCCGCGGGGATGCGCTGGCTGATGATGAGCGTGCCCGGCACATCCTGACTGGCCACGGCATAGCCATCCATGGCGCTGTTATCGGCGGGTGGCACCGAGAGGGTGGCGTTAATGGTTTCAGCGCAGTAACGACTGGGCGCTGCCTCGAGGGCGACCATTTCCCAGTCGGGTTTGATCTCAACGGTGGCGAGGAGTCGCTCCAGCGCCTCGGACAAGGGGGTCAGTGCCATGATTCAGTGGCCCCGCAGCACCCCGACAAAGTTGCAGGGCTTGTGCTCGCTGTCGAGCTGATCTCGCAAGACGCCCTCCCAGGCGGTGCGACAGGCGCCCGTGGAACCGGGCATACAGAAAATCACGGTACCGTTCGCCAGACCCGCGAGCGCACGAGATTGCACCGTCGAGGAGCCAATTTCGGTGAGGCTGAGCGCGCGGAACACTTCACCAAAGCCGTCTATGGTCTTGTCGAAAAGCGGCGCCAGCGCCTCGGGCGTCGAGTCCCGGCCCGAGAAACCGGTGCCGCCCGTGGTCAAGATCACCTCGACCTCCGGGTCCGCAATCCACTGGGAGACGATGGCACGGAGCTGATAGACATCGTCAATCACAATCTGGCGATCCGCGATCTCGTGACCTGCCTCTCGCAACGCCTCCTCGAGAAACGCGCCAGACGTATCCGTCTCCTGCGTGCGGGTATCGCTCACGGTCAAAACCGCCACTTTCAGCGCTGCACCCACTCTCAATACCCCTCAGGATTCCACATAGAGCTCAATGTAGCGTCGAACGGCGCGGGGAACAAACTCCCGCCAGCTCAGCTGCTGTATCCCGAACTGATGGCGGAGCTCGGCACAATCCAGACTCAAACTGGTAGGCGCCTCCGCTGTCGCCTCAATCAGTTCCATCAGTTCACGGGCTTCGGTAAACGGCTGGTACTGAGAGGCATTGGCCAGCACGGTCTCCATGAACGAATACAGATTGACCTCCCCGATGCCGCTGTAGTGATACAAACCCGATCGCGGCGCCCCCGCCCCCATCTGATCGATAATGCCGTGCATCACACGCGCCACTTCAGCGACGTGCACCGGGCTGCCCCTCACCTGTTCACTGACCTTGATGCGATCGCCGCGGGCCAGGGCATCGAGTGTTCGTGCCAGGGGATTGGGGCGACGGCCGCCAAACATGAGCCCAAGACGCAGGATAAAGACCTGGTCCAGCGTCGCTTTCAGCAACTCCTCGACCTCGATCAGGGTTTTGCCCACCGGGTCCGTGGCATCCGGCTGATCACTCTCGCGATAAGGCCGAGTCAAAGTGCCCGAGAACACCCGCGCACTGGAGAGGTATAGGTAGCTCACACCGTCTTTCGCCGCCAGCTCCGCCAACCAGCGGGTGCGCTCAATATCGGGCTGGCCAACGGGGTCGACGCCGTCGATCTGGGTCACGAGCCTGGCGTCGAGGATCAGATCAATTGGGTCGCGGCGAATCAGCTTTTTGACCTGCCTTTCGCGACGCCAGCGCGTGGTATCCATGTCGACGCCCACAATCTCGTGGCGCATCAGCGGCGTGGCAAAAGAGCGCAGGGCATAGCCCAACGGAGAGTCGAGGCCCAGAACCAGAATACGCATGGTCAGTCAGGGCGTGGGGGGCGCCGGTAGCACAGCGAGCGCCCGTTAGAAGGGAATGTCGTCTTCCGGGAAATCAATGGGCGCGGGATCTGCCGCGGCCGCAGCCACCGGCGCACTCGCCGCGGGTGCGCTTTGGTAGCCACCCCCGTCAGACGCCATATTGCGACTGTCGAGCATCTGCATCTCCTGGGCAACGATCTCGGTCGTATAGCGGTCTTGCCCGGATTGGTCCTGCCACTTGCGCGTGCGCAGCGAGCCCTCTACGTAGACCTTGGAGCCTTTGCGCAGGTATTCCGCGGCGATCTCGGACAATCGATTAAAAAACACCACACGGTGCCACTCGGTGCGCTCCTGCTGATCACCGGTGTTCTTGTCGCGCCAGCTTTCCGAGGTGGCGAGACTGATATTGGTCACGCCGCCGCCGGACGGCAGCACCCGGTGCTCCGGGTCGTTGCCGAGGTTCCCAACCAGAATAACTTTATTGATGCCGCGCGAAGCCATACGGTGCTCCCTTACTGTGCCCCGGAGCGCGCGTTACAGAGCTCTCGGGTCTTTGTGACTGACTTTAAGACTATAGCAATGGAGCCGTGCCGGGGGTACATCATTCTCCGACATTTGCGCCCTTAAACCGCCGCCACCGGTGGCCGACCAAAGCGCCAGAGGCCCAGCAGCCAGATCGCTGTCAGACCCAGCAACACCGCAACCAGGCCGAGTGTCCCGCCCAACTGCAGCGCGCTGCCCCCGAGCACGCCGCCGGTAAAGACCCCAAAAAACTGGGCGCTGGAGAAAATACCCATGGCGGTACCCCGCAGCGACAGAGGCGCGAAGATGGATACCAGCGCGGGCAGAATCGTCTCAAGCGCAGTAAAGCCCGCAAAGAACAGCACCAGCCCCACACCCAGTAGGGTAAGTGAGACCGCGCCCAACGCCACAATCAGGCCGAGTACCGTCAGCGCCACTGTCAGGGCCAGTAAGGGCCGAGGGTCATCGACCTCGCGGCGCCGGCGCACCAGTATCGCCACGCCGGGTATGGCACCACACAAGGTCGCCAGATACATCCACGCGTGATACTCGGTCGCCAGCCCGACCTGCTCCGCCATCACCGATGGGATCGCTGTGAAAGCCGCCATTAACAGAAGGTGCAGACAAAAAATGCTGCCGTATAGCACCCCCAACCCACGACCCCACAGGGCCTCACCCAGTCGTTCTCGATCGGCAATATGGGCACTGCCACCGTCACTGAGCTGGGGCGCCGCCGGCAGCCAAAAAAGCACCACCATGAGACCTAAGCCACCCATCACGGCGGTCACCTCAAACACCCTCGGTAGGCCTCCCCAGGCCGCGAGCACGGGGCCCAGCACCAACGCCAGCGCAAAGGAAACGCCAATGCTGGCGCCAATGATCGCGGAGGCCTTGGTGCGCTGTTCAACCCGGGTGTAGTCGGCGGCGAGGGCCATGGTGGCCGAGGCAATAGCGCCGGAACCCTGAAGTAAACGGCCTATCGCCAGCCCCGTGAGCGTGTCGGCCGCTGCGGCCACCAAGCTACCGATCACCAGCAGACTCAAACCACCAACAATCACGGGCTTACGGCCAATTTGATCTGACAACCAGCCCAACGGTACTTGCAGGGCAGCCTGGGTGAGGCCGTAGGCGCCGAGAGCCAGGCCGATGCTGGCCGGCGTAGCGCCCGCCAGCTCCTGAGCGTAAACCGCGAACAGGGGCAGCACCATGAAAAGGCCCAACATCCGCAGGCAGTAGAGGCTGGCCAAGCCCAGCACGGCGCGGCGTTCTAGAGCGGAAAAGGGTTCTTTGGCTAACACGGGATCCGTCGCCTGAGCGGTAGTTCAGTGTATCACGCGGTCAAAAAGCGGACGGGGTGCGTCCGCCGCGGCCGGATACTCGTATACTGTGCGATTGGCTTTTTCACAGGCTTACAGCATGGATACCATCGAGGTACGCGGCGCCCGCACCCACAACCTGAAAAACATCGACCTCGATATTCCCCGGGACAAACTCGTCGTGATCACCGGGCTCTCCGGGTCCGGCAAGTCGTCGCTCGCCTTCGATACGCTGTATGCCGAGGGACAGCGCCGCTACGTAGAATCGCTGTCGACCTACGCGAGGCAGTTTCTGTCGATGATGGAAAAGCCCGACATCGACCATATCGAAGGCCTGTCGCCCGCCATCTCGATCGAGCAGAAATCGACTTCCCACAACCCCCGGTCCACGGTGGGCACCATCACCGAGATCTATGACTACCTGCGCCTCTTGTTTGCCCGGGTCGGGGATCCGCGCTGCCCCACCCACGGCGTGACGCTGAAGGCACAAACCGTGACCCAGATGGTGGATGCGGTGCTGGCGCTGCCCGAAGGCAGCAAGCTCATGCTGCTCGCCCCGGTAGTGCGCGATCGAAAAGGCGAGCATCTTCACGTGTTCGAGCAAATGCGGGCTGCCGGTTTTATCCGCGTGCGGGTCGACGGCATTGTGGTCGATCTCGACGACGTCCCCACCCTCGACAAGAAGAAAAAGCACCGTATCGATGTGGTAGTGGACCGTTTCAAAGTCCGCGATGACCTCAAGCTGCGGCTGGCGGAATCTTTCGAAACGGCATTAGAGCTGACCGATGGGGTTGCGGCCATCGCCCCCATGGAGGGCGACGGGGAGGAGACGCTGTTCTCAGCCCGCTATGCCTGCCCAAGCTGTGGACACTCCATCGACGAGCTGGAGCCGCGGCTGTTCTCCTTCAACAATCCTGCGGGCGCCTGCAGTAGCTGTGACGGTCTGGGTGTCACCCAGTTTTTTGATGAGAGCCGCGTGGTCCTGCACCCCGAGGCTAGCTTGGCCGAGGGCGCTATCCGTGGTTGGGACCGGCGCAACGTTTACTACTTCCATCTGCTGCGATCGCTGTCGAAGCACTATGGCTTTGACATGGATAAGCCGTTCGAAAAACTCTCACAAAAGCACCGCGACATTATTTTGTATGGCAGCGATGGCGAGGAGATCGAGTTCTCCTATGTGAACGACCGCGGCACCGTCTTCAAGCGCCGTCACGTCTTTGAGGGCGTGATCCCCAATATGGATCGCCGCTACCGGGAGACCGAGTCCTCATCTGTAAGGGACGAGCTTGCCAAATATGTATCAACGGCGGCGTGCAAGGCCTGTGACGGCACCCGGCTCTGCGAGGATGCCCGCAGCGTCTATGTTGATGGCCGCACACTGCCCAGCATTACTTCGATGCCTGTCGGTGACGCAGAAGCGTACTTCAACGAACTGGAACTCACCGGCCGTCAGGGCGAAATTGCTGACAAGATTCTGAAAGAACTTCGCGCGCGCTATCGCTTTTTGGTCGACGTCGGCTTGAATTATCTCACTCTAAACCGCAGCGCAGAGACCCTGTCCGGCGGCGAGGCCCAGCGGATTCGCCTGGCCAGCCAGATCGGCGCCGGACTCGTTGGGGTGATGTATATCCTCGATGAGCCCTCGATCGGGCTGCACCAGCGTGACAACGAGAGGCTGCTACGAACACTGATCCACCTGCGAGACCTCGGTAATACTGTGCTCGTGGTGGAACACGACGAGGACGCCATCCGTAACGCGGACCACATTATTGATATCGGCCCCGGCGCGGGGGTGCATGGCGGCGAAGTCGTGGCCTCTGGCACCATGCAGGACGTGATTGGCAATGCGCAGTCGCTGACCGGGGCCTACCTGTCCGGTGAGCGCTCAATTGCGGTCCCGGCAAAGCGACACGCCGCCAAGCCCAAGCACAACATCCGTATCAGTGGGGCGCGCGGCAACAATCTGCAAAACGTGACGCTGGAGCTGCCGCTCGGGCTCCTCACCTGCGTGACCGGCGTCTCGGGCTCGGGCAAATCGACACTGATTAACGGCACGCTCTACCCGCTGGCCGCCACCGCGCTAAACGGTGCGACCACGTTGAAAGCAGCCGCCCATAACAGTATCGAAGGGCTCGAGCACCTCGACAAATGTATCGACATCGACCAGAGCCCGATTGGTCGCACACCGCGGTCCAATCCCGCGACCTACACCGGCATCTTCACGCCGATCCGCGAGCTGTTTGCAGGGACTCAAGAAGCGCGCTCAAGGGGCTACAAGCCTGGGCGTTTCAGCTTTAACGTTCGCGGCGGGCGCTGCGAGGCCTGTCAGGGCGACGGCGTCACAAAAGTCGAGATGCATTTTCTTCCCGACATCTATGTGCCCTGCGATGTGTGCAAGGGCAAGCGCTATAACCGTGAAACGCTGGAGATCAAATTCAAGGATCTCAACATCTCGGAGGTATTGAATCTGACGGTGGAAGACGCGCTGTCTTTCTTTGAAGCCGTGCCTGCCATCCATCGCAAGCTACAGACACTGATGGACGTTGGGCTGTCTTATATTCGCCTCGGCCAGGCCGCGACCACCTTGTCGGGGGGCGAAGCGCAGCGGGTCAAACTGTCGCGTGAACTCTCCAAACGCGACACGGGTAACACGCTCTACATCCTTGATGAGCCCACGACCGGCCTGCACTTTGAGGATATTCGCCAGCTATTGGAGGTACTGCACAGACTCAGAGACGGTGGGAATACGGTGGTAATCATCGAGCACAACCTGGATGTCATCAAAACCGCTGACTGGCTCATTGATCTGGGACCCGAGGGTGGCTCCGGCGGCGGGCAAATCATTGCTACCGGCACGCCTGAAGAGGTCGCCGCGAGCAAAGTCTCACATACCGGGCGTTTTCTGGCGCCTCTGCTGCCTGCGCCGAAGAAGTCGGCAACCAAGAAGGCCGCTTCCACTAAGACGCGATCCAAGGCGGCCTGAGGGAAGACCTGAAATGGCTCTGTCATCAGGGCTTCCACTACGGGTTCAACAGATCGCGCTTTAAAAGCACTTTGCTTGACCAATCGCTGATGAATAGTGGCCAGCACTGAATACAGCCACGCCAAATCGCGACGCAAAAAAAGCCCGGCCTGAGCCGGGCTTTTATCATTGAAGTATCTTTAGAACCTGAAGGTCCCGCGGACACCAAAGACGGCAGGCTCTTCCATGAATCGCGTATGACTGCCACTCAAAAGCGGCGTGTCAAAGCTTTGCTGGAAAGCGATCTCATCGAAGATGTTACGTCCGTATGCCATGATCTCCCAGTACTCACCGCCGATGCCGATTCTCGCGTTAACTTTGGTATAGCTGTCGATCATATCGATAGGGTCGTTGTCGCCGGCTGAATTGAACGCGTCCCGGTAATTCACTTCTGCACCAGCAAAAAACTCCAGGGCTCCCAGCGGCCTTCGGAAGTCGACAAACAAACTGCCACTGTAGTCAGAGGCATACAAGGTGGCAGCGCCTGACAAATCGTTTGAGGTGCTTCCAGCTGGGCTACCACAGGCATTGTCGCCGTCCAGTTGGATCGCAGTACACGGCCCATCAGAAAAGTCGTCGTAGGTCGCGTCAAGGTAGGCAACGTTGCCGCCCACACGCAGCGCATCTGTGATCTGCCAAATGGCATCTACTTCGAGACCCATGACCTCAGAAGATGCTGCGTTTTTCACCGTAAAGCCTGCACCACGGAAGATGCTGGTCTGAAGATCATCGTAGGTAGAATAGAACGCCGCCCAATTGAGTCTCACGGAACCGTTGGCGAACTCATGCTTGCCTCCGATCTCGAAGGCATCCACCGATTCGTCATCAAACTCAAAGTCTTCGTTTGGTGTGGTGTAGACATAACCACCGGTTAATGCACCCGGCACGCCACCTGTGGGCGGCGGAGAGACCAGTGCGCCTACTGCATCACCAGGTCGCCCGTCGTCGGCAGCCGTGAATCCGCCTGATTTGAAGCCACTGGAATAGCTGACGTACAACATCGAACTATCCGACACGTCCCACTGCAAGTTGACAGAGGGATCTACAGAGTCAGTTTTTCGGCTTGCCACGTAGGAATAGTTCCAACTGTCGAACGGATAGTTGGAGAAGAAGATGTCCAGCCATGCATTATAGTTACCAGTGCATCCGGGGCCTTCTTGGAAGTTCCCATCGAGACCACAGTTAGTATCGCCGAGGCGCTGATCCGTGACGACATCCTTCTCTTCCTCGGTGTAGCGAACACCGACGGTAAGACGAAGGACATCGCTCAACTCATAAGTGCCCTGTGCAAAAAGAGCCAGCGACTCGCTGTCCTGAAGGTAATCGTGGTTTCGGGCGACTTGGTCAGCGCCGTATACGCCCAGTGCAGGTATGTTTGCACCAAAACTACTGGCGAATAGAAAATTCGGGAGCGGCGCACCAAGCGCCAACTGAGTGAACTGCGGGTACAACCCGTCGAATGCCAGATCAAAGGTGACTCTGCCAAACATGTCCAATTCGTTTTCATCGTAGTAGGCGCCGACGGTGTAATCAAAGCGACCGCCTGTGTCGGACGTAAAGCGTATTTCTTGACTGAACTGCTCAAACTCATGGTCGTCGTAGCGCGCCAAGAAGCTGAGCGGTAACCAGTCGACATCAACGTCGTCGATGTACTCGTACGTCGAGTAACCGGTCACAGACGTCACGGTGCCCGCGCCCACATCCCAGGTCAGCGTCAGAACCGTATTTTCAATGGTGTCATCGTTACTGTCTCGACGATCACTCATTGCCAAGCCATCGTCTTTCGACAAGCCGAAGTTGTTGTCTTTGTAAGTTGTCAGTTCGGCACCGGCGGCGTCGTAAATTCCTGGGAAGAAAATATCCGTCATCGCGTAGGCCTGAGACGCAGGGCTCAAGGGACTGCCGGTAGTAATCGGCACATCTACCGCTCTTTGCTCAGCTGACAGATACCGATAGGTGGCACTGGGCGCGCCGATACGCTCACGCTCATGGTAGGAGTATTTAAAGTTGGCGCTGAAAGTATCGCTGGGTTCCCATACCAGCGTCAGGCGCCCACCAGTCTCCTCGATCTGGCCCTCGTCTTCCCCGAGGTAAGCGTTATACACGTAGCCGTCTGTTTCACGATGCTTAACCGCCAGCCGCATCGCAAACGTATCGGCACCGCCTTGCACGTAACCCTCGTAGTTGGCACCACCAAACTCCTCAAAGGCAGCGTTAATTTCGCCTTCGATGCCAGTGCCGACAGTGGGCGATGCGGTCGTAATGTTGATCGCGCCGGCGACCGTATTCTTGCCAAACAGGGTCCCCTGAGGGCCACGCAGCGCCTCAACGCGCTCAATATCCAGCAGGCCGGATCTAAATTGTCTTGCGCGACCAAGGTAGACGCCATCGACGTACATGCCGACGGATTGCTCAAAGCCGCGGTTGTTACCCGAGCCAACCCCGCGCATGTAAATGTTGGTGTTTACCGCGGCCTCCGCGATGTGCAGGTTAGGCACATAATCGGCAATAGCTGCGAGGTTCTGGATTGTTGCGTCTTGAATTTGCTTCCCCTGCAAGGCCGTGATGGAGATTGGAACATCCTGCAAGTTCTCAGCGCGTTTCTGCGCGGTTACGATAACTTCTTCCAGCTGCGCCTGTGCCGTCAAACTAATGGGCAGGCAGGCCGCAGCCACGAATTGATACAGCTTATTGCGTGATCGCTTCATAGGTCGTGGTTCTCTCATGGTTTGTTGTCGTATTCATGCTGACAGGGACTGGCGCCCTGTTTTTTTGGCTGCCGTACGGTACCGGTGTTGGCGATCGACTGCAAGACCTCTCCCCTGCCGCTAAACCTCTGATTTATTTCGCTTAAACCCAAAATTAGTCAGAAACTGGTCATATCAACGATCGAGGTAAACGTGCCTCATTCGGCATCACAGGCGCTTCATGAATCCGGCTGAAATTCCGGCATCACTGAACCGCCAAAAAGCCATTCAACGGGCAAAAAAAAGCCCCCGCGGACATGCCAGCGAGGGCTCTTCGAGAAGGCCGAATCAGTCTTCAGCGGACTCCTCTACCACCTCTTCGTCTTCGATTTCGGGCTGGGGTCGGTCCACCAGCTCCACAAACGCCATCGGCGCCTTGTCACCAGCGCGGAAACCGCACTTGAGGATCCGAATATAGCCGCCCGGTCGCTCCTGGTATCGGGGGCCCAACTCCTCGAACAGCTTCCCCA
>CBFHIW010000047.1:0-23385 GCA_965656065.1 Luminiphilus sp. | reverse complement strand
TTCCGCCGCATCCATATGATCCTCAAGCTGACGCAACTCCGACTGTCTGGCCAATTACCGCTCCTTGACTACCCGCTGGCTATGCATCGATACGTGCCTCCCAGCATAGAGGCTCAATCATTTTCATAACAGCTTGACAGCTGAGAAAGTCACACCGCTTCGCGATAGGCGTCCTGCAGATGTCGTTTATACAGCTTGCCGTTATCCATACGGGGCAGCTGCTCAAGGAAATCCACTTTCCTCGGCACCTTCACGCTCGACAGGCGCTCCCGCATCCAGTCAATCAGCTCCGCCTCGGTATCATCGTTTGCATCGGCCCAGTCGAGGGGTTGCACCACCGCCATGACCTCTTCTCCAAATTCGGGGTGCGGGATGCCAAACACCGCCACATCCGCCACCTTGTCATGGGAAATCAGCAGGCCCTCAATTTCTGCCGGGTACACATTTACGCCACCGGTGATGATGGTGAAGTTTTTGCGATCGGTGAGGTAGAGGAAGCCTTCCTCGTCGAGGTAGCCCACATCCCCCATCGTGCTCCAGCCCTGCTCATTGAAAGCGTTTTTCGTTTTCTCGGGCTCGTCGAAATACTCAAAAGGTCGGCTATCGGCGAAGTACACGTCACCCACCTCGCCCGGTCCCAGCACCTCGCCGTTCTCACCCAAAATTCTCGGCTCGCCGATGATCGCCTGACCCACGGAGCCCTTGTGAGTGAGCCAGTTCGCCGAATCAATAATGGTGAAACCGTTGCCCTCACTACCTGAGTAGTACTCGATAATGACCGGCCCCCACCAGTTGATCATCGCTTCTTTGACATCGATCGGGCACGGCGCTGCCGCATGAATCGCGCACTTCATCGAACTGAGGTCGTATTGCGCTCGCGCCTCTTCGGGCAGCTTCAGCATGCGCACAAACATAATCGGCACCCACTGACTGTGCGTGGCCTTATATCGCTCAATCAATGCCAGAGACTGCTCCGGATCAAAGTGCTCCATGATCAGGGAGGTACCACCAAGGCCGAGCACCATGATGTTGTAGTGCAAAGGTGCCGCGTGATAAAGCGGCGCAGGCGACAGATAAACGGTGTCGACGCCAAAGCCAAAAAAAGCGCCAACGCTGCCGGATAGCGGGTGATCGGTATGGATGCTCTCTGCGTGGGGCTCCCAATAGACCCCTTTTGGCTTACCCGTCGTACCCGACGAATACAGCATGGGCGCGCCCAGAAACTCGTCCTCAATGGGCGTCTCAGGTAACTTCGCCAGTTCCTCGTCCAATCGTTCAAAGTCCGCAATGTCGCCACCAACAGACAGACACCGTCCCAACCCACCCGCGGCCGCAGCGGCCTCCGTCGCCACCTCGGCGAGGCTCGCAGAGGCAACAAACAGCTTGGCTTTGCAATTAGTGATGATGTAAGCGGTCTCATCCTGCTTCAGGTGCGTGCTGATCGGTGTGAAGATAATGCCGGCGCGAAGCGCACCCTGGGCCACCTGCAAAAACTCGGTGCAGTTCTTCATCATGATGGCGATGTGATCACCGCGGTTCACGCCGGAGGCACGCAACAGGTGCGCAACCTGATTTGATCGACGGTCCAACTCAGCGTAGGTCACAACCTCACCGGAGTTGGCCATAATGTATGCCGGCCGGTCGGGGGTTTCAGCGGCAAAGGCAGAAAAATGCGGCATGGCGTCACTCTCTTTTGGGCGTATGATTCGTAAGCACTATACAAGTTCGAGACCAAGATGGTAGCGGCAGAAGAGCGCATGGCGGGGCAAGAAATCCGGGGCCGGTGCAGGACGGCAGACTTCACGCAGCAGACCTCCGGCCTGGCGCCCGGCCATGTGCAATGCAATATCGTGATCCTCCCCGCTGGAGATGCCGCGCATTTTGAATCCTTCTGCACACTCAACCCGAAGCCCTGTCCGCTGCTCGCTGTCAGCGAGCGACCCGGGGATCCCTCACTGCCCGGACTAGGAAACGACATCGATATCCGAACCGACGTACCCCAGTATCGCGTCTGGCATGACGGCGTGCTGACCGAGCAGCGACACGATATCGTTGATCTCTGGCAGGATGACTGGGTGGCGTTTGCCCTGGGTTGCTCGTTTTCCTTCGAGGAGGCGCTGATCGCCGCGGGCATCGAGATCAGAAACATCAGTGAAGGGGTCAACGTCCCCATGTATCGCACCCATATCGACTGCAAAAGCGCCGGCCCGTTCGGCGGCAAGATGGTGGTGAGTATGCGCCCGATGCCTGCTGCAGATGCCATCGAAGCGATCCAGATCTGCTCTCGATATCCATCTGTCCACGGCGCACCGATTCATCTCGGTGATCCGCACGCCATCGGTATTGCTGATCTGGCGCAGCCCGACTTCGGTGACCCTGTCACGGTGCATGCCGATGACGTCCCCCTTTTCTGGGCCTGCGGGGTGACACCGCAGGTGGCACTGGAATCAGCTCGTTTACCGATCGCGGTGACTCACGAACCGGGGCACATGCTGGTTACTGATTTGAAAAATGCAGAGTTGGCGAGCTAGCCATGACAAAACAACTGACACTGAACTGCGATATGGGAGAGGGTTTTGGCCCCTGGGAAATGGGGGACGATAAAACCATCATGCCGCTCATCGATGCCGCCAACATTGCCTGTGGCGGGCACGCCGGCGATCCCAGCACGATGCGTCATTGCGTGGAGCTGGCGAAGAGCCACAAAACGGAAATCGGCGCTCACGTCTCCTACCCGGATAAGCAGGGCTTTGGTCGGCGGGCCATGGACCTCCGCGGTCAGGAACTCGTCGACCTCACGCTATACCAAATCGGCGCACTCGATGGTATCGCAAGGGCTTATGGATCACGCGTAACCTTCGTCAAGCCACATGGCGCGCTGTATCACGCCATGCTGGCCGACCCGGGCATCATGAACGACATCATGAGGGCAGTATCGTACTGGCACGCGGACCTCGAGCTGGTGGTGTTGGCGACGCCGCGAGACCGCAAGACGCTCCAACTCGCGGTAGAGCATGGGCTGACACTGCGTTATGAGGCCTTTGCTGACCGGGGCTACACCGGCCGGGGCCTGCTACTCGGCCGCGATAAGCCCGGTGCATTACTGAGCCCCACCGAGGCAGCAAAGCAAGCGGTCGCGATTTCCCAGAACAAGCTGAGAACGGCAAGGGGTAAACGCGTCCCGGTCAATGCCGATACGTTGTGCGTGCACAGTGATACCCCCGGGGCAATCAAGATGATTCGGGCAATCCGTCAGGCACTGGACGGCAACTGAATGGATTATGAGCTGGGCCCGGCGGGTGAAGCGGCGATGCGCCTTGTTTTCACCGAGGTGCCGCAGCCTGCGCTCACCAAAGCGCTCATCGAAATCGAAAACCAGGCGCGACAGCACTTTGGCTCGACGCTGACAGACAGTGTTATCGGATACACCACTCTCACCCTTTTCTTCTCGGCATCGACTCTGGAAAGAGACCGCACCGAGGCATGGCTCAAGGAGCAAGCCGAAGCCATCGTTTTGGTAGACCGCTCGGGCCCTGAGCATTCAACAATCGATGTTGTGCTGCCCGTGCTCTATCATCCCAGCGTCGCACCAGACCTCGAGTGGCTCGCCGATGACCGCGGTCTCGGCATCGACGACGTCATCGCTCTCCACAGTGAAGCCACCTATTTCGCCTATGCGACCGGATTTGCACCGGGGTTTTGCTACCTCGGCACCCTGCCCGAGGCACTGCAAACGCCGAGACTCGATACACCCAGAGCGACAGTCCCCGCCGGGGCGGTCGCCATTGCCGACGCGCAAACCGCGGTCTATCCCTGCGAATCACCCGGGGGATGGCGGCTCATCGGCGCCTGTCCGGAGCCGCTTTTTAACCTGAACAATGCGCCACCCTCCCTTCTCACGGTCGGAGCCACTGTTCGCTTTGAGCCGATCAGCGAGACGGATTTTCGCGCGCTGGGGGGCGTGATGCCATGAACTGCTTGCAGATCCATAAAGCCGGCATCGCCAGTAGCGTGCAAGACAGCGGACGAGTCGGCACGTTAAGTATTGGCATTCCCCCCTCGGGCGCGATGGACCCCAATGCACTCCTGAGTGGGCAACATCAACTCGGGCACCACCATGATGAAGCGGCCATTGAAATGGCTTACGCGGACTTCGCTGCGACACTGACTGAGACGCATGACGTGGTGGTCACCGGCGCTCCCGTGCAGCTCAGCGTCAATCAGCAACCCATCGAATCTGAGGGCGTGCATCACATCGAGGCCGGTCAGACGCTGGAGATCAAAGCCACAAACGAAGGCGTGTACAGCTATCTCCATCTATCGGGTGGTGTGATGACGACACCGCAGCTCGATAGCCGCAGCACGTCTCCGCGGGAGGGCATTGGGGGTCTCGATGGTGGCTTTCTGAAAGATGGCGATACGCTGCCCCTGCGTGCGTCCGACAAGGCCGCACTCGCGGCGGATCCTCAACTCACTATCAAGAACCAGAGGGGCATCCTGGAGCTTCGCTTTGTTGCCGGCTTTCAATTCAGCGATTTCGCTGATGAAGCCATCAAGGCCCTGCTCGCGGAAGAATTCACTGTCACCGCCAGGGCCAATCGAATGGGCGTCGCGCTTAACGGCACCCAACTCCAGTCAGGCATTACCTCGTTGTACTCCGAGGCAACCTGTTACGGTGCCATTCAGGTGCCCCCCGACGGCAACCCCATCATCCTGTTAAATGACCGACAAACCGTCGGGGGTTATCCAAAACCGGGGGCAGTGATCAGCAGTGATTGCCGTCGGCTCGCCCAATCGCGACCCGGGCAAAGGGTGCGCTTCACGCTGTGTAGCCCCGACGAGGCAGACCGCATCGGCTGGCTGGAGCAGCACTACTTGGAGACCCGTTTGCGTGACACACACTGACGCCATCGCCCTCTCTACCCGT
Organism: Luminiphilus sp.; assembly: GCA_965656065.1. Classification (GTDB taxonomy): domain Bacteria; phylum Pseudomonadota; class Gammaproteobacteria; order Pseudomonadales; family Halieaceae; genus Luminiphilus. The sequence goes on along the minus strand of CBFHIW010000047.1, from coordinate 18,458 downwards.
ATTGAGGGGATGCTGGTCGCCCGGAATCATCGCGGTATGGCAGACGTGCGCGAACAGATGACACCGGGCTATCTGCTCCGCGCCGCGCAACTGATCGGTCAGTGCGCGGGCCGCGTCTATATCCTGACGGGTTTTCCGGTGGGAGACACTTTTGAGACCGATGGACCGGCGGGCGCCATGGCGCTTTATCGCCTGTGCCGGCACCTTGGCAGTGACCCCGTCATCCTCTCTGATGCGCAAGTCGTGGCCGCTCTGCATGAAGACTTCAACTGCCGGTCGCTACTGACCTCTGCAGACGAGGGCGCCAGCGCCGCGGCCGATGCACTGTACCGATCGCAACCACCCGCGCTGTTCATCAGCATAGAACGACCCGGTAGCGCATCAGATGGGCGCTGTTACAACATGGCCGGCGCCGACATTACTGCGCGATGCGGCGGCGCTGAACCCTACCTTGCAAAGGCTAACTGCCCTACCATTGCCATTGGCGACGGTGGCAACGAACTGGGGATGGGAAACGTGCTGGACAGCTTGTCGAAGCTCAATATTCAGCCCGCTGTCAGCACCTGTGACGAGTTGGTGGTGGCGGACGTCTCGAACTGGGCCGCCTATGCACTCTGCGCCGTCACGCACTGGCTCGCTGACCCAAAACACAGCGCTGAACACCGTATTGATGAAGATCTGGCATATCTGGTGGCGCGCGGCGCGATTGATGGCGTGACGGGTGAGGCAACCCACACCGAGGACGGTTTCCTCGCCGCGGAGGGCGAGCGACTTATGCAAGCGGTTCACGACGCGCTGACATCAGGAGTACAGCCATGACGATCGCCTACCTCAACGGTGACTTCGCGCCCCTCGCCGACGTTCGCATCTCACCAATGGATCGCGGGTTTTTGTTCGGCGATGGCGTCTACGAGGTCATACCCTGCTACGACGGCAAGATGGTGGCCTTGCAATACCACTTCGAGCGCCTCCATCAGTCACTCGATGGTATCGCGTTAACCCAGTCCCATTCCGACGGACAATTGACCGGCATCCTCGATGACATCGTGGCACGGAACGGCGCTGGCGATCTGGGAATCTATCTGCAAATCACCCGCGGGGTGGTGGAAAAACGGCAACACGCCTTTCCTGAACATCCGCTACCGACGGTCTTTGCTTACGCCTTCGACATCAGCCCACCTTCAGACGGTTCACCCGAGACAGCCTCGTGTTTTCGCGCCGTGACCCGACGAGACCAGCGCTGGGGGCGCTGTCATATCAAATCGACCGCCTTGCTGGGCAACGTACTGCACATGATGGAAGCCGTTGACGAGGAGGCCGAGGAAGTACTGTTATTCAACGATCAGGATGAGCTCACCGAAGCGGCGGCCTGCAATGTCTTTGTTGTGTGCGGCGACAAAATCCTGACCCCTGAGCTCGATCATCAAAAACTGCCGGGAGTCACCCGACGACAGTGCCTTGAACTGCTCGAGGCGCATACAGATTGGCCCGTCGAGGTTCGCCCGGTGAGTCGCGACGAGGTGCTCAGCGCGTCGGAAATCTGGCTGAGTTCTTCAACCAAGGAGCTCGCGCCCGTAGTGTCTTTGGACGGCAAGCCAGTCAATGAAGGTCGTCCGGGGCCACGCTGGTCAGCAGCGCAAACATTGTTTCAGCAACACCGCTTCAGTAGTCCCTGATGTCTCGCACAACAACGGTCCACATCGATCTCGCCGCCATCAGTGAAAACATTCACACCCTCCGGGCGCCGCTAGCCGGGCATCGGTTCATGGCCGTGGTGAAAGCCGATGCCTACGGCCATGGCGCTGTTCGGGTCGCGCAACATATTGAGCCCAGCGTGGACGCCCTGGCGGTGGCCTTTACTGAAGAGGCCGTGGCGCTCCGCGAGGCGGGGATTAACGCCCCACTTCTGATTCTCGAGGGGCCCCATGCTGCCAGTGATCTCGCTCTGGCCGGCAAACTGAACCTGTGGCCGGTCATACACTCCGACCAGCAACTCGAGTGGTGCGAAACGCTGGGGGCAGATCTGTCTCAGGCGTGGATCAAAATTGATACCGGCATGCATCGGCTTGGATTTGCAGCCGAGCGGTACGCTGGCATCCGCGACTCCCTTCTCTCGCATGGCATTGGCGAGATCACGGCCATGACCCACTTGGCATCTGCCGAGGAACCGGACGACGCACTCACCCAGGCACAACTCCGAAGCTGGGAAGAAACGGTGCACGATGGGCAGGACACCACCAGTCTGCACAACTCGGCGGCAACGCAGTACGCACTGCCTGCGCCCAGCGACTGGGTACGGGTGGGCTATGCGCTGTATGGGGGAAAAATAAAAGGGCTTTCGAGCCCAGCACCGCTCCGCCCGGCAATGCGGTTCTCCAGCTCGGTGCTCGCTCTGCGCGACGTGCCAGCCGGCGAATCCGTAGGTTATGGGGGGCGCTGGACTGCCCAACGCGACAGCGTGATCGCCACGGTGCCGGTGGGATACGGTGACGGCTATCCTTGGGGGGCAGCTGACGGAACCCCTGTCGGCATCAATGGCCAGATCGCCCCGCTAGCAGGCCGGGTCTCCATGGACATGGTGACAGTGGATGTGACGGACTGCTCAAACGTCAGCTTGGGGGCGCCGGCGGTACTCTGGGGTGACCAGCCGGCGATTGACGACGTCGCAGCACACAGCGCCACCATCGGCTATGAGCTGATGACCCGCCTGACCCCGAGAGCAACCCGCGTGTATGACACATGACAGATGCCAGCCGTGATACAGCCAGCGCACGCCAGATGCGCCCATTGCTAAAGAGCAGATCTGTCGATGAGTGACGTCCAAGACACCCCGGAATCACTGCTCGCCGCCATTGACCTCGGCAGCAATTCCTTCCATCTAATGATCGCCAAATCTGATTTTGGAGAGCTGAGACCGGTGCAGGCATTGGCAGAGAAAGTGCAGCTGGGCGAAACCTCCAGCGCCGCGATGCTGACTCCGGGCGCGATAGAGCGCGGACTGGCCTGCCTCGAGCGATTCAAGCAACTGATCGACAGCACCGCACCCGCCAAACTGCGTATTGTCGGCACCAACGCACTGCGACGCGCAAAAAATCGGCAGGACTTTATCGAGCCTGCCGAGCAGATCCTCGGCGCACCGATCGATGTCATCTATGGTCGGGAAGAAGCGCGACTTATCTATCTCGGCGTCGCCCATACGCTCTCCGACGACGAAGACACGAGACTGGTAGTGGATATCGGTGGCGGCAGCACGGAATTCATTCTCGGCGAGCGATTCGAGCCCTTGCGTCTGGAAAGCCTGCAAATGGGCTGCGTCTCCTACGGTGAGGCGTTCTTTCCCGACGGCAAGATCACCAAGGAGCGTTTCGATGCGGCCTATCATCGGGCGCGCATCGAGGTGTCACACATTCGCCGCAACTACCACAGCGAATCGTGGCAAGAGGCCGTCGGGTCATCGGGCACGCTGCGCGCAATCGAGACGCTGATCATGACCGCGGGGCACCGCGATGAAGGCATTGATCGGGCAGCGCTGGGCGAGCTAAAAAAACAGCTGCTCGCTTTCGCTCATGTCGACGACATCGACCTGGAGGGACTCAGTGAGTCTCGCAAGGGCGTCGTCACGGCGGGTCTTGCGATCACGATGGGCATCTTCGACGGATTACAGATTCCCCTGATGCGCACCTCAACCGGGGCGCTCAGGGAGGGCGTAATTTACGACCTAATTGGTCGATTCAGCCACGAGGATGTCCGCACGCGAACCATCACAGCCATGCAGCAACGCTACTCGGTGGATCAGACTATTGCCGATCTGGTGACGCATCGGGTCGTGTTGCTCGCCGAAGCCACGCGCGAAGCCTGGCAGCTGGAACCCAGCGATATTGCACTGCTTGAATGGGCAGGCGCGTTGCACGAGATCGGTGTGGCGGTATCCCAGAAAAATTACTCTCAGCACTCCGCGTATCTGGTACTCAACACCGACCTACCCGGGTTCGCCGAACAGGATCAGGCCATCATGGCGGCCCTGATCGCGGGCCTGAAAGGCAAAGTCCGTTCCGAGGTGCTGGACCCGATCTCAAAACGGAAACGCCAAACGGTGGCGCGAATGATGGTGCTACTCCGCCTCGCGGTGATTCTGAAGCACGTTGAAGCCCTCGAAGCCCTGCCCGATCTGAGTGTCTCGGCGGCAGAACAGCGCTTAACGCTGACTTTTCCCGAGCAGTGGGGAGCGGATCACCCGCTGACCATCTGGGAGATCAAACAAAGCACCCCAGCCATGGAGCGGCTGGGGGTATCGGTAGTGCTAAACGCCAGCTAACTACCGGCAGGCCTAGAGATCGTAACCCCGCTCGTCGTGGAGCACGATATCAAGACCTGCGGTCTCATCTTCCTGATCGACCCGCACCGTCACGATGGCATTCACGACGCGCAGCAAAACCCAGCTCACAACGGCGGTGTATACAAAGGTCGCCGCGATGCCGGTGAGCTGAATCCCCAACTGGCCGCCGATGGTGCTAACGCCGTCAGAAAAACCATTGCCGCTAAAGATCCCCAGGGCGGGCGAACAAAAAATACCGGCCATAAACAGCCCGAGCATACCGCCGACCCCGTGCACCGGGAAAACATCGAGGCTGTCATCAATATTCAGCCGGTTCTTCAGCGTAATCGTTGCGAAATAACAGACCACCCCCGCAGAGAGACCAATCACGACAGCGCCCGCAGGTCCCACTGAACCAGAGGCCGGCGTGATGGTGCCCAACCCGGCGACCATGCCGGTCACAATACCCAGCACAGAGGGCTTGCCGTGCCGAAGCCACTCCATAGTCATCCATGCCAGAGAGCCGCACGCCGCAGAGAGGTGCGTCACCAGCATCGCCATGGCGGCACTGTTGTCCGCTGCCACCGCCGAGCCAGCGTTAAAACCAAACCAGCCTACCCACAGCATGCCCGCGCCGGTGACAGTCATGGTTAAGTTGTGAGGCGGCATCGCTGTTGTGCCGAACCCCCTTCTCCCGCCCATTGAGATGGCCGCGATCAAGGCCGCGACACCCGCCGTGATATGGACAACGGCCCCCCCGGCAAAATCCTGAAGCCCCATGCCGCCCAACCAGCCTCCGCCCCAGACCCAGTGACACACGGGCGCATAGACAAGCAAAAGCCAGAGGGAACAGAAAATCAGCATGGCCGAGAATCGCATGCGCTCAGCAAAGCCACCGACGATCAGCGCCGGGGTAATGACAGCGAAGGTCAGCTGAAACATGACAAACAGCGTCTCGGGGATCGAGCCGCTCAAGCTGTCCATCGTCACCTTCGCCAGAAACAGATTGCCCAGATCGCCGATCCAAGGACCCTGTTCGACCCCCGAGGAGCCGAAGGCGAGCGTGTAGCCCACGACAAACCAGAGCACCGACATCAGCGCTGTGAGCGCAAAACACTGCATGAGCACCGACAACACGTTTTTGACCCTGACCAAACCCGCATAAAACAGTGATAAACCCGGGATCGTCATGAACAGGACCAATGCGGTCGAAGTCAGCATCCAGGCCGTATCAGCGCCCGAAAAATCGTCTGCCAAGGCAGGGCTGCTCATCAGAAAAGACAGGGTCAGAGCAACAAATATTCTGCTGGCGTGTCCAGACATCGGTCTTTTTTCCTTAGGGGATATTGAGAAGTCGAGAACCGTGAGTGTGCCACACGTCGATGCGCAAGCCCACCAGCCTGCGCGCCGGACTCATTGAGAATCTCCTCACGCAGGATTATTCTCCGCCTTCTCCCGCAAACGACGACCTGCCACATGCACAAACTGCTTTGCCTGATCATTGCACTGAGCACCGCTGTCACAGCTCTCGCTGAAACCGCTGCAAACAGCCGGAATCTGATCCTGATCATTGGCGACGGCTTCGACGATCAACATGTCACCATGGGTCGCAATTACCTTGTGGGCATGAGCGGCAAACTCATCCTCGATACAATGCCCTATCGGGCGTCAGTACAGGTGGAGACGGTTTCCGAGCAGGGGCTACCCTTGTACGTCGCCGATTCCGCCAACACTGCAACCTCGCTGGCGACCGGCGGCGTCACACAGATCGGCCGCATCGCAACCGACATTGAAGACAACGATCTTCCCACCATCGCAGAACGGGCGCTCGACAGCGGTTTCCGGGTCGGGCTGGTCACCACGTCATCACTGACCGACGCGACACCCGCGTCGTTCCTCGCGCACGTCTCGGCGCGCAGCTGCGAAGGTCCCGAGGAAGTGCTGGGCAGCACCTATTACGGCATACCGCAGCCCGCCTGCCTCGATGATGCGCGGGATAACGGCGGGCCCGGATCCATTATCGAACAGCTGGTGAATAGCGGCGCGCAGGTGCTGCTCGGCGGAGGCACTAAGTTTCTCGAACAAACCACCATCGATGGAGAGACCGTGGCCGCGATGGCGACTGGGCGGGGGTATCGCATTCTGGGTCGCGACACCGATTTGAACTCGGTGCCCCCCGATAGACGGATTCTGGGGACCTTTGATGAGGAAACCTTGGAGGTTCGATGGCGAGGCACCGATGAGCGGGTTGGCGAGGAGACCGAGACCAGCTGGCTACATCATCTATCGGATTACCTTGGCGACGCAGAGGAGCCCGAACCGATGTCTTGCGAGCCTAACCCCGACTATGAGCAAACGCCCTCTCTGGCGAGCATGACGGACTTGGCACTGCGACATCTGTCCCGGGACAACGATCGTGGCTTCTTTTTGATGATCGAGTCGGCCTCGATCGACAAACAATCCCACAAGCGTAATCCCTGCGGGTCAATTGGCGAGATTGAGCAACTTGAAGAGTCTCTCGCGCTGGCGCTCTCATTCGCAGCACAGCACCCGGATACCGCGATCCTCGTCACAGCGGACCATGCTCAGGCCGCGCAGATCCTGCCCGAGCCCAGCCTTTATTCGAAGTATCCGATCCCGATCTATTCGCCGGGACTCACGGCACGCATTGCGACCCCCGAGGGCGGCATGATGCGCATCAACTACGCGACCAACAATGGCTTCAGCGAGGAGCACACCGGTGCCAACGTACCCCTGTTTGCCAACGACGTCGCCCACCCATGGCTGAACCCATTTCTCAGGCAGCGTGAGGTGCACGATGCCATGAGTGCATTTCTGTTCGACACTCGAGAGATCAATACTGAGTGACTCTAGCGCTGCGGCTGAATCCGTCGCGTGAGTGGGACAAGCGTTGCAGGCACTGCGTTTCGATTGCGAACCCCTCGCCACGCCACAGTCTCAGCCTTATAGATTCACCCAGGTATTCAGCGCCCGCAGCCTGAACGCCACCCCGTTCACCCGCAAAATCACGCTATCTACCAAAACATCTTCCACCGTGATCGCACCGGACCGCTGCCCCGGCCTCAAACGCTGGCCGTTGAGCTCGACCGATGGCGCGGCACCCTCGGCATACACGTGCTCGGTGTAGACGATCGTCGGAATCTGGTCTTTCTGCTGCTGCGACAGGTTTTCCAAGAGCACTGTCGGATGCGGAACGAGATTTGGCTCACCCACTTCGCGGGCGGCGCGCTCGATCGCCGCGACCAAATCGATCGGCGGCGCGATCGAAGGTGCATCAGAGGAAGCGTTAGAGGGAGTGTCAGAAGAAGCAGTAGCGGATACCGTTTCAGACTGGACTGCCACTTCTCGCTGTTGCGCTACTGAGTTTGGTGCCGCATTTCGCTCAGCCCCCTCCCCCTTTGCTTCAGCGAGGGAGGCTGCATCCGACCACATTTGCTGGTGGAGCGCCGCAATGCGCTCATTGTCTGCCTCAGCTGCCTCGGCAGTAACGTTATCTTGCGTCGGCGCTGCTTCTGATTCGCCTGTTGTCGATGCCGGCGGAGCGGATGCTAATAACTCAGTGCCGCGCACAGAGGGAGCAGCATCAACGGGCGCTGGTTTGGGCGGGGCACCACCCTCACCCGATGACAGCGAACGGGACACCGATGATGCAATCTGCTCTGTACTCTCGGGATCCGTTGAGTCGCCTCGCATCAACCAACCGGCGGCAATGCCCAGCCCGGCGCAGGCTACGAAGAGGCCGCCCAACCACTTCTTGTCCAGTCCGCCACGGTGATGCTCAGGTGCGGAGGGTTGCGGACTCATAGCAGCGCCTCCATTCTCTGATCGCCGCAATGCGTCGAGGATCAAAGACATGCGGACCCCTCCCCGACTGGCTGATTCCTCTCAGAGGCCATGACCAACGTGGGGCTGACACCTAGCGCGTCATTCAGCGCCTGCAGTGTCTGGACGCCAATCACGCCGTCTACCTGTAGCCCCACAGATTGCTGAAACTGTCTCACCCTCTCGGTGAGCGCAGGGGTGAACACATCCAGTGGTGGGGGCGGCAACCCATCCAAACGAGAGAAATCAGCCACAATCTGGGTCACAACGGGCCCTTGATCGCCCTCCACCAGCGGCCCGATCCAGCCCGGTGGGCTTTTCCAGAGGTATCTGAACCCGCCTCGCCAATACATTGCGAGTGATACCAATGGCATCTCGCAGACACTCTGACCCGTGCTTAGGCGTGCCACCGCGTCGCTCATGCTGAGCAGCAACACTTTGCCAGCAAATCCCCCCGGCCGCCTGATATCGAGCACCGCGGGCCGGTTATTAGCGAGCACGGCGTCCCAGGTATCAGCGTCGCTCCGCGCACACTGCAGGCCAGCATCGGGGGCCTGTTCACAGAGATCCGTTACCAGAGTTTGCTTGGACCATAATGACCACAGCCCCAGATCGGCCTCCTCCTGATCGAGGATCCATAAAGCACCCCTGACCACCGGCGCTGTTGCTGTCACCGCAGGGGTTTGGCTGTCAGACGGAGGCTGCTGGCCAGTCGAATCCATCGCCGGAGGGCGCACCGCGTTATCTCCCGCTGGGCGCTCGGTCTGCCCGGCCCACAGGACAACTGCCGCCGCCACAACAGCGACCAGCAGCCCAAGCACTGCGCCCCAAACGGTCGCCCGGCTACCCCATGCCGCACCGCTCGCCACAGCCGGAGCGCCCTGCGCGCCAAATGTCTCCTTGGCCGCCTCTGCGACAAGATTCGGCGACACCGTGGACTGATCGCGGCCGTAGGCGCCCATCATCGCCCGGTCACACAGCAGATTAATCACTCTCGGCACACCTCCGCTCAGCCTGAATATCTGGCGGAGCGCAGCGCCGCTGAAGATCTCTCGCCCGTCACTGAGACCCGCTATCTGTAAACGGTGGCGGATATAAGTTCGCGTTTCGTGCTCGTCGAGAGGCGTCAAATCAAAGCGCGCCGTGATGCGCTGGTTGAGCTGCCTGAGCTCCGGCCGCGACAGCATACTGGCCAGTTCTGGCTGTCCGGTGAGGATGATCTGCAGCAGCTTTTTCTCATCGGTTTCGAGGTTGGTGAGCAGACGGATTTGCTCCAACACCTCGAAGCCAAGATGTTGCGCCTCGTCAATCATCAATACCGTGCGGCGAGCTGACTGGTAATTGCGCAGCAAGAATTGGTGCAACGCGTCAGTCAGCACCTTGAGGCTGTCGGTACCGCTGGGATAGTCAATTTGAAACTCGTCACAGGCAGTTGCCAGTAGCTCGACAGCGCTGAGTGCGGGATTCAGCACGATTGCGAGGTCGGTATTGGGCGGCAATTGCTCAAGCAGGCATCGGGTGAGTGTGGTCTTGCCGGTGCCCACCTCGCCTGTCAGCAGGATAAATCCACCGCCACTGCCTACGCCGTACAACAAATGCGCGAGCGCATCTCGATGTCGTGCACTCATAAAGAGATAGCGGGGATTTACCGCAATCGAAAAAGGAGCTTCAGCGAGTCCGAAATACTGTTGATACATGTTGCTCGGTCTACTTCATTCCGCGTAGGTTGCGTGACCGGATATTGGCACATAACATGCCAATTCTTTTTCGGCGCGCCTACCATTATGCGCGCTGGCCAGCAGACTGCACAGCTTATTGATTGAATGAATAGCGAGACACAGTGACAGGCACTTGTCTCACCCAAACCTGAGCGCTAGCGTCGCGTTCCGCCATCATTAATAACTCAGGAGACACCACACATGGCCTTGCCATCCAGTTTACAGAACCGATTGCCATTCCCCGTTGTAGGCGCTCCCCTCTTCATTATTTCTAATCCTGATTTGGTAATCGCTCAATGCAAAGCTGGGGTTGTAGGATCGTTCCCCGCGCTCAATGCACGCCCGGAACCCGTTCTCGAGGAGTGGCTGGAGCGGATCACCTCTGAACTGGCGGCCTATGACGAGGCCAACCCGGATGCACCGTCGGCACCCTTTGCCGTGAACCAGATCGTGCACGGCTCCAACTCGCGCCTGAAGCACGACATGGATATGTGTGTGAAGTACAAGGTGCCGATCGTCATTACCTCCCTGGGTGCCAAGGAATGGGTTAACGAGATGGTCCACAGCTACGGCGGTATCGTGCTCCATGATGTAATCAACAATCGTTTCGCCAAAAAAGCGATCGAGAAAGGCGCCGACGGCTTAATTGCCGTTGCAGCGGGCGCAGGTGGCCATGCAGGCACGACCTCACCCATGGCACTGATTCAAGAAATTCGCGAATGGTTCGACGGTCCACTGCTACTATCTGGCTCTATCGCAACCGGCGACGCAGTGTTGGCTGCTCAGGCAATGGGCGCAGATCTCGCCTACATCGGATCTGCTTTCATCGCCACGGAAGAAGCGGACGCAGAGGAGGCTTATAAGCAAGCCATCGTGGACTACGGCGCTGACGATATTGTGTATAGCAATTTGTTTACAGGCGTACACGGCAATTACCTGAAGCCATCGATCGAGGCCGCGGGGCTCGACCCCGACAACCTGCCCGAGAGCGACCCCAGCAAAATGGATTTTGGGTCAGGCGGTAATACCGACGCCAAAGCCTGGAAAAATATCTGGGGCTGCGGTCAAGGGATTGGCGCGGTAAAAGCACTGGACTCCACCGGGGACTTCGTGGCTAAACTGAAGGATCAATACCAGCAGGCTAAAGCCCGGATCAATGCCCTATGAGTGACCGCAACAAAATACCTCGCAGCGCCGATGACGATTACAGCCCGGAGATCGTTGAGCAACGTCAGCACTTCATCGAGCAACAAACCGGCGCAGAGCTCAACCACACCAAGCAGTTCTCGTTCGACCCCCACGAGATGGAGAGCAACATCGAGAACTTCTGGGGTGTAGCCCAGATCCCGATCGGCGTCGCGGGTCCGCTTCTGGTAAACGGAGAACATGCGCAGGGTGAGTTTTACGTCCCTATGGCAACCGTCGAGGGCACGATGCTGGCCTCCTACAACCGGGGCATGAAGGTGATTCGGGAGTGCGGTGGTGTCCTGACCACCGTCTCCGAGGAATCGATGCAACGCTCGCCAGTGTTTATCTTCCGCAACGCCAGGCAGGCGAGAGACTTTCAGCTGTGGATCAAAGACAACTTTGAAGCCATTAAGGCCAAAGCCGAGACCTCCACCTCCGTCGGCAAACTGCATGACATCGAGAGCTATCACGCGCACAGCATGGTGTTCACACGCTTCGATTACTCCACTGGCGATGCCGCGGGTCAGAATATGGTGTCCCGGGCGACCTTTATCGCCTGCGAGTGGATTAACGAGCAGCGCCCCGAGATGCTGCATTACATGCTCTCGGGCAACTTCGACACGGAGAAGAAGACCTCTTCGGTGAATCTACTCAAAACCCGCGGCAAACGGGTTACCGCAGAAATCACCGTGCCCCGCGAGATCTTGATGAAGCACCTGCGCGTTGCCCCTGAGCAAATTGCTTATGGCCAGCAGATCTCCACGCTCTCGGCGATCCTGACCAATTCGTCCAACAATGCGAATCATCCAGCCAATGCGCTGGCCGCATTGTATTTGGCTACTGGACAGGACGTCGCCAACATCGGCGAGTCCAATCAGTGCACAACCTATCAGCGCGCAACCAGCAAGGGCGATTTCTATTTCTCGATTACGCTGCCCGCCGTCATCATGGCGACCTATGGCGGCGGCACCTCCCTGCCCACCCAGCGCGAGTGCCTGCGGATGCTCGGCTGCGAGGGCAAAGGCAAAGCCCTGAAGCTGTGCGAAATCGCTGCGGCCCTGGTGGTTGCCGGCGAACTATCGCTCTCTGGCGCGGCGCGGGTCGATAAAAAGACGCGCACCAATGAGTGGGTGGATGCCCACGAGCGATTGGGTCGCAACCGCTGAAGCAATGCCCATGAAACTGACGAGGCGCTTTCAGTTCATCTTACGCGATATCTCTCTGGCAGGGCTCGTCTGCTCGGCCTTGCTGGCAGCCACCGCAGCGGCAGAGCGGGGCTCGCACATCACACTTGATGAGCCCCTTCCGCAACCGGCATGGGAACTCCCGCTGATTGCGAATGGTGAGGGCACGGTGACGGATTCGACGTATCTCGGCCGGGTGACCTACGTGGATTTCTGGGCCAGCTGGTGTGGGCCATGCAGATTGTCCCTGCCGGCCTTGAACCGACTGAGCAAAGAGTTCGACGCTGCGGATTTTGGCGTGGTGGCGATCAGCGTCGACTACGTTGATGAGGATGCCCTCGACTTCCTAAAGCGTTATCCCGTCGACTATCCCGTGGCCATTGATAAAACGGGTGATTCCGGACGTGACTTTGCGGTGGCGGGCATGCCATCCGGCTACTTGATTGGACGTGACGGTCTGATCAGAGAAGTACATGTCGGTTTTCGCAAGGGGGATGAGGCACTCTTAAGAGAGCAAATTCAAGCGCTTATCGCTGATTCCTGAGTCGTCGTCCCGCTACTGTTCAACTTCCCTTGCACTATTGCTCATCCGCAGTACACGGCGCTTCGTAAAGTCGCCATGAGAGAGCCTGACATCCTTTATTACGACGGTAGCTGTCCCTTGTGTATGCGGGAGATGTCCCACCTGTCGAAACTCAAGTCTGACCAGCTGGATTTGCAGGACATTCATACGCTGCCACCCGGCACTGAAGTGCCGGATAAAGCAACGTTGCTGCAAAACCTGCACTTGAAACGGGGCACTGAGTGGGTCATCGGTCTCGACGCCAACGTGGCAGCGTGGCAGTACACCCGCATCGGCTTTTTCTGGCGCTGGCTGTCCTGGCCTCTGATAAGGCCACTCGCGAGCTGGTGCTACCGCCAGTGGGCCACTCGCCGCTACGCCAAGCGCTACCCTCCTGCCTGCGATTCGAGCTCATCAGATTGACAATGGCGCACCTCACTGCGCCTGATATCGCGGCGATGGCGCCCGAAGCACGAGCGCTGCTGATCAACAGCCTTCCCGGGTACAAATCGGCGATGCTCGTGGGGACTTGCGATGCGGCGGGCCAAACAAACCTCGCCATCGTGAGCTCTCACTTTCATCTGGGCTCAAACCCACCCCTACTGGCCATGATTCTGCGCCCCAGCACAGGTAACAGCGAACGACACACGCTTCATAATCTCTTGGAAACACGGTGCTGGACCCTGAACGGGTTTTCGCTGGATAACGCCGCGCAGGCGCACCAGACCGCCGCGCCCTACTCCAAAACCCAGTCGGAATTTGATGCCTGTGACTTTGAGGCGGAGTGGCTGGCTGAATTCGGCGCACCCTTTATTAACGGCTCATCGCTGCAAGTTGGATGCTTATTGCGCGAACACCATCCTCTGGAAATCAACGGGACGCATATGATCATTGGCGAGGTGCAGCGTCTGCAGTACCCCCAGACCGCACAGCGGCAAGACGGCAGCCTCTCGCTGAGCGACATAGGTTTAGTCACTGTGGCCGGGCTCGACACCTACACGCAACCGGATGCGGGAGTGCGGTTCGCACCCGCTGATACGACCTCCCCGCCGCGGCAATTGTGAATCTCGTTTTCACTATAGAGATCCGTTAGGCTCACCACCCTCGGGGCGTATCGCCGGCCCATTGCGATATGCCGAGCACCGCAACACTACAGGACACTTCAAGGACGAAACGCCCATGCCACTGATCGAAAACCGCGCTTACCGCCTCCTATTTAGCTCCCTCATCGGCATATCTTTTTTAGCTTCCATTGCGGTCTTTGCTAAGGCCGTGCCCGAGCGTGCTGACATCGATGCCCAGTTCAAGTGGGACCTCACCGATATGTATGTCGACGCCACCGCATGGGAAGCGGATCGACAGCGCTTCCTCGAAGCACTGCCAACGCTGTCAGCTCATCGGGGCAAACTGGGTGAAAGCGGAGCGAGCTTGCTGCAGGCTATTGAAAGCATCCAAGCGGTCGAGACCATCATCGCCAATCTCTATGTCTACGCTGGACTGAAGAGCTATGAGGACACCCGCATCTCCGAGAATGCCGGGCGCTTCTCGGAGGCTCAGGGGCTTTATTCCCAGTACCAGCAAGCCCTGTCCTACTTCACACCCGAACTGCTGGCCATCCCCGACGAGACGCTGACACAGTTCATCGAGCGCACGCCAGGACTCGAGGTCTATGCACACTATCTCGACGAAACCGCACGCATGCGCCCTTACACACTATCCGAGGCCGAAGAGCGCTTGCTGGCGATGGCATCGGACCCGCTCGACAAATTTGACAGTGTCTTCACCGCCATTGATAGCTCCGATCTGTCCTTCGGCACCATGATTGATGAGTCAGGAGATGAGGTTGAGCTCACCAACAGTCGCTACGGGGCATTCCTGCACTCGACTGATCGCAGGGTGCGCGAAGCCGCCTGGAAAGGATTGTTTGAGGGCTACAAGACGCTCAATCACACACTCGCTGCGAACTATGAGGGGCACGTCAAAAGCCGAGTATTTTTCGCACGCGCTCGAGGCTTTGAGTCCCGACTGGAGCACGCCACCTACACCAATGCCATTCCAATTGAGGTTTTTAATAACCTGATCAGTGCGGCACGAGAAGGCAGCGCGCCTCTGCAACGCTACCTCCGGCTAAGGGAAAAAACGCTTGGCGTGGACCGATTGGAAATCTGGGACATGTACGCACCTATCGTGCCTCCCACGATCAAAGACGTGAGCTTTGATGAGGCCAAGGAGATCGTGGCCGAGGCCCTCACGCCTCTCGGCGAGGAGTACATCAACGTCTACTGGAGAGGATTCGACGAGGGCTGGGTCGATGCCATGGCCAACCGCGGCAAACGCGGCGGCGCGTTTAGCTGGGGCACCTACACATCAAAGCCCTATCTCTCTATGAATTTTGAGGGCACGCTGAACAATGTATCAACTCTGGCCCATGAATACGGCCACTCGATCCATAGTTACCTGACCCGCAATACCCAACCACAGGTCTATGGCGACTATCGGACCTTTATCGCTGAAATTGCGTCGATGACCAATGAGGCGATCCTGATGCAAAAAATGCTGGCTGAGGCGACCTCGGCGGGCGAGCGCGCCTACCTCCTGAGTTCTTACCTTGATGAATTCAGGGGCGGTTTTTATCGGCAGGCCTCTTTTGCTGACTTTGAGGCGCGTGCCCACGCTAAAGTCGAGGCCGGCGAAGCGCTGACTGCAGACGTACTGAATACGATCTACGCCGACGTATTCAATGATTACTACGGAGACGCGGTACACGCCAACGAACTCAATCAGATCGAGTGGAGCCGGATCCCACATTTTTTACGCAGTGACAACTTTTACGTCTACCAGTACTCCACCTCGTTCGTTGCAGCCACGGCACTGGCCAAGCAGATTCTTGAGGAAGGAGAGCCTGCTCGGGAGAGATATTTGACCATGCTTAAGTCTGGCTCCAATGACTACCCTATTGAACTGCTCAAAAAGGCCGGCATCGATATGACCTCACCCGAGCCCATCCAGGCGACGATAGAGGTATTCGATGATTTGGTCGATCAGCTTGAACAAGCGCTGGCTGAAATGGAGGCGGTCGCGACCCTTAACCCGTAGTGGGCTCAAGAAGGTCTAGCTGCAGCCATCTTAAATAGCGCTTCGTTTTTGTTGGTATTAAGCACACCACCGGGCACTCCGGTGGCGCGGTGGGCTCAAATCACTCAGTATTCTCATCGAATGGCTAGATCTTGTGCAATGAGGAAAGCATGTGATGACCGAGCAGTTCCAGAGCATTAGCGCGCAAAGAGGGGCCATTTCCACGGCACAGGCGGGGCTCATCCTTGTGCTGCTATTGGTCATCGCTGGCGGCGTTGTCTTGCTGACCGGAATATGGCCACCAGAAGAAGAAAGCACAGCGCCACCTGTAACGACCGCTCCACCCCCTCCTCCACCTGCGCCGGTAATTACCGAGCTCGAGGAGCCTGCAGTTGAACCACCGCCTCCGCCCCCTGCGCCAGTCGAGGAGCCCCTACCCCGACTTGAAGAGAGCGACGATGCCGTGCGCGATGCCGTTGGTGATATTCCATTGGGCACCGCCGGGCAGCAGTATTTGATACCGGGCAATATCATTGAGCGCAGCGCCAGCGTGGTCTACCTGATGGCGCAGGGTGACGTCCCCTACAAGCTGCTGCCCGTTTCACGGCCCAAGGCCGCGTTCCCCATCAGCGACGATGGCACCCAAGTGGTTACCGACCCTGCTGGCTTCGAGCGCTATGACGCACTGACACAATGGCTACAGAGCCTGGATCTGGAATCACTCTTGTCATCGCTTGAGTGGTTCATACCGCTATTCCGGGAGGCCTGGTCCTATTACGGCGAAGATCCCGCTGCCTTCGACATGGCGGTGGTGATGACCCTGGATTTGGTGATCGCTACGCCTGAAGTCGATCTCAGCGAGGCGCGACTCATTCGTAAGGAAGCAGTTTGGATCTTCGAGGATCCGGCCATTGAGGGACTCGCGCCGATCCAAAAGCAGGTACTTCGTATGGGCCCCGAGAACGCTGAAATCGTCAAAGCCAAGGCCACCGAAGCGCGGGGCTTGTGGCTCGATCAGCTATCAGGGTCGATTTGACCCTTACTCCGCGTCTTCCGCGGATCGGTCGCCCTGATCATCTTCATTGACAAGTTTTTGGCTGACCTCTGCTGCGAAACCCCGGTACTGCATAAATCTCAGGCGCCTTCCTCGTTCACGCTGACGTGCGTCCCAGTCTCCCGCGATGGGCTTTCCGGCATACTTCTTTTCATACACTGCAGAGGCTTCCGCCTCCCAATCAAGCTCTGAATCAAAGGCCTCTTCCATGGTGTCGCTGATCAAATGCTCAACGTTCTGTTGGCGCAGATCATTGCGGATGCGGCTGGGGCCATAACCTCGACTCGCCAGCTGGCGCACTCTTGAGGCAGCAAAACGCTCGTCACTGAGTAAGCCTTCGTCAATGAGCTGCTGAGTGACTTGCTCGACTGTGTCGGGGTCGCAATCGCGCTTTCTAAAACGCCTTGTCAGCTTGATTTTAAGCTCAGATGAGCCGTGTTCCCGCCTCGCAAGCAGATCCATCCCGGCGAGCCTTAACTCGCCGGGAGTGACTGGACCTTTCTTGGTGTAGTCCTCCACAGAGGATACTGCGCGCGACGTCAGGAAGACTCGGCGACTTCTCCGATATCAGGTTCATCTGACTCTTCGACCGGCGCTTCGGCCACCTCGGTTTCCACTGCGGCCAGCGGAAGGCCCATCATTTGATGCCGGATTTGGTCTTCAATCTCTTTGGCGACGGCTGCATTTTCCTCAAGGTACTTGGAGGCATTCGCCTTGCCTTGGCCAATTTTGTCGCCTTTGTAGGCATACCAGGCCCCAGACTTATCGATGAGGTTCAGCTTCACACCCCAATCAATCACCTCGCCCATGTGGTAGATACCCCCGCCATACATGATCTGGAACTCCGCCTGACGGAACGGCGGCGACACTTTGTTTTTCACTACTTTGACGCGGGTTTCATTACCGACGACCTCGTCACCCTCCTTCACCGCTCCAATGCGGCGTATATCCAGCCTCACTGAAGAGTAGAACTTGAGTGCGTTACCACCGGTGGTGGTTTCGGGGCTACCGAACATGACGCCAATCTTCATACGAATCTGGTTAATAAAGATCACCAAGCAATTGGTCTGCTTGATAGCGCCCGTGAGTTTGCGCATCGCCTGACTCAGAAGTCGCGCCTGAAGACCCACATGAGAATCTCCCATCTCGCCTTCAATCTCCGCCTTGGGAGTCAGTGCCGCCACCGAGTCCACTACCAGCACGTCAACCGCACCCGAGCGCACCAGCATCTCGGCGACTTCCAAAGCCTGCTCCCCCGTATCGGGCTGAGACATGATGAGGTCGTCAACCTGCACGCCCAGTTTGTCAGCGTACTGCGGGTCCAACGCGTGCTCGGCGTCGATAAAGGCCGCTGTGCCGCCGGCTTTTTGCGCCTCAGCAATCACCTGCAACGTCAGCGTCGTTTTACCCGAGGACTCCGGACCATATATCTCTACAATGCGGCCCTTAGGCAGGCCGCCAATACCCAGTGCAATATCGAGCCCTAGGGAGCCAGTGGAGATCGAGGGTATCGCTACCC
>CBFHIW010000046.1:0-23685 GCA_965656065.1 Luminiphilus sp. | reverse complement strand
TCGATGACAGCCGCCGCTTTGGGCACCATCTGCCCGAAGGCAACGACGGTGACGTCATCACCTTCTCGGACGAAATTCGCCTCCCCGAAGGGGATGGTGTACATCTCGTCGGGGACATCTGCAGTCTCCTGGTAAAGAATCTTTGGCTCAAAGAACAGCACCGGGTCATCATCTTGAATGGCGGAAAGCATTAGCCCCTTTGCATCGTAGGCATTCGAGGGCACCACGACTTTTAGGCCGGGGAAGGATGTCATCACCTGATACATCGCCTGACTGTGTTGGCCTGCGGCACTGAAACCACCGCCGGAGGAGAAGCGGATGACCGCGGGGCAGCGGCTCTTGCCGCCAAACATGTAACGGAACTTCGCCATCTGATTCACGATCTGGTCCATACAGACACCGATGAAGTCGGCGAACATGATTTCGGCCACGGGTCGCATGCCGACTAATGCGGCACCGGCTGCGGCGCCGACGATGGCTGATTCCGAGATAGGTGTGTCGATGCACCGGTCAGGCCAGCGGTGGTAGATCCCTTCGGTTACACCGAAGACACCACCGACAGCGCCCACGTCTCCCGCGCTGCCGCTGCAGCCGGCGACGTCTTCTCCAATGACAAAGACCGAATCGTCCTGCTCCATCGCCTGGTGCAGAGCCTCGTTAATCGCATCGCGCATGGTTTTCTCAGGCATGGTCTTCTCCCCTTAGGCCGTGGCGGTGTATTGGATGTAAACGTCTTCCGTGACCTGGTCAGCCGTGGGCCGCGCGGCGGCCTTGGCGTCTGTCACAGATTGCTCGATCTCTGCCACGACCTCGGCGTCGATAGCGTCGAGTTCGGCGTCACTGAGCTCACCGCTCTCTGCCATCTTCGCGCGGAAGATTTTGAGCGGACAATGGTTCTCCCGCAGATCTTCCAGTTCGCCTTCCGCCCGATAGGCCTGTGGATCTCCTACAAAGTGCCCATGGTAGCGACCCTGCTCTGCGAACACGCCCGCGGGGCCGTTGCCTTCACGCGCGTGGGCAATCGCTTTGCCTGCTGCCTCGTAGACGGCAAAAAAGTCAGCGCCATCGGCCACGAAGACCGGGAAGCCAAAGGCTTCGGTGCGGGCCTTGAGGTCGTCGCAGCCCACCGCGTAGCTGATGTGGGTATGCTCGGAGTAGTAGTTGTTCTCGATCACAAAAACAGCGGGTGCCTGCAAAACGACAGCCATATTCATCGCTTCAAAGCAGGTGCCCTGATTGACCGAGCCATCACCAGAGAACGACACGGCGACTTTGCCATTTTTTCGGATCTTCGCGGCCAGTGCCGAGCCCACTGAAATGGGTGGGCCTCCTGCCACAATGCCGTTGGCACCCAAAATGCCTTTGTCGATATCCGCCACGTGCATGGAGCCGCCTTTGCCCTTGCACAGCCCTTCAGATGAGCCGAACAGCTCCTTCATCATGCCCGACACTTCGGCGCCCTTGGCGATGCAGTGCCCGTGACCGCGATGAGTCGAAATAATCGTGTCGCTCTCGTCGAGGTGGGCGCAGACACCGACGGCATTGGCCTCCTGACCCGTGTACAGGTGTGTGAACCCGGGTATTTGACCATTCATGATTTCTGCGTTCACCCGCTCTTCGAATTCGCGAATCGTCTTCATGGTGCGATAGGCGTGCAGGAGGGTTTCCTTAGCAATGGACACGTTGGGTCTCCTTGGATGTTTTGATTTTGATGGCTTTCCCAGTTGAGGTGACATTGCAACAGATCACATCCCGGATGCAATGTGCAGGTCGGCATCTGTCGCCCCCAAACGCTCAGGCAAAGTAACCCTGACCTCAAAAACAGTCAACAGTGCTTTTTTTATGGTCGCGATGCGAGTGGTTCGGCGCCATGTCGGCTGCGTGACTCGGCGATCACAGAGTGATTGGGGTCAGGCAGAAGCTGTAATGAGAAGCTGCAATAAGCTGTAATAATAGGACACGTTTGATGCGCTTCCCCGCGTGATCAGTGTTAGCCAAGTGGCTCACTGAGCAGATGCGCCTCGAATAGCCCTCCTGGGGCCGCTCCTAATCCAGCCCTTTCAACCAAGTCGCCCTCAATAAGGGGGCTCTTAATAGAAACGCTTGGGAAACAGCATGAAGAACCAATCCGCAATCGGTTGGAAGCTGTCTCTAGCCGGCTGCGTTTGGGTGGTTTCGACATCGTTTTGCCACAGGAGCTTGCCGGCGTCATCGAGGCTGACCTCCCAGCTATTTGCCGGGGCCATATCGCGCAGGATGGCCTGTGCCAGCTCCTCGGCGAGCCCCTCGCTGTCAATGACTGCAATCATTTCCGAGTTGAGGAAGGCTGAGCGCGGATCAAAATTGGCGGAGCCGATGATGGCGAAGCGGCGGTCGATCACCATCGATTTGGAATGAAGCCCCATATATTTGGCGGAGATCGGCGGAGTATCGACCATCGATACCTTGATCTCCGCATCATGGCGAGCCTCAAACAACGATACCCCGGCTTCTAGAATTGGTGTGCGCCAGGCTTTGTAATGGCTGTTCACCGCCGGGACGTCGTGGGAGGCCAATGAATTGGTGTGGATCTGCACATCCACACCCCTCTCAGTCAGGCCTGCCAGCAGACTCACACCGCTGGTTTAGGGTATGAGGTAGGCGTTGGTGACCAGCAGCTCTTCTTTGACTTCGGGGATCGTGGTGGTAATCCATTCATACAGATCGTTGCTGATGCCGTCCGGTCCCGGTCGGTCCGTCAGTGCCTCGCTGCTGCCCAAGTGCAGCGTGGGTACCAAGGCGCTGAATTCGGATTCCCAGCGTCTGGGCGTCAGTGAAAATCGCTCCAGCTCTTCGGAGCGCCGCAATTCCCGTTCCATTGCCGCGGGCTGATCTGGTGCTGCGGCTTCCGCTTTGTCTCGCGTGGTTTGGTTGGGGTGAATGACCCAGCCGCTGTTCCAAAACAGATCAAACACGTCAGAGGTTTGCCCGGCAACGGGGCCAATGCCCATGACATCGATGTCGCGGAAATTGAAATGATCGTGGAGACCCATGTATTCGTCTCCGATATTGCGCCCTCCTACGATCGTGGCGCCATTGTCGACGGTCAGTGACTTGTTGTGCATGCGATGATTGAACTGTTCAAAGTCCTGAGCGTAGTCCCAGCCTCTTCCCAGCGCGCTGCGGTTTTTGCTGCTGTTGAAGAGCCGGAATGAAATATTGGGGTGGGCAATCATTAGCGCCCCCATGCTGTCTCGCAGCTTTTTCTGGGAGGGGCTCAGTGCAAGTGTGCCGATATCGTCAATGACAACCCGTACTCGTACGCCGCGATCCGCAGCGGCGAGCAATCGGCTGGTAAGGATCAACCCGGTACTGTCGCCGTGGTAGAGGTAGTACTGGGTGTCGATGCTTTGTGTGGCGGCGTCGATCAGTGCCAGGCGCCACCGCAAGGCATCCTCACCGCGGTTGAGCAGTTTGAATCCCGAGACCGCGCCCGGGTCATCCACCGTCCCTGAGGCCCCGGCTTGAGTCTGGATGCGCTGTTAAAGTGCGGCTAGCGGACCCGATGACACTGCGGGCAGCGCGTTTTCTTCCTCGGGCGTCTCAAACGGAGCACGAACGGGGCCTGCGCAACCGGTAATCACCGATAGGGCGAGGACCAATAGACAGCGATGCAATCGCATCACACTGAGATTCCCATGATGTCCATGTCGCGGAAGAGTCTGCTCGCTTGCCGCCTCAGTTGTCCAGCCGCTGACATCTCCATAAACAGTGCGCGTTCCTCCGCTGGCCAACGGCGGCCTCGCAAAGGTCTCCGTCTAGGGGGCAATTTCCAGCTTTAGAAAGGTCCGCGGTGTTGCGCCCACATCGTGTCGCTGATGCCGGCGCGAATGATCTCTGCGTAGACGCTGGCACTGTCGCGCGGTGTGCGGGCAAAGTCATTGTCATAGTCCACAGCGAATAAACCGAAACGCGGACCGAAGCCCTCCGCCCACTCGAAGTTATCTAGATGGGACCAGTGAAAATAGCTGTCGATGTCGACGCCGAGGACATTCATGGTGTACCACACCTCGCGCAGGTGACTGACCATAAAGGTCTGGCGCAGCGAGTCGGGTTGAGCGGCATCGGCAATGCCGTTCTCCAGTACCTGTATCGGCTTTCCGTAGCGCGTCCAGGCCTCATTCAGCACGTCGCTGAATCCGATAGGGTAGAGGGCCCACCCGAGATCGCTGGTGAGCTCTTCCGGGTCACTCGGGTCGCGCGTATGGGTGATCGGGCCTGCCGCCATGGCATCGATGTCCATTTGCACATAAAAGCGCCCGTAATAATTGATGCCGACATAATCCTGTGCACCCGCGAGGCCGTCTATCTCAGCAGTGAAGTCAGTGTTGGTCATGGCGTAGCGGCCACTCTCAATAGCGTCAAAGACATCCCAAATGAAGGCCTGCTGAACAAACTCTGCGGTCAGTCGATCAATTGGGTGCCAGTTGCGCCAAGGCTCGAAGGCGCGGGTGTGTTGCGTGAGGCCTACAGAAATCGACTGATCGCGCGCGTCGGCGTCGGCGTGCAGGATGCGATAGGCATCAGCATGGGCTCGAAGCAGTTGCGCGACCACGGGGGCGACATCCACGGGGCCAGCGCGTTGTTCAAGCGGTGGGAAGACGCCCTCGATGTAGCCCCACAACACGTAGACCATGGGCTCGTTCAGGGTGCACCAGTAGTCGACCTCCGGGCCCAATAGTTCAGATACCGCTTCCACATAGCGGCGCCAATGGGTCAGCGCGTCGTGTCGCTCCCAACCCCGCTGTCCTTCCTGTTCTTCCCAGAACCACTCGGGCGTCGAAAAGTGAAACAGCGATACGTGCGGTTCTAGCCCGTTTGCCTTGGCAGCGGCGATAACATCTCGATAAAAAGCAACGCCGTCCGGGTCGGGTTCGGTCATATCCGCGCGGGGGAACAAGCGTGCCCATGAAAGACTGAAGCGATAACTGTTCAGTCCCAGTTCTGCCAGCGCCTGAAAGTCGCTGGCATAGCGACTGTCGAAGTCCACCTTCTTTTGCCGGACTTCCTGAGGGTACTTGTCGAGATCGCGAATGTGTCCCGGCTTGGCCTGTCCCGGTTGATCGCCTGTGCCGGTCTTGCCCTCTTTAATGACGCGTCGCTCGAAGGCGGTCCAGTCACTGGGCTGCTGGTGCTCAACGTGTTGTGCAGCGACCGCTACGCCCCAGGCGAAGTCCTCCGGGAAAGTCAGTGGGTAGGATGCGTCCAGTCGCGAGGCCGTCTGTTTGCCGCGAGCCTCGCCAAAGAGCCACGGAGTAAACAGTGCTGCGCCGGTAAACGCCAATGCGGCGATGAGGGCAATCCTTTTCATAAAGGCAAAGTCCTAGGTGAGGGGAGCGAGGTGGGCTGCCATCTTCGCAGTAGCATCCCTGTTATGGGCAAATTCAAAACCATCGCAGTTTTTTGAATACCGCAACCTGTGCAACGACCACCGCAATCAGAATGCCGCAAAACACGAGAAAGGCCTCGGGGTCGTCCGCGCCGGGGATGCCCGGCACGTTGATACCCAGCAGTCCGGTCAGAAAGCCGAGTGGCAAGAATATGGCTGCGATGATAGAGAACACATAGGTGTTGCGGTTCAGTTTCTCGGTCAGAATGTTGGCCACCTCTTCCTGCACCGAATGCGAGCGCTCTCTTAAGGCCTGAAGATCTTCAACGAATCGCGTGATGTCATTTTGAGCTTCCTGCAGCCGCAGAACGTGATCTTCATCCAGCCATGAAATGCTCGCTTCTGTCAGTCGCTGCACAATGTCCCTTTGCGGTGCAAGAAACCGATTGAAGATGATGGCCTGGCGTCGGGTTGAGACGATTTGTTCCCGGATGCCTGACAGGTCCATTTGCAGAATGCGGTCTTCCAGTTCATCGATCCCGTCAGCCAGATCACCCATGACGGGCGACATACGGACAATAGACCCCTCTATAAAGGTGGTGACCAAATCACCGATGTCGACAGGGCCTGTCCCGGACTGCAGCAGCCCCTGCATTTCTTCCACACCACGAAGGTTGCGCAGCTGAACCGAAATAAAACGCCGGTTTTCGATCCAAATACGAATGGAGACCATGTCCTCGGGCTCTGCATTGTCATTCAAGTTGACGCCCCGGAGGATCAGAAGCACCCCATCTTCCCGACTCTGCATGCGTGGCCGGGTGTCCTCGGCCAAGAGCGCGTCAACGAGGGTCTCGTCCGGGAGTTGGGCATCTCTTTCCAGCCAGCGGCGAGCCCCGGCAGACCGGGCGCTGAGGTGAACCCATAACGGCTTGTCCGCTGCGGAGCCTGAAGTTAATCCCGCTTCATCGAGCGTTGTGCCCGAGCCATCACCATTCAGGGTATAGGCGCAAATAAAGGTGTTAGACATCCGGTTACCCTCATGCCATAAATGATCGCTACCGGATCACGCCTCTAACATACCGAGGGCGACTTCGAAGCGCAAAGAGTGGTGTCGGTGCGCTCGCAACCGGCGACGCGGCTACCGCGCTAGAGGGTGTCGAGTATCAGTTGGATGTCGTCACGGGTGGTTCGCGGATTGACGATGCAGAATCGCAGCACCGTCTCACCCTCATGCTTGGTGGGCGTGACCAGTCCATCGCCGCGCTCCAGTAATGCGTCACTCCACTCCTTATATTGGTCCGGTGTCCAGCCAATGCGGCGAAAGACACAGATCGACAGGCGTTGCTCGGTGACCATTTCCAGATTGGGATGGGCCTCGATCATGGTCGCAGCCTCTCGGGCGCAATCCAGCGTCACTTCAACTGCGTCTGCATAGGCTCGCGTGCCGTGCACAGCGAGGCTAAACCAGAAGGGCAGGCCGCGGGATCTGCGAGACAGATGGTGCGCGTAGTCGCTGGGATTCCAAGTGCCGTCGTGATACACCTCGAGGTAGTCGCCGTGCTGGCGGTGTGCTTTGCGCGCCTTTTCTGGATCGGCATAGATGAGTGCGCAACAGTCAAAGGGCGCGAACAACCACTTGTGCGGGTCCACGATAAAGCTGTCTGCGCGTTCAATGCCGTCGAAAAGCGGCCGGGCCGACGGTGCTGCCAGGGCAGCCCCGCCGTAGGCGCCGTCCACGTGGAACCACAGCTTCTCTTTGGCGCAGGCTTCCCCGATACCTTTCATGTCATCGATGATGCCAAGATTGGTGGTGCCGGCAGTGCAGGCCACGACGAATAGCCGCGCTCGGTCTTCTGTGCTGAGCTCGGCAATCGTTGCCGCCACATCTGCGCCCGTCAGCTGGTGCCCACCTGACTGGACCAAATCGGCATCCATCACCTGCGCCGCTTGTGCCACCGACGCGTGCGCGCCGCGAGATGAAATGACCAGTCCGCGTTGAGTACTGTATTCCGGGTGTGCCTGCCGCCAATCATGGCGCGCCGCAACCAGAGCAGAGAGATTACCGGCGGTCCCGCCGCTCACAAACACGCCGCCCGCTTTCGCAGGCAATCCTGCGATATCAGAAATCCAGCGCAGTGCCTGGTTTTCTGCATAGATGGCACCCGCGCCCTCGAGCCAGCTACTGGCGCAGATGTTCGATGCCCCTACCACCAGATCAAACAGGGTCGAGACTTCCGAGGGGGCTGACGGCACGAACGAGAGGTACCTGGGGTGGTCCTGAGAGATACAGGCAGGGCCCAGCGTGTCGACAAAGAGCTTCAGCGCCTCCACGCCGCCCAGGCCCTCCTCGGTAATGGTCTGGCCCGCGAGCGCTTCCAGCGTCGCCTGCGGCAGGGCGTGATCGATGGTTGGCGGGTCCATCCGCAGTCGTTCCATCGAGTACGACAGTATCTGTTCAGACAGTCGCTCAATATCGGCTTGGACTTTATGCACGCTGGCTTCCCGGTTTCCGCTTTCTTTTAATGATGTGCCAAGAGCCTTCTGGGTTGCATCTTGGAGCGCAAAGTGTGCTGCGCCTTTTGGTGGTCTATTTAACCCTCACTTCTGCGACATGGGGCATGCTCGGTAAAGCTTCTGGGCTGATCGGCACATACCTTCTGTCGGGGAGAGTGAGATCATTTGTTTGCTTGCGGCGCCGGCATGGAAATCCGTAGGCCGACCTTCGGTTCGCTGACATGAAAGTCTCATAGTTCACCCACCGCACCGCGGTTTTATCAGAGGACTGAATGCCGACGCGAATGTCCCTCTGGCCGAAGCGGGATTCCCTGACCCACAGAATCCGATGGGTAATACCCAATCCATTTTTAACTTGTACGAACGTCTTGCCCATCAGGGACTTGCGCAATCTTTGAAGGCGCTTCTGGCGCAAAAGGTTTTTCATTATTCGGTCATCCTTAACCTGTTTGTCTGGAGCTTATTGCATTCATGCGATATTTGCACAGGCCGGCGCCTCACATTGATGCGCGTTTTCCGTTTGAGAAGTGTTTCTCCCGAATAAGCTGCTATCGGAATTCGGGGGGTTAGCTTCATTGGACAAAGCCTCTGCCACGGCAGGGTGAACAATCCTGCCGTTGGCAACATTGAGGCCGGCTGCAAAGTGCTTGTCCCCTGCCAACAGCGAATCAACTTGCTCGTTCGCCAAACGTATGACGTAGGGCAAGGTGGCATTGGTTAACGCCATCGTCGCGGTTCTCGCTACAGCACCCGGCATGTTGGCCACGCAGTAGTGCAGCACGCCGTCGACCGCATAGGTGGGATCCGCATGGGTGGTGGGTCGCGAGGTTTCGAAACATCCTCCCTGGTCGATGGCGACGTCAACCATTACTGTGCCGGGCTTGAAGTCAGCCAGCATCTCAGTGGTGATCAGTTTAGGCGCTGACGCGCCGGGGATGAGCACGGCGCCGATGATCAGATCGGCCTCGCGGGCATGCTCCTCCACTGCCTCTGCCGTGGAGTACACCGTGCGGAGTTGCCCCCGGTATTGTTCGTCTAATTCGCCCAAGCGGCTGACAGATCGGTCCAGCACCGTCACCTCTGCGCCCATGCCCAGTGCTACCCGGATTGCGCTGCTGCCCACGACGCCGCCGCCGAGGACGAGGACTTTCCCCGGTGCCACGCCCGGCACGCCGCCCAAAAGAGTACCGTTGCCACCCTGATGAATTTCCATGTGGTGGGCGCCAGCCTGCACCGAGAGCCTGCCTGCTACCAGACTCATGGGCGCTAACAGGGGCAAGCCTCCTTGTGGGGAGGTGATCGTCTCGTAGGCGATGCAGGTTGCCCCGGATGCCATTAGCAGGTCTGCCTGCAGCGGGTCGGCCGCGAGGTGCAGGTAGGTAAACAGGAGTTGCTCGGGTCGAAGCTGTTGGCACTCATGGGGTTGAGGCTCTTTCACTTTGACGATCATGTCGCTCTCGGCGAACACCTGCTCGGCGGTGTCGACCACCGAGGCACCGGCCGTGCGGTACAGGGCATCAGTTAAGCCAATGGCATCTCCCGCTCCGGATTCGATCAGCACAGTGTGGCCCGCGTTCACCAGCTCTCTGACGCCGGCCGGCGTCATACCGACCCGGAACTCCTGTGCCTTGATTTCTTTTGGGACGCCCAACTGCATGGTGTTGTCTTCGGCAACCAGTTTGGCGGGATTCTGCCTTCCGTGGCAGGGGCAAAGAAGGTCAAAAACGCTTTTATAACACCCATAGAAAGCGTATTCATCATTAAAAATAATTTATAAAAGATAATATGACTATATAAAAACGTAAATTAAGAGATATTATCTTCAGTAAACCGGTACTGCCTTGTGGGTGCAGGAGGATGAGCGGGTGAATCATCAGTCATATCAGCTGGACAAGATCGACCGGAATATTGTGCGTTTACTGCAGCAAGATGCGCGGATGCCGCACACGGAGCTCGCGCGCAAGGTGGGCTTAAGTACCACGCCCTGTAAAGAGCGGGTCAGGAGGCTCGAACGAGAAGGCGTGATACAGCACTACCAGGCGGTGCTGAATCCGGGTGCCCTAGACAGAGGGTTGGTGGTGTTCGTTCAGATCAGTTTGAACAGAACATCGCAGGACATCTTTGAGGCGTTCACCTCGGCCGCAGCGGACTTGCCGGAGGTGCAGGAGTGCTACCTCGTATCGGGCAATTTTGACTACCTGCTGAAGGCGCGGGTTGCCGACATGAATGCCTACCGTATCCTGCTCGGAGAGACGTTGCTGACCCTGCCCGGCGTGATGGATTCCTCCAGCTACGTGGTGATGGAGCAGGTCAAAGAGTCCCTGGTGCTACCGGTGCCAGCCTAGTTGTTGTCGGAGGAGGTCAGGTCGTGCTGAAGAGAGGGCTCGTCGCGCTCGTTGTCGCCTTGCTCGTCATGGTGGTTGCGGGAGCGACACTGTCACGCTACTCCGCAATCGAGATCGCACGATGGTGGTTGCCGCCCGACTGGACCCTTGATCAGCTCTCTGAGCTGTCTCTGAGCTGGCGAGGCGGTAGTGTGGAGCGACTTGCCGTCACGATCCCGCAGGGGGCGCTGCTTGCCGATAAAGTGCAGTGGCAGTGGCAGCTGCGACCGAATCTCCAACAACCTGTCACGGCGGTGGCCGTCAGCAGCCGCAGGGCGGTGTGGCGGCCTGCGCAGTCGCCCGCCGCCGAGGTGCGGCCGACAGCTGAGTCAACGCAAGCGGGGTTCCGGCTGGACGATTTCCGGCAGGCATCGTGGTGGCCAACCCTCGCGTCATCGTCTGTGGCCATCGAGGTATTGCAGCTGGACATCGCCGATGAGGCGCTCTTGGTGCGCATGACGCAGCCTGTCACGTTTGACCGTGGCGCACTCGCCGCCCAGAGCGGGGATATCAGTGTCGACCTTGAGTGGTCGCGGCAGAGTGTGAACGAGTGGGCCGGCAGCGTTGCGCTGACGGGGCCGCACTCAGTGCAATCGCGATGGCGTCTGTCAGCGCTCGAGAACGCCTTTGCGGTGACGGGGGATCTGCTCGTGCCGAACCTGTCTGCGTCATCCAGCTCATTCGAACTCGAGGTGTTTCCCTTCGCCGGAGGGCCGGCAGGGTCTCCGCTGATCATAGCGCAGGCCGAAGTCCGATTGCCGCTACCGGCGCCGCTGTCCGACAGGCATGTGACCGCAGAGATGAAGGCTGTGGTCAGTGAGACGGGCGGGGGGAGCGCCACCGTGATCGCATCGCGGCTCGAATCAGCGCTCATGGAGGAGCGGCTCACGGGGCGCCTTGAGGCGACATGGGATGATGCGCTGGGCGAAATCGATATCACCTTGCCTCATGCCGAGGTTGTTCTGAGCGACATTGATCTGGGTGAATCCCGGATCAGCGATTTTCGCACTGCGATCACGGGTTTTCTGGATCCTGCCAGCGGCACGGTTTCATTGGAGACATCAGAGACGCAGTTCGTTGTAACAGGGTCCGACTGGGCAGCCGACCTTCGCAGTAGCGGTCTGTCGGTGATGGCGAGTGTGGAGCAGCAAAGTATGAGCGGCTCTCTGCAGATTGCGTGTCGGGTGGATGGCAGGTCCTTTCCCGGTATCGATGTGATCGCCAGTGCCAGTGCGACGGGTGGCGCTGTTCAGGCTGAATTGACAGGGTTTGCGCCCTGGGGGTCGCTGGGCTTCTTGAGTGCCCAATATAAAGAAGGTGAGTCGACCCGCTTTGAGGCGAAGCTAGACAGCACGCTGTGGGATTGGCCGTCACTGCAGTCGACCCTGTCGGCCTCGATTCCGGAGTTGGCTGACATAGAGATCGCAAGTCTCAACCTCAGCCTGGATGCCTTAGGCGAGTGGCGTGACGAGGGGGTCGCTGCGACTCTGTCGGGGCAGGCCAGAGAGGGGTACTTCAGCACTGCCGGGCTGGGTGTGGCAGGGCTGACAGCAGCCCCCTTTAATTTGCGCGTCGCAGGTAACGAGATCGTGCCCGTGGCGCCCATCGAGCTCTCGCTCGATGCGGTCAATACCGGTGTCACGCTGACCGATCTGGCCGGCACCGTGGGCAAAGATGATCAGGGCTGGCTACTGATCCACGCCGACGGCAGCGCATTGGGGGGTGAACTGGTCATCGATCAGTTCCGGGACTTTTCTTCTGACGGACCATTGGGAACGGTTTATCTCAACAATATTGATCTCGCCGCAGTCGTTGATATTGCCGGCACCGAAGGGGTCAACATTCAGGGCAGAGCGACTGCGGCACTGCCACTCGTCTGGCAAAACGGCATGGTGCTGGTCGATGCCGGTACCCTCAGGGGCACGCCCGGATTTTTGCAGTACCAGCCGTCGGTGGACCCCGCTGCGATTGACCAACGGGTCAGCGCCGTTGCTGCCGCGCTGTCGAATCTGCGCTTTGAACAGCTCGATGCCGACATCACCCTGGATCAATCAGGAGTGCTGTTTTTGCAGACGTCGGTACTGGGCAGCAACCCGGACTATGAGAATGGCCGCCAGGTGAAATTGAATTTGACTCTGGAGAACAATCTGCTCAGTCTATTGAAAAGCCTGCAAACCCTTGAGTCGGTCAATTTGTGGGTGACGCGGTAGTTTGAGCAACAACACTGAGTCCGTGAGAGAGGCAGATATGCTGGCACAACGCTGTTTCGCGATAATGCTTTTGGCTGTCGGGTGCTGGGGTTGCACGCCCACGGTTGCGGTCGCACCTCCAGAGGGCCCTATTGAGCTCAACATCAACGTCAAGATCGAGCATGAGATCAAGGTTCAGGTAGACAAGGAGCTTGATGATCTCTTCGCCGAAGACAGCGAGCTGTTCTAGGCGATGCGGGACGTCATTTTGAGGAGGCAGCAATGACCCATCTTAAGAAACTGATCCTGACGACACTGCTTGTGCTGTTCACGCTGTCAGCCGCTGCAATGGACCTGAATACGGCCAAGTCCAAGGGGTTTCTGGGTGAGCAGCAGAATGGCTACCTGGGGCTGGTGACGCCGAGCGCTCCCGGGGATGCCAAGAGCCTCATGCGGCAGGTTAACGACCAACGCCGTGCGAATTATCAATCTATCGCTCGTTCGAACGGCATTGACCTGAAATCCGTCGAATCCCTCGCGGGGCAAAAAGCGATCAATAAAACCACACGGGGGCAATACATTCAGGCTCCTAATGGGCAGTGGGTCAAGAAGTAGCGCCATAGGTAGCGCTGTAGATGGAAGGGGCTAACAGCGTCGGCTTAACGTAGCGGCGGCATCACTGGCCAAACAGATAGCCTTGGCTCCTGCGAAAACCCAGATTCTGCGAAACCGCTCGCTGCCAATACTGAGAATTGTCACGCTGCTGTGGGCTCATAACTCGCTGATAAAAATACGAATTATGGGTGCTGCCCCAAAGTTTTTGCGCTGTGGGCGAGCCGCGTATAGCGGCTCATAATAGTAGTTATCGGTGATTGGCATGGCGACGTGCCTTGTTCGGCGTATGGCCATGCGCTAATGTCGGCCGCCGTCCAGAAGCCACTGGCGAAACTAAAGTGGTGCTGTTCTGGATTTAATGACATAATTTATGCCATTAATTTGTCATCTTAGAGGCGGCAAGCACTCGCTGTCAGCCGCGCCTCTGCTTAGTGAACCGACAGGCCGATCAGGCCCCCGCTTGAGGTAAACGTCATGGATTTGGGTATTTCAGAAAAGGTGGCGCCGCTGCTCCAGCGGGTCCGAAGCTTCATTAACGAGCAGGTCATGCCGGTGGAGCACGAGTTCGTCGCCGAGATCGAGGTAGATGATCCGTTTGTCCTCACGGACCGGCAGACGGAGATCATGGGCTCGCTGAAAACCCAGGCCCGCGAGGCCGGATTGTGGAACTTCTTTCTGACCGGTGAGGAGGGTTCTGGCCTCAACACCGTTGAATACGCCTACCTGGCCGAGGAGATGGGCAAGTCCCGCTTGGCTGCTGAGGTCTTTAACTGCTCCGCACCCGATACCGGAAATATGGAAGTGCTCCATAAATATGGCACTGAGGCCCAGAAAAAGCAGTGGCTGGAGCCATTGCTCGCGGGCGAGATCCGTTCCTGCTTCGGCATGACCGAGCCGGATGTCGCCTCATCCGACGCTACCAATATTTGCACCTCAGCCACCCTCGAGGGAGACGAGTGGGTCATCAATGGCGAGAAGCATTGGACATCTGGCGCCGGCGACCCCCGCTGCAAGGTGATGATCTGCATGGTCAAAACCGACCCCGAGGCGCCCAAGCATCTCCAGCAGTCGCAAATCCTTGTGCCGATGGATACCCCCGGGGTGAATATTGTCCGACCTCTCAAAGTGTTCAACATGTTAGATGCGCCGCACGGACACATGCGCGTCAAGCTCGAAAATGTGCGGGTGCCCAAGGACAACATCATTCTTGGACCCGGCCGCGGCTTCGAAATCTCGCAGGGCCGTCTCGGACCGGGTCGCATCCACCACTGCATGCGCTCCATCGGTTCAGCGGAAAAAGCGCTTGAGTGGCTTTGTGAGCGCGCGACCGAGCGTGAAGCGTTTGGCCGGCCCCTCTATAAGCTGGGTGGCAATATCGACATCATCGCCGATGCCCGCATGAATATTGAGCAGGCCCGGTTACTCACGCTCAAGACGGCGTGGATGATGGACCACACGTCGCCGAAAGAAGCCCGTATTTGGATCTCGATGATCAAGACGGTGGTGCCCAACATGGCGCTCAAAGTCATCGACGATGCGATTCAGATGCACGGCGGCATCGGGGTGTCGCAGGATACGCCGCTGGCTGAGATGTGGTCGGGGCAGCGTACCCTGCGCCTCGCAGACGGGCCCGACGCGGTGCACCGCATGGTGGTGGGGCGCAATGAGATCAAGCAATACTTGGCGGAAGCCGGCGAGGTCGCCGCGACTTTCCGCGATGGTTGAAGACCGATAACACTGAGGAGAAATCAGCAATGGCATTGACGATGGTGAAGCCAGAAGAAATGGAGGCGCAGGCGGGAACAAAGCTGCCGCCGGGGGAGTGGTTCGAAATTGATCAGGAGCGCATCAACACTTTTGCTGACTGCACCGAGGATCACCAGTTCATTCACATCGACGAAGCTGCTGCTGCACAGACACCCTTTGGTGGCACTATCGCCCACGGCTTTTTAACGCTGTCGCTATTGACCAAGCTCTGCTCGGAAAATGGCGTTTACCCGGAAGGGATTGTCATGGGCGTGAACTACGGGCTCGACAAGGTGCGTTTCTTAAACCCCGTGCGCGCAGGCAAGCGAGTGCGTGCGCATACCGAGATCATGTCAGTCGATCGTAAAGACGCGAACCGGTTTTTGGTCAAGCAGGCGGTTACGGTCGAGATCGAGGGGGAAGACACCCCTGCGGTGTATGCCGAGTGGCTCGGCATGTCGATCATTGGTTAAGAGAGCGGGAGACAGTACATGACGATTCGATATGACGACAAAGTGGCGCTGGTGACCGGCGCCGGCGGTGGCCTGGGCAGAAGCCACGCCATTGAATTGGCCAAGCGCGGCGCCAAGGTGGTGGTCAATGACCTCGGCGGCTCCGTTTCGGGTGAAGGGGCGAACTCACAGGCCTCGCTCGATGTGGTGGCCGAGATCGAGGCACTTGGTGGCGAGGCGATGGCCCACGGCGCCAACGTGGCGGACCTAGAGCAGGTGCAGGATATGGTGGCGCAGACCATGGACCGTTGGGGTCGTCTCGATATCCTGGTCAATAATGCCGGCATTCTCAGGGACAAGAGCTTCTCTAAAGGGTCAGTCGAGGATTTTCGTCTGGTGACCGATGTGCACCTGATGGGCACGGTTCACTGCACCAAGACGTGCTGGGACATCATGAAAGAGCAGGAATACGGCCGCATTGTGGTGACCTCTTCCTCCAGCGGGCTCTACGGTAACTTCGGACAAACCAACTACGGCGCCGCCAAGATGGGTGTCGTCGGCATGATGAACACGCTGGCGCAAGAGGGCGCCAAGTACAACGTCAAAATCAATGCGCTGGCGCCAACAGCGGGTACACGGATGACCGAGGGCCTCATTGAGGAGAAAGCGTTTGCGCTACTCACCCCGGAAACGGTCACACCCGCAGTGCTGTATCTCGTCTCAGAAGACGCGCCGACCCGCACGATTTTAGCGGCCGGGGCTGGTAGCTTTGCCGTGGCCAAGATTGTCGAGACGGAAGGCATGTGGTTACCCGAGGCAGAGCAAACCCCCGAGGGCATCGCGGCAAATTGGGCGCAAATCTCCGAGGGCGGCGAGCGCGCCCTCCAAGCGGGCTTTGAGCAGAGCATCAAAATGGTGGGCCAGGCGGCCAAGGGCCTTGGGCTGGAAATGGGTTGATGGCGATGCTGCTGATACCGGCAGCGTTGTGATTCGCGCGTCGCAGTCCACCAGCTAACGGCGGTCTCTTCAGCTACAAGCTGAGCGGCCTACCCAACCAATAAATGATTAATACGAGAGAAAGGATACGAACATGAGAGAAGCAGTCATCGTTTCAACCGCACGCACCCCGATTGGTAAGGCTTACCGCGGGGGCTTCAACAATTTGGCTTCGCCGACTCTGGCCGGACACGCCATCAGCGCCGCGGTCGCGCGCGCTGGCATCGAGCCGGATCGCATTGAGGATTGCATCATGGGCGCTGCGCTGACTCAGGGCAGCCAGGGCGGGAACATCGGCCGCACCGCGGCACTTCGCGCGGGCCTTCCGGTCACGGTGTCGGGCATGACAATCGATCGCCAGTGCTCCTCGGGCATGATGGCGGTCGCGACTGCGGCCAAGCAGGTCATTCATGACGGCATGGACGTGGCCGTTGGCGGCGGGGTGGACTCCATCTCGTTGGTGCAGAACGAACACATGAACCTGCACCGCGCTGCCGATGAAGAGCTGCTGGCCATGCACAAGGACATCTATATGCCGATGCTGCAAACCGCTGAGGTGGTCGCGGCGCGATACAACGTGAGCCGGGACGCCATGGACGAATATGGCCTGCAGTCCCAGCAGCGCGCGGCGGCGGCCTACGAGGCGGGTAAGTTTGAAGACGAGCTGGTTCCCGTGACCTGTGAGCGCATCGTCTAT
Organism: Luminiphilus sp.; assembly: GCA_965656065.1. GTDB lineage: Bacteria > Pseudomonadota > Gammaproteobacteria > Pseudomonadales > Halieaceae > Luminiphilus. The sequence goes on along the minus strand of CBFHIW010000046.1, from coordinate 6,724 downwards.
GACAAGGAAACAGGAGAGCAGTCGACGGCTGAAGCGACAGTGAGCGCTGACGAAGGTGTTCGCGCCTCGACGCTAGAAGGGGTTCAGGGTCTGCGAACCGTGATCGAAGGCGGCACGATTACTGCAGGCAATGCGTCCCAGTTGTCTGATGGCGCGTCGGCGCAGGTCGTGATGGAAGCGGCGACTGCTGAGAAGCTGGGCTTGAATCCTCTCGGTGCCTACCGCGGGATCGCGGTGGCTGGTTGCGAACCCGATGAGATGGGTATTGGCCCGGTGTTTGCGGTGCCAAAGCTTCTCAAGGAGCACGGCCTGACAGTCGATGACATCGGCTTATGGGAGCTGAACGAGGCGTTTGCGGTACAAGTACTGCACTGCCGCGATACCCTGGGCATCGACAACGACAAGCTCAACGTCGACGGCGGCGCGATTGCTGTGGGCCACCCCTATGGCATGAGTGGCTCGCGACTCCTTGGCCACGCGCTGATTGAGGGTAAGCGCCGCGGCGTTAAATACGTCGTTGTCACCATGTGCGTCGGTGGCGGCATGGGCGCTGCTGGCTTGTTCGAGGTGTTTTAAATGAAAGCCGTCGTTTGTCGTGAGCACGGCCTGCCCGATCGTCTGGACTTGGTGGAGGACTGGCCGTCGCCGGAGTTGGGCGATAACGATGTGCGGATTCGGGTGAAAGCCGCAGGGCTTAATTTCCCCGACGTTCTGATCATCCAGGGCAAGTATCAGTTCCAGCCCGAGCTACCGTTCATCCCGGGCGGTGAGTGTGCTGGCGTGGTCGAAGAAGTTGGAGCGGCTGTCACTCGCTGGAAGGTGGGTGACGAAGTGATCCACAGCGGCGGCTCCGGGAGCTTCTGCGAGGAGATCGTCGCCAACGAACTGGCGGTGTTACCCAAGCCGCCGGCGCTGTCTTTCGAGGCGGCCGCCGGAATCACGATTACGTACCTGACGTCCTACCATGCGCTGGTGCAGCGGGCGAACATTCAGCCGGGCGAGACGATGTTGGTATTGGGTGCCGCAGGCGGCGTCGGCAGCACGGCAGTTGAGCTGGGCAAGGCGCTGGGTGCAACGGTGATTGCAGGCGCGAGCAGCGACGACAAACTGGCACTGTGTAAAGAGCTGGGTGCTGATCACACCATTAATTACAGCACGGAGTCCGTGAAGGACCGCGTAAAAGAACTCACAGGCGGTCGCGGCGTTGATGTCGTATACGACCCGGTAGGGGGCGACTTCAGCGAGCCCGCAGTGCGTTCCATGGGCTGGAACGGACGCTACCTGGTAATTGGATTTGCGTCGGGGCCGATTCCGAGCATTCCTCTCAACCTGACCTTGCTGAAAGGCTGCTCGATTGTGGGCGTGTTCTGGGGCCGGTTTACGATGGAAGAGCCTGAGGTGCACTTGGCCAACATCGACACCCTGTGGCAATGGTTTGAGGAAGGCAAGATCAAGCCGGTCATCACCGATCTGTTCCCGATTGAAGAGTACGAGGGTGCCTACGCGGCAATGATGGAACGCCGCGCCAAGGGCAAGGTGATACTCACGTTCTGATATGACCGGCTATCGGTTCAATACCGCTCCAGAGCTTCGCGTCGGTTTAGGTACTGCGCGAGAGGTGGGAGCGTATTGCACCCAGCTGGGCGTTAAGCGACCGCTGCTGGTAACGGACCCCGGCTTAGTCACAGTGGGTTTGGTTGCCCCCGTGCAGGACGCCATGGCCGCGACCTGCGAGCACGTCGGTCTTTTCTCTGAGGTGACGGCAGACCCTGCCGAGTCGGTGGTGCTGGACGCACTGGCGGTGCTGCAAGCGAGCGGGGCAGATGGTGTAGTCGCGCTCGGCGGCGGCAGCTCAATGGATGTTGCCAAAGCCATCGCCGTGCTGGCGGCGGGCAACCAAACGCTCGCAGAAGCCTACGGTGTAGACCAAGTTGTCGGGGGTCGGTTGCCACTTATTCTGATTTCTACCACAGCGGGCACCGGGTCCGAGGTCACACCGGTGGCGGTGATCACCACGGGCGAGACCACCAAGGCGGGCATCAGCTCTCCTGTATTGCTACCCGATATCGCGGTGCTCGATGCCGAACTGACACTGGGCCTGCCGGCTCACGTGACGGCCATGACCGGTATCGATGCCATGGTGCACGCCATTGAGGCGTATACCTCGAAGATTAAAAAGAACCCGGTGTCTGACATGCTCGCAAGGCAGGCGCTGACCCTGCTGAGTGCTAATCAGCGACGCGTGTTGTCTCACCCCGACGACGTCGCGGCGCGAGAGGCCATGTTGCTGGGCGCCACGCTGGCAGGCCAGGCCTTTGCCAACGCGCCGGTTGCCGCGGTGCACGCGCTGGCCTATCCCTTGGGCGGCCACTACCACATGCCCCACGGGCTCAGTAACGCGCTCATGCTGCCGGCGGTGTTGCGCTTTAACGCGCCGGCCGCAGAGGCGCTTTATATGGAACTGGCACCCTTGTTGCCCGAGCCGCTTGCGCCGGGCCTTGAGGGCTTTGTGAGGTGGTTTGAGGATCTCATTGCTGATGCGGCACTGCCGACCTCGCTGTCCGCGGCTGATGTGCCGGAGCGCGACCTGCCGATGCTGGCCGCTGACGCCATGCTGCAGCAGCGCCTGTTGGTGAACAATCCGGTCGAGGTCGATGAAGCTGCCGCCTTGGCGCTGTATACCGCGGCCTGGAGTGGTTCGGCGTGAGCGACCGTGCGACGCCTTCTGCGCGGTCGGACTATCCGATCTTTTATGCCCTCGAATCCCGTTGGGCGGATAACGACATCTATGGGCACATTAATAATGTTGCCTACTACGCCTATTTTGATTCGGTGGTGAATCGGTTCCTGATTGAGGAGGGTGGCCTGCGCCCGGGCGTCGACTCCGTCGTGGGCTACGTTGTGCATTCGAGCGCTGACTATTTATCCCCTGCCAGTTATCCCGCGACGCTGACGCTGGGGCTCAAAGTACTCCGCATCGGCGAGAAGTCGATACGCTGGGAAGTCGGCGTGTTTGCATCAGATGCGGAGCAAAGTTGCGTCACCGGCACGTTTACCCACGCGTTTGTCGATCGGGAGTCGGGTCGTTCAGCCCCGGTTCCCGAGGGTATTCGGCGTGCCATTGAGTCATTGCCTGCGGCCGACTGATCGGCAGAGTTACGCTTGCGATAGGGCAGGATCTCTGCGGGGCCTCAGCGTCACCGCGAAGACGATGAGCAGAATCAACACCGCGCCCCAGCCCGCTGCGGGCTGATAGTACTGGTAGAGAAAGCCGCCGCTAATAGGGCCCAGGACAAATCCTGCGGCAGGGCAGGCGCTTACCAACCCAGACACGCTGCCTTGCTCTTCAGCCCCCACGGCGAGAGAGGCACCGGCTGCGACGGCGGGCATCAGTAGCCCCAGACCTGCGCCGATCAAAACCATGCTGGTCAGCACGGCCCCCCAGCTATCCAGCGCGCTGATGATCACGGTGCCGACCAACAGCAGGCCGCCCCCCCAGCGCACGAGCTGAATGGCTGGCCCGGCGAAACGCTGTGCGATCACGATTTGCATGAACAGGGAGCTGGCAGCCGATACCATCATCGCCCAGCCCGTGTACTGCGCGGTCTCAATGCCGGAGAGATTCAGCACGTCCTGTAATCGAAAGGCCAGCGTTTGCTGCACCATTGCAAAACCTGTGAAAGCACCGATCGCGGAGAACAGATAGACCCGCAGTCGGGCGTCAAAATAGCCTAGGCGTCTGGGCTTCAACTGTGTTGCTCGCGGCGTTACGCCTTTCGAGAGTTTCAGGGCGATGATGACCGCGGCCAGCCCCGACATAAACGACGCGACCACCAGTGGCGCTAATAGGCCGAGCCCGGCAACCAGCCCGGCCATCACCGGCCCCATGATCATCCCGATGCTATTGGCACTGGAGAGTCGAGCCAGTGTCTTGATGCGGAACCGCGCCACGGTGTGATCTGCCGCATAGGCGGTGCAGCCGGGGCTGGTGGCCGACATAGTAGCGGCCTGAAGCGAACGGATGATCAAGGCGATGATGAATAGTGTGAGGCCAGTGATGGCGCCATCCCCAGCGAGGGAAAACAGCACGGCAAAGGCAAGCGAACCAATGCAATAGCCCATGAGCCCGATGAGGATGACGGGCTTGCGACCAATCTGGTCCGAGAAACGGCCCCAAAAGGGCGCGACCAGCGTGAAGATAAGCGCTGATGTCGAAATGATGGCGGTGATGCGAACTTCATCGAGGCCCACCGACCTCCCCAGCGGGGGCAGGATAGCGAACACAAAGGCCTGACCGATGGCCGTTGCGAAAAGGCCAATAAAAAGCAGGGCGAGAGACTGACGATCCAATCGCTCCGTGCCCGCCAGCGAGCCCGTGACGACGGTGTCAGTCATCGACTACTCGAGCTGTAATCCAGTGGTACCGGGTCGGGAGAATTTTTGTAAGTTGCAGAATTAACCAGGCATCCCAGCCCACCATGATCCGGCGTTTACCGCGGGCGGTGCCACGCAGGATGATGTCCGCCGCGCGCTCGGGTGTGGTTTTGGCGAGGCGCCGGAACTGCTGATCCCGCTCATCGGCATCGGCCATGCCCTCTGCGCCGTCGGTGCGCGCGGATCGCGCAATGTTGGTCTGGACACCGCCAGGATGAACACTCGATACAAACAGATTCGAGCCCATGTACTCCGCTTGGAGCGCTTCACTGAAACCGCGCACCGCAAATTTGGCAGCGTTATAGGCGCTTTGTGTTGGGATGCCCACCATTCCGAAAATAGAGGAGAGATTGACGAGGTGCCCGCGCTCGGCCTGATTAAGGAGAGGCAGGAAGGCTCTGGTGGCGTGTACCACCCCCCAAAAGTTGATATCGATCAGCCACTCAAAGTTCGCCTCGCTGGAGTCAGCGAACCGCGCGCCGTAACCGACCCCGGCGTTGTTGAACAGTGCATCGAGACTGCCGGTATCGGCGCTGACGGCCTCCGCCCATGAAAACAGTGCGTCTCGCTGGCCACAATCCACCACCTGCGACGTGACGCGCCCGCGAGCGTCATCCAGCGACGCACAGGTCTCAGCGAGCGTCTCGGGGTTAATGTCTGAGAGCCAGAGGTGGCAGCCGGCTGCATTCAGACGCTGGCTGAGCGCTCTGCCTATCCCATCCCCGGCACCGGAGATGGCAGCTGTCTTGCCCGCAAAATAGCGCTCTATCAGGGACATGGGATGGTTTCCTGAGCGGAGGGGCGCGCAGTGTAACCGACATCGGCAGGGGGCGGGATGTAGCCCAAAAAATAGACAGGCCACGCCCTTTGCCGTAGACTGCAGTCCCAGCTCGCGCGGGGTTATTTTCGACCCCATCACGCGCTAAACGTCCGCAATATGCGACCACAGGGTGAATTTGACCCGGCCTACTCGTGCACCCGATTGGCACGCGTGGCAACAACGACTGGGAGGTCCGTTTGTCTCAACCCGCTGTCCTCGCACTGGAAGATGGCACGATTTTCCGCGGCCTCTCCATCGGTGCTTCCGGCACAACAGTGGGTGAGGTGGTCTTCAATACCGCGATGACCGGATATCAGGAGATCCTCACAGATCCCTCCTACTGCCGACAGATCGTGACCCTGACCTACCCGCACATCGGCAACACCGGCGTCACCAGAGAGGATGAGGAATCCTCCGGCATACAGGCAGCGGGATTGATTATCCGTGACCTGCCTTTGTTGGCCTCAAATTTTCGCTCCGAACAGAGCCTCAGTGATTACCTGATCGCCGAGGATACGGTGGCGATTGCCGATATCGATACCCGGAAGCTGACACGGATTCTCCGCGACGGCGGTGCCCAGAGCGGTTGCATCATGGCGGGCGCCGAGGTCGATGAGACGCAAGCATTGGAGCAGGCGAGGGCGTTCGCCGGCCTCAAGGGCATGGATCTGGCCAAGGTGGTGACAACCTCGGAGCCCTATGAGTGCACCGAGGGCACCTGGCAACTGCCCGCCACAGCGGGGGAGGCACCCGAGACGCGCGCGCCGGTTTTCTCGGTGGTCGCCTTGGATTTCGGTGTGAAGCGCAACATTTTGCGCATTCTGGTGGATCTCGGTTGCAAGGTGACGGTCATGCCCGCGCAGTCGACGATTGACGAGGTCATGGCCCATGCGCCCGATGGCGTGTTCTTCTCCAACGGGCCGGGGGATCCCGAGCCTTGCGAGTATGCGATCACGCTTGCACGTGAGGTGATGGATCGCAAAGTCCCACTGTTCGGGATTTGTTTGGGGCACCAAATTCTGGCGCTGGCCAGCGGGGCGCGCACTGAGAAGATGAAGTTCGGCCATCACGGTGCCAATCACCCCGTGCAAAACCTGAGTGACCAGACTGTGATGGTGACCAGCCAGAACCATGGCTTCACTGTCTCCGAGCAGGATCTTCCCGACACACTTGAGGTGACTCACCGGTCCTTGTTCGACGGCACGCTTCAGGGGATCGCGCGCAAGGATGTGCCGGCCTACAGTTTTCAGGGCCATCCCGAGGCCAGTCCCGGGCCTCACGATGCGGCCAATCTCTTTCAACCCTTCATCGCGGCGATGGAGCAGACAAAAAAATGAGTGAGGAGTGCTAGAGCGTGCCGCGTCGATCTGATATCGAGAGCATTCTGATTCTGGGCGCTGGACCGATTGTCATCGGTCAGGCCTGCGAGTTTGATTATTCCGGTGCACAAGCCTGTAAGGCCCTGCGCGA
>CBFHIW010000045.1:0-24161 GCA_965656065.1 Luminiphilus sp. | reverse complement strand
GTTCAACTACAGTGGCTTGAGCGCGGGCCCACATACCATAACTGCCATCGCGCACGACGGCATGGGTGGAACAGAACAAACGTCCTCATCCTTCGAGGTTGTTCGATTCGACTCAGATTTCATCAGTGGACAGAATACGGTTACGCTCAACTCCAGCAGTTGCACCGTATCGGGGGATCAAATCGGTGTGAATAACGCACGTATTGCTAACAAACTATACGATTTAGTGATGAAGTGGCGGACGGCCGAGCAAGGGTTCGAGATAATAGAGATCCGCTAGCGGCATTAGCGCCTGACCGTGAGTTCGCACCTAAAAATCAATTTTATCTGCTGCCGCCCGGTTTCTGCGTTTTTGGTGTCTTAAATAGCGCCGGGTGGTATCCGCACTGGCGTGGCCCGCCATATCAGCTGCGGTGGCTAAATCCTCACCATTATCAAGTAGATATGTCAGAAAGCTCCGCCGTAAGTCATGTGGCGAGGCCTTATCGAGGCCGGCCTGTTTCACGCGTCGGGTGACAATGTCGTAAACTCCTCGCGCGGTCAGCCGCCGGTCCTCTGCAACTTGATTCCAGCGGTTAACCGGCCTAAATAGCGGCCCAAACTGCAGCCCAGACTCCTCAAGCCAAGTTTTGACCAAATCGATTGTCCTAGGCGGCATTTCAAGCTCTCGCTCCTTGTTGCCCTTGCCTATGACCTTGATAGACCGGTCGCTGAAATTGATTTTGTTGATGTCGATCGTGACGACTTCGGCGCGTCGCGGCCCGCAGCCAAATAAAATGCCCAATAACGCCGCATCTCTGACGCCTGCGGCGCCTTCATCGTGCAGGCAGTGGTCTATGAGGCTGGCGATCTCATCAATGTGCAGTGCACGTCCCACAGCGAGCCTCTGCAGCTTCACCGCACGGATCTGCTCAATGAGGCTGAACTGATGGTCGCTCATTTGCTGATGCAGCATGGCTTCACGCGAAACACCCTTGATAATCGACAGGTAGAGATTACGGGTGTTGTCCGACAGTCCTTTTTGCTTCAGTTTCTCCATTAAAGCCAGCACCGTGGCGCGATCCAGCCGGTGCCAGGGAAAGGTATCCGGGGTTTGATCACACAATACGGCGATCTGCTTCATCACTGAGCGGGCGGTCGTTCTGCTGGCCTCTGAGCCCTGGAGTGACGCTAGATACAAAGAGGCAGGGTTACTATGCTGTAAGGGGGCATCTGAGCCCACTGTTGCCAGCCAGCTACTGATCTCCTGATTGGCGCTCTTTTTCTTGGTTTCCATGGTAGCCCGCACCCCATAAAGGTTGCTATAACTGACGTAAATATACATTTAAGGAAGTTATGATACAACCCCCGCCGGGATTAGGGATATAAGGTCGTCTTCCGACATCACTTCAGAGCGCCATATCAATCACCAATTTGCCCGTGAACTGCTTATCAAGGAAGAACGCCTGGGCCTCAGACAACGACTCCAAGGCAAACGAACGCGCTAGCAGGGGCTTTATATCACCCTGTTCAATGAGGCCCACCAATCGAGCGAACACGCCGTCATCCAGCACTGTGCAGCCTAAGAACCGCTGATCCTTTAAATACAGTGTTCTCAGGTCGAGCGCCACAATAGGCCCAGCGATGGCGCCAGACACCGCATAACGGCCAAAAGGCCGCAAAACCGTGAGTAATTCAGGCCATTCGTCGCCACCCACCAGGTCAATCACGACATCCACGGCATTTTCGCCTAATGCGGCCTCCAAGCTAGTGCCTCTTACAATGGCTTGGTCAGCACCCACATCCAGCACCGATTCCTGTTTTACAGCGCCTGCGACCGCTATGACGCGCGCGCCACGGGCCTTCGCCAGCTGCATGGCGGCTGAGCCGACCCCGCCCGAGGCGCCGGTGATGAGCAGCGTGTCATTCTCGGTGACTCGCGCGCGGGTCAGCATGTTTTCTGCCGTGGAGTAAGAGCAGGGAAAAGACGCTAATTCTGCGTCTGATAGCGCTGTTTCAATGGGATATGCATGTCGTGCGGCCACGGTCACATAGTCAGCAAACCCGCCGTCACATTCGGACCCGATGTACCACGGGGACGGGAGCGTCTCACCATTGGCCTCTCGCAGGCAGGGCTCAACCAACACCCTGCTCCCAATTAGCCCGTTATCAGCGCCTTCTCCGACACCCACCACTTCCCCGCAAATATCGGCGCCTTGGATCCGAGGAAAACTGAGCGCCTGCCCTCCCCAGCTCGCGTCCTCGGCATCGCCGTCGCCTTTGGAATACCAACCCACGCGGGTATTGACGTCGGTGTTGTTGATGCCCGCCGCACCGACTTTGATGAGAACCTCTCGGGTTCCTGGTAAAGGGAGCCGCACGTCCTCACGGTATTCGAGCATCTCCGGCCCGCCATGACCGATAAGGCGAACTGCGCGCATTTGAGTCGGTTGTGGTGTCATTCGGCGCATCTCATGGCTGGTGTGTCGTTTCGTGGCAAGCGGCTTGCTAAGCTTGTCACGTAGCAACGAGATAAGGAATTGTGGAAAGTGATCGCCGCCCTTATATACCCAATTGATATATCGTTATATCCAAATGTATGGTACGCTGAGCGCCATCCATTACTGAGGGCGAGGCAGAACAATGGCAATGACAGTGCGCCATTTCTTCGACGCTGCGACATCAACACTGAGCTACGTCGTAAGTGACAGCGCGACACGTCGTTGCGCAATCATTGATCCAGTCCTCGATCTCGACTACGCCTCGGGAACGCTCTCTACGCAGTCCGCCGATGCCTTGATTGCTTACGTTCAAGCCGAAGACCTCGAGGTCGACTACATTCTTGAGACCCACATCCATGCCGACCATCTCTCTAGCGCGCCCTACATAAAAGCGAAGCTCGGTGGCGATATCGCGATCGGTGGCCAAATCACCACCATTCAAAATACCTTTGGCAGCATCTTTAATGAGGATGAGAGTTTCAGGCGCGACGGAAGCCAGTTCGATCGCATTCTGAGTGATGGCGACACATTTACCGTAGGGGATCTTCAGGCAGAGGCCTACCACGTGCCTGGTCATACGCCCGCCTGTATGGCGTATCGCATAGAAGACGCCGTTTTTGTCGGGGACACGCTCTTTATGCCTGACGCGGGCACTGCCCGCTGCGACTTCCCGGGTGGAGATGCAAAAGCACTCTTCGCTTCATGCCAGAGGCTCCTGTCCCTGCCAGCAGAAACCAAAGTATACGTGTGCCACGACTATCAGCCTGGTGGGCGCGACATGGCTTTTGTGGCAACCGTGGAAGAACACAAGGTTGGCAACATCCACGTCGGTCAAGGCGTTTCCGAGTCCGAATTTGTGGCAATGCGGGAATCGCGTGACTCAACATTAGCGATGCCGACGTTAATACTGCCATCACTTCAAGTGAACATGCGCGCAGGTCATCTGCCCCCCGTCGACGCTTCAGGACGGCTGTTTCTCAAGGTGCCGATCAATGCCTTCGGCGGCGCAGATATGAAGTCTTTATCGGCTCAGGAATCACTTTCGACTGACTGAACAATTAAAGCGTGGCGACTCATCCACACATCGATTCACTCACAAATCAATAATCACTCATAACTAAACTAATCGTCTCAGGGGATCACAACATGTCATTACACAGATGCGATATCGCCATCGTAGGCGCCGGCGCAGCCGGTATTGCGGTAGCGGCAAGCTTGAAAAAGCGCCAGCCCCAGCTTTCGATCACACTGATCGATCCGGCTAAAAAGCACTACTACCAACCCGGTTGGACCATGGTCGGTCGAGGCGTCTTTAAGGCGCAATCCACAGAGCGAGACACGGCATCGCTCATCCCCAAAGGGGTTAACTGGCTTGCTCACGCAGTGACGATTTTCGACCCGTTGAACAATGCATTGGCACTGAATAATGACGATAGCGTGCAATACGAGCAGTTGGTTGTCGCGGCTGGCCTCTCCTTAAATTGGGATGCCGTCGAGGGCCTCGCCGAGAACCTCGGCAAAAACGGTGTCACCTCAAACTATCGCTATGACACGGCCCCCTATACCTGGGAGCTCGTCAAAAATCTTAAGGGTGGGCGGGCTGTGTTCACGCAGCCTCCCATGCCCATCAAGTGCGCTGGCGCGCCACAAAAGGCCATGTACCTGTCGGCTGATCACTGGCGCAAGCAGGGCCGGCTCAAGGACATTCAAATCGATTTTTGTACCGCTACACCGGGGCTATTTGGTGTCGCCGACTACGTCCCCGCTCTGATGAAGTATGTAGAGCGTTACGCCGCCAATTTAAATTTTCAAACCAACCTCACCAAGATTGACGGTGCGAGACAAGTCGCGACCTTTAGCAGCCCCGAGGGCGAAATCGAAAAACCCTTCGATATGTTGCACGTGTGCCCTCCCCAGTGCGCCCCTTCTTTCATCTCGAAATCAGCACTCGCCGATGAATCGGGATGGGTGGACGTCGATCAGGCGACACTGCAACACAAACGCTTTGACAATATCTGGAGCTGTGGGGACGTGATGAATGCACCGAATGCCAAAACCGCGGCAGCAGCTCGCGCACAGGCACCCGTGGTCGCGGAAAACCTGCTTGCCTATCGATCCGCCAAGTCCGCGGCGCTTCATTACAACGGCTACGGCTCCTGCCCGCTTACGGTAGAGAGCGGCAAAATCGTGCTGGCAGAATTCGGATACGGCGGCAAATTGCTACCTTCCTTCCCGAAGGCGATTCTCAATGGTCAGAAGCCGACGCGCTTGGCCTGGCATCTAAAAGCCGACGCGCTACCTTGGATTTATTGGAATGCCATGCTGAAGGGCCGCGAGTGGATGGTCAAAAACGACGCAGCGTGCTGACCAGGATCCATTGAGCGTGACGAAATTCATACCGGCGACGGACTGGTTGCGAGCCTATACTCGGGACAGCCTCATCAATGATGCGTTGGCGGCCGTCATTGTCACGATCATGCTCATTCCTCAGTCTCTCGCTTACGCGCTCCTTGCCGGGCTACCGGCCGAGATGGGGCTCTACGCTTCAATCTTGCCTCTCATCGCTTATGCGTTGTTTGGCAGCAGTCGAACCCTTTCAGTCGGCCCGGTCGCCGTTGCATCGCTGATGACCGCGTCTGCGGTGGGTGCAGTCGCCTCACAGGGCGTAGTGGACTATGCCAGTGCCGCAACCCTCCTCGCCCTGCTTGGTGGCTTGATGCTGATTGCATTGGGGCTGCTGAAATTTGGTTTTGTGTCCCATTTTCTCTCTCATCCAGTGGTGTCTGGATTTATTACCGCCTCCGCCATCATCATCGCATTGGGTCAACTGGGCCCCCTTCTGGGCGTCACGATCAAAGGAGCCACCCTCCTCTCACTTTGCCATGACCTCTTTACTCAGTTGATGGATGCGCACAGCCTGACAGTCGCCATTGGGGCGGGATCCGTCGGTTTCCTCCTACTTGCGCGGTATCGGCTGAGCGACTGGCTGTCGATCATTGGCCTGCAAGGGCGCCCCGCAGAGTTGATCATTCGTTCCGCGCCGGTTGTGGTCATGACAGTATTGATACCACTCTCTGCGGCGATGAGTTTCGAGGCTGGGGGCGTGTCGTTGGTTGGGCACATTCCGAGCGGCCTCCCCGCTTTCAGCGCTCCCCACATCAGCTGGCCTTTAATTCAGGAATTGGCGTTACCCGCGTTTCTCATAGCACTCATAGGATTCATAGAGTCGGTTTCGGTGGGCAAGACCCTGGGAGCGAAGCGGCGTCAGCGCATCGACCCTGATCAGGAGTTGATTGGGCTCGGTGCAGCGAATACGGCGGCTGCCATATCGGGCGGATTCCCCGTCACAGGCGGCTTCTCGCGATCAGTCGTCAACTTTGATGCGGGGGCTGAAACCCAAATGGCGTCAGTGTTGGCCGCAGTCGGCATCGCGCTGGCAGCGGTATTTCTTACCCCAATGCTCTACTTTCTGCCCAAGGCTGTTTTGGCGGCCACGATTGTTGTCGCTGTGATCAGCTTGATCGATTTTAAGACGATCACCCTCGCCCGTCGCTACCGCGCCGCCGACTTCTGGGCCATCGTGATCACGATTGCTGTGACCCTATTGGCCGGAGTAGAACTGGGTGTGCTGGCTGGCGTTGGGGCTTCGGTGGGCCTGCATCTTTACCACACGAGCAGACCCCACTTTGCGGTGGTCGGTCAGGTGCCGGGTTCTGAGCACTATCGCAATGTCGATCGACACGACGTTGTGACCGACCCGCATATCCTGTCCATGCGTATCGACGAGTCGCTGTATTTTGCTAATGCGGCCTATCTCGAGGACACGGTGTTTGCGCAGGCGGCGCTTCGAGAGGATCTCGCCCACGTCATTCTGATGTGCCCGGCCGTAAACGCGATTGATCTCAGCGCTCTGGAAGCGCTGGAAGAGATCAATACCCGCCTGAAAGAGCGCGGCATTGCATTACACCTCAGCGAGGTGAAAGGCCCGGTCATGGACGCGCTACAGCGAAGCGATTTTCTCAATCACCTGAGCGGTGAGATTTTCCTCTCCCACCACCACGCGGTCATGGCGCTTGGCACTACAGAAACTGCTGATCCCGCTCTGACTTGAGCAGCCGGCGAAAACCCCGCTCCACCGCCATCTCAGCGGCCAAACTCAACTTCTCCTGCCAGCTTCGCTTGACGCGGTAGCGGATTTCAATCAGGTCGTACCCCTCAAGATGCTCGACCAGAAAGCTGTCGGAGGTACATAAGCGATCCGCCAGATTTTTCTCAAGCGCCCGCTGTCCGAACCAAAATTCCCCGGTAGCAACCTCGTCAATGGCGACAACCGGTCGGTTGCTTGAGACGAATTCCTTAAAGAGTACGTGGATATCATCGATATCTGCCTGAAACTTCTCCCTGGCCTTATCCGTGTTTTCACCGAATACCGTGAGGGTCCGCTTGTACTCACCCGCGGTGTGCATCTCGAAGTCGATATCATTCTTTTTGAGCAATCGATGAAAGTTAGGTAGCTGCGCAACCACGCCAATCGAGCCGAGGATGGCAAAGGGCGCGGCGATGATCTCGTCACCCACGCAGGCCATCATGTAACCGCCGCTGGCGGCGACTTTGTCCACCGAAATCGTCAGCGTAATCCCTGCATCCTTGAGGCGCATGAGCTGGCTGGCAGCCAGGCCGTAGCCATGAACCACTCCACCGCCACTCTCGAGGCGCAGCAGAACCTTATCTGCCTCACCAACCACCGGCAGAATCGCGGACACTTCCTCGCGCAACTGATCAACCTGACTGGCCTGCATATCACCGTCAAAATCGAGCACGAACACACGAGGGCGGAGGGCCTGGCCATCATCCTCTGCCTTCAAGGCTTGTTTAATGGCTTTGCGCTTCGCTTTCTTCTCTTTCTTCTGGTCCTTACCGCGGGCTTTGCTCTCCAGTGGATCCTCGATCACCGCGCGCACCGCTTCCTCATGCATTTCAAAACGCTCATTGAGCGATCGCGCTTCTACGGTGCCGTCCTCACCTGCCCCGCGCTTGCGCTGGCTGAGCGCCATAACGCCGGCAAAGGCCACCAGAAATACCGCCAGCAAAATAATGGCTTGAAGCAAAAACTCGGCGATATCGAGAATAAAATCCATAGCGCTTACAGGCTCTCAATGAAGTGGGAAATCAGTTGCCCCGAAATAGAGGCATTGGGGGGTGTAGGTGGCATCGCACTGACATCAAACCAGTCAGCATCCTCAATTTCATCGGGATTCAAAGCGAGATCACCGGAATGCCATTCGGCAAAGAAACCCAGCATCACCTGACTGGGGAAGGGCCAGGGCTGGGAGGAGAAGTAGCGTATGTTGCCTACCTCAATGCCGACCTCTTCACGCACCTCCCGAATCACCGCATCCTCGCAGGTCTCGCCCGGCTCCATGAAGCCCGCCAACGTGCTGTAAAACCGCTTCTGAAACCCTGCTGCGGCGGCCAGCAGCAACTTGTCACCCTTACTCACCAGCACAATGACGCAGGGCGAAACCCGCGGATAGACCCTGAGGGAGCAACTGTCACAGAGCACCGCCCTACCATCTTCAATGGCCCGGGTCAGCGTGCCGCAGCGTCCGCAATGCCGATGGGTATCTAACCAATATAAGAGCTGATACGCCCGCCCATGCGCATGAAACAGCGCGTCCTCCACTCTGCCGAGCAGCCCGTACAGATTGCCGGTAAGCTGCTCCATCTGATTGATACTGTTCGCGGGCACGGAGAATGCCCACGCGCCCCGGTCCTGCCATCGGCCAACGGGCACCGCGTCAGCCAAGTCGACGCCCCATTGCTCACTCACCTCGTTAAGCCGCCAGGGCATACCGGGCTGCCCACGCAGCGAGGTCACGGTGTTGCGGCCAGAAAAGACGAATCCCCAGTCTTCCGCCTGAGGCTCTGTCGGTAGCACAGAAATGTCGAGCACAGCGCCGGTATCCTTCGTTGAGAGGCGCACAGTCTAGGAATCCCCTCGCTTCAGCACAAGAACCTGTTTTAGAGGCGATTTGGGAATGCACTGCGACATCAGAATGCAAAAAAACAACGCAAGAACAGTGCAAAAACCAACTCACGGCAGCACCCGTATACCCTGCAACCTTTAATCCGGTGTACAGTGCGTCCGGCCGATCTTTAGATGATCCCGGCTCCTAGCTGTATTCAGCCAGCCCGCAGGTGCGAGCCTACCGCTATGGCGATGAGTGATAACAACGACATGGACTATCCACTATGAGTGACTCTTCTTTGAACGCGTTCTGGAGCAACTTCCTCGGCGAATCCCCGAACTGGTACAAGCAAACCATCATCGGGTTCATTGTCATCAACCCTCTTCTGTTGATGATCGCGGGGCCTGTTGTCACTGGCTGGGCACTCATTGCGGAGTTTATTTTCACCCTGGCGTTGGCTTTGCGTTGTTACCCGCTGCAGCCCGGCGGCTTGCTGGCGATCGAGGGCATACTGTTAGGGCTCGCTGATCCCCACAGTGTTTTCCACGAGGCGGAAGCCAACTTTGAGGTGATTTTGCTGCTGATGTTCATGGTGGCAGGCATCTACTTCATGAAGGACCTGCTCCTCTTTGTCTTCACCAAGATTCTGCTGAATGTACGATCCAAAAAGCTGCTGGCGTTTTTTTTCTCAATTGTTTCTGCGGTGTTGTCGGCTTTTCTCGATGCGCTGACTGTGACGGCGGTATTGATCAGCGTGGGCGTGGGCTTCTACGCGGTATTTCACCGCGTTGCTTCCGGCATGGATGTCACAGACAAGAGCCATGACCACACCCGGGACACCGCTGTGCAGGCGGACTCGCAAGCAGACCTCGAGGCATTTCGGGCGTTTCTCCGAAGCCTGCTGATGCATGGTGCTGTGGGTACCGCCTTGGGCGGGGTATGCACCCTCGTCGGCGAGCCTCAGAACCTGCTGATTGCGACCGTTGCGGGATGGGACTTCCAAACCTTCTTCCTCTATATGGCGCCGATCACGATGCCGGTCCTCGTCTGCGGCCTGATCACGTGTGTGTTGTTGGAGGTCACTGGCTGGTTCGGCTACGGCGCGCTGATGCCCGACAACGTCCGTCAGGTGCTCACCCGCTTCGATGAGGGCCAGCAGGCCGCCGCTACCGCCCGCTCTAGAGCCAAGCTGCAGATTCAGGCTGTTACAGCCGTCATTCTGGTGTTTGCGCTGGCATTCCATTTAGCGGCCGTCGGCTTAATTGGCTTGCTAGTGATCGTGTTGCTGACAGCATTCAATGGCGTCACCGATGAGCATGAGATCGGGCATGCCTTTCAGGAGGCGCTACCCTTTACTGCGCTATTGGTGGTGTTCTTTGCAATTGTCGCCGTGATCCATGAGCAGCACCTGTTTACCCCTGTGATCGAATCGGTATTGGCGATGTCCAGTGAGGTCCGTCCCGCCATGTTCTTCTTGGCTAACGGCATTCTGTCTATGATCTCGGACAACGTGTTCGTGGCAACGGTTTATATTTCTGAGATCGATGCTGCGTTGAAAGCAGGCGAGATTGATCGCGCCGAGTTCGACCGGCTGGCGATTGCGATTAACACCGGTACCAACTTGCCTTCTGTTGCGACACCGAATGGTCAGGCGGCCTTTCTGTTTCTGCTGACTTCGGCGCTGGCGCCATTAATCCGCCTGTCTTACGGCAAGATGGTGCTGATGGCCCTCCCCTACACGATCGTGTTGACGTGTGTCGGTTTGGCGGCGGTGTTCATTAACCTCTGAATCAGTGGCGGGGTGATCTCCGCCATACTGCTTCACCGGCACTCAGGTCGAGCTCCCGAAGTTTGGCCTCGTGCCGTTCGGCCTCCTCGGGGCTTGCCCTAAGCACGGTAAGCGGCGCCCTACCTGCCGGTAAGCGCCGGATGCCGCCGTCAGGGTCTGATCCATCAGTGGGCGTATCACTGTTCTCTGCGCCCAGACCCAGCGAGGCCTGACCGCCGGTCATGGCGAGATACACTTCCGCCAGTATTTCGGCATCCAGCAACGCGCCGTGGAGTGTTCGACTGGTGTTGTCGATCTCATATCGCTGACACAGCGCGTCAAGATTATTCCGCTGTCCCGGGTGTTTGTGCCGCGCCATCTGCAGCGTATCGATGACGCTGCAAACACTGTCCAGCGCGCCGACCCGGGGCTCAAGTCGATCCAGTTCGGCGTCGATAAAGCCCACATCAAAGGGCGCGTTATGAATCACTAGCTCAGCACCACGCACAAATTCGACAAACTCCTCTGCGATCTCGCTAAAGATCGGTTTGCCGGCCAAAAATTCCTGCGTAATGCCGTGCACTTCCAACGCGCCCGCATCGATATCTCGTTCGGGCTGAATGTACTGATGGTAGTGGCGACCGGTGATCCGCCGGTTGACGAGTTCGACACAGCCGATCTCGATAATGCGATGCCCTTGATTGACTTCGAGCCCCGTAGTTTCCGTATCGAGCACGATCTGACGCCTATCCATTGGTCTCTCTCACCTCGATCATGCCTAGGTTAGCTAGTCTGTCCGCTCGCTCGTTTTCGGGGTGTCCACTGTGTCCTTTGACCCAACACCAGTCGATCTCATGCCGCGCCGACTCATGATCCAATGCCTGCCATAGATCCTGGTTTTTGACCGGTTTTTTGGCGGCGGTCCTCCACCCATTACGTTTCCAGTTGGCCAGCCACTTGGTGATGCCGTCTTTAACGTAGGTGGAGTCAGTTGTCAGGCTGACCTGGCAGGGCTCGCTCAATGCCTTGAGCGCCTCGATCGCGGCAGTCAGCTCCATACGATTGTTGGTGGTGTCCTGAGCGCCACCGTGTAACTCGCGCTCATGATCGCCAAACTGCAGCACCACGCCCCAACCTCCCGGCCCCGGGTTGCCACTGCAGGCTCCGTCTGTGAAGGCGCGGACTTGCTTCATCAGGTTGTTTCAGCGCCGTCTTGCTGGGATCGGCTGACGTGCCGGGGCACCGGCACACCCTCCTGTGCCTTACCAAGTGGGATCGAGATGAGCCGAGGTCTCTCCACCTTGACGTCCGAATCGAGGTGCGCCGCCACCCGCTTGCGCGCATGCAGTAGATAGACAGTTCCCGTTGGGGCATTGATCCTGACCAGCCAGCGGTCGAACCGATCCATGAAACGACCGACGCGCCCTCTGCCCAGAGGCGCAAAGCTAGCAAAGTAATGTGGCTCTGCCTGTGAGAACCCGAGTAGCGACAGCCAGTCGGCCAGGCGTCGGCCACTGACACTCTTGGTGTGTCTGCGCCGCCGGCTCAGCCACCTACGCAGCCCACTCATCATCCCTCGAATACTGAGAGGGTTAAACGAAATCACAAATAGGTGACCGTTCGGCACCAGCACCCGCTGACACTCTCTGAGTGTCTGGTGGGGAACCCATGAGGCATCGAGCGTATGGCACAGCACCAAGGCGTCCAACGAGTCGGTGGCAAATGGAAGTTCGTGGCTGGCGCCCAACACGGCCTGAAGCGGCTGATTGGGGCTGGCCCGCGTGACCAGCCTGAATAAACGCTGTGTCTTGCCGATTCGACTCAATTCGAGACCCATGTCGGCCCCGGTCACCAGCATGTGGTAACCAAATACCTGCTCGAGTGACTCGTTCAGCGCCTCGGTCAACTGATCTGTGAGCCGCTGGCCCAGCTTTTTATCCCGGTACCAGCGGGACAGGTCGTTGTAACGGTTCGCTTCTTCTGTTACGGGGCTGGTCACACTCACTGCCACAAGGTAGCCTCTGAGCACCAAAGGAGCCGGTTATTCAATGAATATGTTGACTATATCGCCGATTCGAGCCTTCAGCGACAACTACATTTGGTTGATTGTGCGCAACAATCAAGCTTTCGTTGTGGACCCTGGGGAGCCGGGACCGGTGCTGGCGGCTTTGCACGCTGAGAAACTTGAGCTCTCCGGCATTCTGGTTACCCATCACCATTTTGATCATACCGGTGCCGTTGCTGCGCTGAAGACAGAGACGGGCTGCGAGGTCTGGGGTCCGCCAGACAGCCCCGCGGGTCCCTATGATCACATGGTGACAGAAGGCGATACCGTACCTGTTTTGGGAGTCGATTTTTCAGTGCTCAACGTGCCAGGCCATACGCTGGACCATATTGCCTATCACAGCGCTGCCGAGCAGGCCCTTTTTTGCGGGGATACGCTGTTCGTGGGCGGTTGCGGGCGCGTATTCGAGGGCACGCCGCCGCAAATGCGAGGCTCGCTGGAAAAACTCCGTGGCCTCCCCCCGGAAACGTTGATCTTCTGTGCGCACGAATACACGCTGACCAACCTGCATTTTGCCCGCCTGGTGGAGCCCAATAACAGCGCCCTCAGTGCGTTTTTGAGCGCCTGTGAGGCCAAGCGCGCGAATGATGAGCCGACAGTACCCTCTCGTATCAGTGACGAACTGGCCTGTAACCCTTTTCTCCGATGGGATAGCCACGAAGTCAGGGAGACGCTCCAAGCATCGGGCAAACTGCTCGAAGACACCGCTGACGGCGTATTTACGGCGGTTCGGGAGTGGAAAAACACAGCCTAACGATCTCATCAGCGTCACTTTGGGAACTTTCCGCTCCTGTCGTATTGGGGTATCTCGCCGCCTCGCATTGCGTGATGGCTTGGCTTGAGCGCGTTTACGTTGAAAAAGGGAACTTGAAAATGAAGATGTGGATTAAAACGATTTTCTTTATCGCAGCCGCCTTGGCCTTATTGCCTGTAGCGGCTCAAGCAGGCCATCACGAAGGTGGCGACCACACTGTTGCCGCCGAGCAGATGGGAGATGACGTCGTCTGGGCCTCTGGCGCGCGAGCGATTGTCGCCGAGGTAGAGGGCGAGGTCATCGCGGTAGACATGGAAACCCGGGAAGTCGTTGTTCGCGGACCCGCTGGTAATTTTGTCACGCTGTCTGCGCGCGAAGATGGCGTGGACCTGTCGAAGATCGTGCCCGGCGATACCATCATTGCGGATTACGTGGCCTCTATCGAAGCCGAGGTGCGTGCACCCACGGCAGAAGAAGAAGCCAACCCTTGGGTCGTGCTGGGTGAGATGGGCCGCACTGCAGACGGATCTGAAATGACGGCAGCCGGTGCAGCAAGGTTGATTCGTGCGGTCTGCACGATTGAAGCCATGGATCGCAACGGTAACGTCATGATTAAGGACGCGCGGGGCCGTATGCATACGGTTGGCGGCGTAGAGATGGCAAAGCTCGACAACGTCCGCCTTGGCGATACCGTTGTTGTTGTCTTCACCGAAGCCTTGGTCCTCTCTCTGAAGGAGATCTAATCAGCGCGCTTGCGTCGTCTGGTCTATCCCTGAAACCCGGCTTTTGCCGGGTTTTTTATCCGCAGACGCAGAGGTGCTGTATCGCGGGAAAATAGAGGGCCGCTTTAACCGGTGCATCGACTTGCCACTTCATCTCATTGATTAGCGCGACATACTTTTCGAGCTGCTCTCGATACGCGTCACTTTCCCGCGCCTCAAAGTCAGCTAATGGCTCTCCTGCCATCGGCTCGCTGGTCTTGTAGTCGATAACCCAACGCACTCCCTCCTCGTTATCGAGGAAAGTGCGGTCAATGACGTAGTTTTTGACCTCCCCTGCCTCGACCCGGCTGATCGCCAGCTCAGACCGCGCATCAGTTTTAGCGCCCAGAAGCCAGCGGCCCGTTTCACAGCTCAGGGCCCGCTCCGTGAGTTCCGAGACTTTGGTTTTTGCCCGCTCAGCGCTTTGCGGCGTGAGGGCGTAGGAGGAGAGATTGTGATCGATCCATAATTGCACCCTCGGGTCTTGCGCGCTCACGAGCGATGCCTCAGACGCGGCCAGCTCCAGCACACGGTGCGCCACTATGCCAATAATGCGCTCTACACGATTGCCGATCCCGAGCGAGGTGGGTGCCGTGTTGCTTGGATTGCTCGCGGCGAAGTCCGGTTGGTCACTACCGTCTGGGAAACCCGCCTGCACAGCTTTTTGTGCATCCAGAGTCAGCCGGTAGCGGGAGGGCTGTCGTCCCTTCCCATAGGCACTGCGATCATTATCGGACACGCGTTCTGTCACTGATTGAGTGCTGATCCCACGGGATCCGGCGTCTGATGACATGAGCAGTCGCAGGAGTGAACCGGAGACGCCCTCTACAGCCCCCTCTTCGTCAACCGACTCCACTGAGGCTGTTAAAAAGGCCGCAACCTTGGCTCTGGTCACACCGACGTACAGCAGTCGCTTGAGCTCTTCCTGATCCTTATTTTTCTGTAGCCAATTAAGGTAGTTATAAAGCGTTCGTGACTCTTTGTCGTCGTCATTGGCAGAGATCAGCAGCCGCCTCCCCTCGTCACTCTGATGCCAATGCCAGCGAATCAGTTCTCTCTGGAGCCCTCGCGCGCGCTTTTGCAGGTTCGGCATGAATACGTAATCGAACTCGAGCCCTTTGGCCTTGTGCAACGTCATGATCGTGACCGCATGACCCGTGTCGGCGGACTCCAGTCCTGTTGTCGCGATCTCGCGTTCAAGCCAGTCAAGATCAAGGCCTACACCCAGCTGTTCGGCTTTACGGAGCGCGGCTAACAACGCCTCAACGCACCTGAGGTCCTGACTGGGCGTCACCAGCGCGCCACCTAGACGCAACCAGATCTGCTCGACCCATATCGATAGCGACAGACGATCACGCTTCATTTCGGTCCAGTGCAATACGGCAGAAATATGCTGCAGACGGGGAGCATCGTCATTGGCGATCCCGGGAAGCTGTTCTAGCGCCCGAATGAGGTTGATGGGTCGCTCGGGATAAGCTGCCAACACCCGGGCCAATGTGGGTAACGAGACGCCGCACCACGGCGCCCTGAGGAGCGACACCGCTGCAACCGTGTCGGCCGGATTTGCAAGATAGCGGCAGAGTGCCAGCAGGTCAGACATTATGGGCTGCTCAGCGAGGGACTGGATCGCGTCACCGCTGACAGCGATACCGGCCTCCTCGAGGGCAACTGCAACGGCCTCCGCGTGACGCTTGGCACGCACCAGAATCGCGATAGTGGCGTCGCCATCCCGCTCATTGATGGCAGCGACCTGCTCTGCGATAAATTGCGACTCTCTGGCCCCTTCCTCATCTTCGAACAGCATCAAGCGAACGCCGGCATCTGCGATGAGCTCATCGCAAGGCAAACTCTCTGCTCTGACGTGCCGAACTCTGCCGTAATGAGGCGCATCCTCCGCCCCCATGAGTTCCGCAAATGTGTCGTTAACCCACCCCACAACTTCTGGCCGAGACCGAAAGTTTTGGGTCAACGTTACCGACTCCAGCGCGAGACCCGCGAACTGCCCCTGCCTGGCCCTCAAAAACAGTGCCACATCTGCATACCGAAACCCGTAAATAGACTGCATCGCATCCCCGACCATGAACAGTGTTCTGGGGGCGGCGCCAGTAGCGTTATGCTCAGGCCAGCCTCGCATGAGCCGCTCCAGGAACCGAGCCTGCGAAGAGGAAGTGTCTTGAAATTCGTCAATGAGGATATGCTCAATCTGGTAATCCAGTCTTTGCGCCAGTGCCGTGGGCATCTCATCCGTGCCCAAGGCCTGAATCGCCGCCAGCGCCACGTGGGTATGATCGACCTGCCCGCTGCGTTGAAAAACCAGCAGCAGGTGCGCCTGGAGCACGGGTAATAAAGACGAGATGAGCACGATCAATTGCCAGGCGTCCCCACCGCGAGTGGTGGCGGGTAGGTGCTTGATCTCAATCAGAGCCTCGAGCAATAGCGAGTCAGTACCCAGCGCCTCCAGAATCGACGCGAACTGGATTTTATGATCACTTTTTGGGGGGAAGCCGAGCTTCGCGTTCACGCCGCGGGGCTTGCGCCATTCGCTTTGGGCAGTAAGCAGCATGCCGATCACCCCGTGCCAATCAGGCAACGACTCGGGGCTATCGGAGATTGAGAGCGGTGCCTTGTCGAGCAGCGCCCTCGCCTCGTTAATTGCGGGCATCAGCGCGCTCAAGTGATTCTTCAGGCGATGCAGCGCATCCTTCAACCGCTCTGAGCTGAGATGATTGATGGTCTCCACCAAACTCGCCTCAGCCGTCTCCGGGTCATGATGCTGGTTAACAACATTGGCCCAGTCCCCTCTGCGCCCCAGCAAGGCAACCAGCAATTCACTTGCTCGTGACCAGCGGTTATCAAAGTGCTCGAGCAATCGATAAATCCGCTCGCCAGTGGCGCCCTCTCCTGCCGCGGCCAAAAACTCCCTGACGGCCTCTTCATAGAGCGGCTGTGCGTTGTCGACCGGTTCTACCAGACCGCCGGTACCGCTCAGTATTGGCATCTGCCGCGTGAGCTCATGACAGAAGCTGTCGATCGTGCGGATATTGAGCGTCGTGTCGTCCAGTCGCCATTGGTTATGCGCCGCGTGATCGATTACTGCAAGCGCCAACGCTCTGGTCTGACGCTCATGCTCCGCGGTGACCGGCGCGTTCTCACGGGCCTGATCCAGCTTTTCCATGACCCGGAGCGCCATTTCACTCGCCGCTTTGCGCGTAAATGTAATCGCCAGCACCTGCTCTGGCCGATCGACTCGCGCCAGCAGTGCCAGCAGCCGCTGCGTGAGCAGCTCGGTTTTGCCAGAGCCTGCGGGCGCACTCACACAAAAGCTTCGTGCCGGATCGATCGCTTCCCGCCGGATCGTTTGGTCTGAGGCCGTCACGTCGGGTCCTCCCACGCTGTGGGGTCAGCGCCGACACTCAACTCGTTAATGCGACACAACGATGCCAGATCGCAATAATCGCAGGCACCGGGTTGAGGGCTGACGATAGCCTCCCCCGCCATGAACTCCCTGGCCAATTGCTTTAACGATATTTCCCACTGCGCGACCAGTTCAGGCCATGTGGCAGCGATACTGCGGGTTTGCTGCTCGAGAGATTTGCCGTCGCTTTTTGCTAGGCCCAGATCCTCACCTAATGCGATGAACTGAACCGGGTCGCTCGCCGACAGCTCGGCAAATGCAATGCCCTGTATCTTGGGATCAAGCAGACTATATAGCGGCAGCTGCGGTTCTTGTGGCCGCTCCCGCAGCCAGCGAGCTCTCGATGGCGCCCGGGTTTTATAATCGATGACCGCTCTGCGGCCATCTTCAAATTCGTCGATTCGGTCTGGGCGCAGGGTCAGCGACAGGCCCTCCACCTGTAGCGTTCGATTTTGCTCCATCTCCACGACGCGAAACGAGGCGCTCCGATCCCGCTCATGCCCCAACCACTGTTCTAGGAGCGTAACGCACAGGCGCTGCTCTAGTTGCCAACAGGCTGAACCCACCCGTTCGCGCAGGCTGTACCCTCGGGCCTCGCAGGCGCTCTCGGTCTGCTGCATGGCGCCATAAACCGCCTCCTCAATCAGGCTTTTCTTCTCTGCACCTGATAGTGAAGCCAAAGCATCACTGGACTCGATCTGACGCCACACTCTGAACAAAGCCTCATGAATAAATGCCCCTCGCTCGGACGCCGAAATCCCGATTACTGTCGGTTGAAGTGAAGGCAGATTGAGCCGATGCCTCGCGAAGGCGCGAAAGGGACAGGCCGCCTGATCACCTATAAGCGAGGTGCCGCCGGCTGTCTCAGCCGCCTCAAGCGGCAGTGGTGCGTCTTCCGGAGCGGGCTCTACTTGTAACGGGCCCGCCCATCGCGTTGGCGGAAACCAAGCGGTATCAGCCTCGCTCACCTTGCCGTGCAACAAAGTGCTGGCACGCTGCGGCAATCCTTGCTCCGTACTGTGGAAGCTGGCGATGACCTCGTGACTACCCGCAAACCAGACCTGAAGCAGCGTGTTGGCTTCTTCGGTCAGCGCCGATTCATCGATATCCACCATGCCGAGCGATTTCTGAATAGCCGCTGGCAAGAAGGGTTCAACGCGTGGCCGAGCTGGCAGGACACCTCGTTGCGCGCCACAAATCCACAGGGCGTCAAATCGTCCGCCGACTGCTTCTAAAGGGCCCAACACCTGAATGCTGTCACGGGGGGTTTTCGGCTGGAAGACAGTCGCGGCCAGACAGTCCCGCCAAAGACCGAGGGCGGATTCATAGGACTGATACGATAGCACTCCTGCCAGAGAAGCAAGCGCGTCAAGGCTCGCATCAAGGCGCTGGAACTGCTGATATTCAATCGAATCCAGACCGGGCCTACCCGGCCAACCCCAGAGCACCAGGCGTTCACGAATCACCTCTGTCCAATCATCCAGATTCTTGACGCCCTTTTGCGCCCGACTGGATCTGATCGCGCGCAGGGTGCCCGTTATACGGGACTCCGGGTTCAGGCGAGTCGCGACGTGCAGCGTATTCTCAAGTGATATCTCATGACTACCCGATAGGAACTGCGACTGAATCAGCGTCGGAATTATCTCCGGGTCGTCTTTGAACGCCAGATACGGCGAACGCGTCAGACTCAACCACTGGGGGCGATTCAGTGGCTGCACCTCCCATTCCAGCGCCGCTAGCGCATCCCGAAATAAAGGCGTGTCAGCCAGCGGCATACCGGTCGTAAAGTTGACGGGCAGATCGTTGTATCGGGCGTCGAGGCAATCGAATTCCTGCCGAAGAAAGTACTCGAGACGATGGCGATCGTTGGCCATATCAAGCAGCACAATGCCAAGGCGTTGCCCAGTGCTGTTACTGCTCGCGCGCGCCCACTGCGCCGCGGCAGACAGTTCGTCATCGCGGGTGACAAAAGACTGCACAGGGAGATCAGCATGGTGAGTCCGGCTCGGCTCGATCGGCGTCACGCTAGCGAGGTGATCGAGAGCCTTACGCGTGAGCGGCGGCAAATTAGGTACGGTGAAAAGACCTACTGTCGGTCGCTCTGTCACCGGTAGCGACAACAATTGCTGATACGCTCCGTAGCGAGATACCACTCCCATTTGCTCCAGCCGCGCGCTGTATTGGCGAGCCCACTCTGAAAACACCTGGCAGTCATCGTCGTACTGAAAGGCTGACCAGAGATCTTTCAGGCTTGCGCCGTCATGCATCATCAGTTTGTTCCAGGCTGCCTGAGCACGCTGGGCGGCCGCTCTGGGATGGGTGAGCGAGAAGCCCAACCGCTCCTCCAGATCGCTCCTGATGAGCTGCTGCCAGACGGCCAGATCCTGCTGTGGTGTCAGCAGTCTCGAGGGCGGTAGTCGACCGGCCTCGACGGCGCGGGACCAGGCCTGCTCCAACCAGCTGTCAACCGTTGTCACGCTCGGCGTGGCGACGACCGGGCTACTGCTCTCACAATGCCTAACCCAGCTTTCTGTAATCTCGCGCGCAAGCCGTTTGCCCGGCGTGACGATGCACCTGCCCGACTCCAGCAAGGGTAAAAAGAGCGGTAAATCAACGGTCGCGTGCATGGTGTGGAGTATCCCATGAGCGTCTGAGGGTCGTGAACCCGCCAACGGTTGGACGTGTCGATTCATGCGACAGGTTGTGGCGCCCCAGTACCGTAGCTGTATTTCGCTGACTGAATCGGTACACTCCCGCTCCCCGACGACGTCTGGCATCAGTCACGATGTGATAAAGCCAGTGGCGGGCTGACGAATGTCGGCCTTAGAAACGAGGACAGCACAGTGGCCAACCCCCAGATACACAACGTGAACGTCGCGGATCAGCGCGTCTTGATCTCGCCTGCGGCGCTGCGGGACACGATCGAGGTCGCGGACGCGATCTACGAGTTTGTGTCGGCGTCCCGGACGACGATTGAGCGGATCATTGACCGTCAGGATCATCGATTGATGGTCGTAGTGGGCCCCTGTTCGATCCACGACGTGGACGCAGCGTTGGACTACGCTAATCGCTTGAGAAATTTATCTGCACGGGTCGCTGATAATCTGTACCTAGTCATGCGCGTTTACTTCTAGAAGCCGCGAACAACTGTTGGCTGGAAGGGGCTGATCAATGATCCCAACCTCGACGATTCCTTTGAGATTGAGAATGGCCTGACGATCGGCCGTACGTTACTGAGGGATATCCTGGCACTGGAGCTGCCGACCGCAACGGAAGCGCTAGACCCCATTACGCCGCAGTACTTGCAGGACCTCATCAGCTGGTCCGCCATCGGCGCCAGAACCACCGAGTCGCAAACCCACCGTGAAATGGCCAGCGGGCTGTCGTCTCCTGTGGGCTTCAAAAATGGCACAGACGGCGGACTGGCAGTCGCGATTAACGCCTTGCAGTCGGTTGCCAACCCGCATCGGTTTTTGGGCATCAACTCGGAAGGTAAAGTCTCGGTTTTTGAAACCAGCGGCAACCGGTACGGCCACATTGTGCTGAGAGGGGGCAGTCATGGCCCCAATTACCGCGCCGAAGATATCGCCCACTGCGAGGCAGATCTTCAAGCCGCGAGTCTCTCCGCCAACATCATGGTCGACTGCAGCCACGCCAACTCCGAAAAGAATCCGGCACTGCAGCCCGCTGTGGCACGCAATGTGTGCGAGCAAATTGTCGACGGCAATCGCTCCATCATCGGTCTCATGCTGGAAAGCCATCTTAAAGCGGGGAATCAGGCGATACCGCAGGATCTGTCGGCGTTACGTTATGGCGTGTCAGTGACCGATGGCTGCATCGATTGGGCCACCACTGAATCCCTCATCCTTGAGCTTTCTGAAGCCACCGCCGCAGCGCTGAAAACGCGGGTGGCTTAGTAATAGGCCTGACTGCGATCGCTGTGATCAGTGTTATCCCGCACGCCTGCTAGTTGCGGAATTTGCTCCAGTAGCGTTTTTTCCACGCCACCTTTCAAAGTCATATCCACAGCACTGCAGCCCTGACATCCCCCACCAAACTGCAGTACCGCGAACTGGTCCTCTGTCACCTCGATCAGGGACACCTCGCCACCATGGGCAGCCAATGAAGGGTTGATTTCGTTGTACAAAACGTAGTTGATACGGTCCTCGATCGGACTGTCATCGGACACTCGGGGCATTTTTGCGTTCGGCGCCTTGATTGTGAGCTGCCCCCCCATCCTGTCCGGAGAGTAATCCACCAAGGCATCCTCCAGAAACGGGATGCTTCTGCTTTGGAACCAGGCAGTGAAGTGCTCGAAAGCCTCCTCGACATCGCCCTCTTCCACATCGCCCTCACGACAATAGGCGATGCAGGTCTCAGCTCTCGGCGTGCCGGGGTCATTAATGAACACGCGGACACCGAGCGCGTCCTCCTGCTTGGAGAGCAGCTCCGCCAAATACGCTTGCGCAGACTCAGTGATCGTAATCATGTTGCAGTCTTCACCTAATAACCCAGTAAACTAGTCGGATAATACTCCTATCCCTCAGACCTGCCAATCGATCCGAATGCCCGCGCCTGTCGCCATTAGCAACCGATAACGCCCGCACCCCAACCCGCCCTCTGCTTCGACGCCTTG
Source organism: Luminiphilus sp. (assembly GCA_965656065.1). GTDB lineage: Bacteria > Pseudomonadota > Gammaproteobacteria > Pseudomonadales > Halieaceae > Luminiphilus. The sequence goes on along the minus strand of CBFHIW010000045.1, from coordinate 2,313 downwards.
ACTGAGGCAGAGCCCCGCAATGTTGCTGAACCGCCGATGTCTTAGCGGTAAGATCTACTCCCGGCTCAATACAGGTATCTCCCATGGCATCAGACGATCCTGAAAATGACGCATCATCAGATGGGGATCCCCCGAACACGGCACCCGAACTGACGTGGTCACGGATTCTTCGTTCGTCCTTGGCGGCGGGACTCGGCGTACAAAGTAGTCGTAACCGGGAACGGGATTTTGCCGCTGGATCACCTCGCCGGTTCATTGTGATGGGCCTGTTGCTAACGACGCTCTTTATCGCTTCACTCGTCACCGTGATTCGGATCATCACGGGGTGAACGACACCCCAGATCTCTGCAAACTGGCAGACGATATTCGAGGCGCCCAAGCCCAGATCACCAAATTTGCTCCCGCTACGCCCCTCCTGCGATCAGCGGCACTTGACGGTCTTCTGGAGGGAGAGATCTTTCTCAAAGCGGAATGCCTGCAACCCACAGGGTCCTTCAAAATACGCGGCGCCTTAAACGCCATGAGCGCCCTGAAAAGCCAGGGGGAATCGGAAGTGATTGCCTTCTCATCCGGCAATCACGGCATTGGGGTGGCCTACGCAGGCCAGTGCCTTGGTATGAGGTCGACGATTGTGGTGCCACAAGACGCACCAGCCGCCAAAGTCGCCTTTATCGCCTCACTTGGCGGCCATATCGTTACCTATAACCGTGAGCTGGAAGATCGAGAATCGATTGCCGCGGCGCTACAAAGGCGTTCTGGTGCACCTTTGGTAAAACCTTATGACGACTGGCACACCATCTCGGGCCAAGGCACCTGTGGGCTCGAGGCCTTGGAGCAGACACGTGCAGCCTTTGACAGCGCTATCGTCTGCACGGGTGGAGGCGGGCTCGTCGCGGGTATCGGCACGATACTCCGGGACCGTCGTGGGCCCACGCGTCTGTTTACCGCTGAGCCGGAGGGCTGGGATGATCACAAAATGTCATTTGCTAACAGAGGGCGCGTCGCGGCCCGCGGCGACCCGTCGGGCTTTTGTGACGGGCTGCTCGCACCGATACCGGGCGAACTGACCTTCAAGATTAATACCGCCAATGGCACAGAGGGTCTCTCGGCCTCAGAGGACAACGTCAAAGCTGCAATGCTGTGGGGATGGCGCCATCTCGGACTCAAGCTTGAACCCAGTGGCGCGGTAGCTTTAGCGGCGCTACTTGAACACCGGGATCACTTCGTTGGCCAGCGTGTGCTCGTCACATTAACCGGTGGCAATGTTGACGACACTCTTTTCAACGCGGCCTTGAGCTCAGCTCGGGAAACCGCTGAGCCAAATCATTAGCGTCACCAGCACTACGCTGATAATCGCGGTCGCGGCCACTGCATCTGCCACACCATCTTCGAGTTTGCTCTTCGACATATCTGCCTCTCCTCAGGCGCCAACTGATAAATCATCGGATCGCCAGAATATCGCTCCGCGAGCTATCTAGCGCATCCGCCTTTTGACGAGCCAAAATGAGCCGCACAATGCGCGGCGGCGCGATTGTAATCGTTTAACGCTCGGTTTTGCCACTGACTGGGACATTCCCAAGCCAGAAACACCCAAACGCAGCCGACGACGATCAGCTATGTCACACTAGAGGCTCTCGGGGCGCGTTAAGGCTAACTGGCCACGCTAGCCGCCCTGCCAAGTACGAATAACGACTCCCGCTGAGAGAACTTATGGAAACGGGTATCACATTTACCTTCGCTGCGATTTTTCTGGGTGCCGCCGTGTTGTCCTCGGTTGCGTTGTACGCGCGCCAGCCCATTATCATCGCTTACATCGCGCTGGGCGTGGCCCTGGGTCCATTCGGACTGGGTGTGATCTCCGATACAGAGTTGGTATCCGATGCGGGACACGTGGGCATTATTTTGCTGCTGTTCCTGCTCGGACTCGATATGAAACCGTCTGCGCTGTGGAACAGCTTGCGGCAGTCCACAATGGTCGCGCTAGCGTCCGCTGTTGCCTTCGCCACAGTGGGTTATGGCGTGGCGCGGGCTTTCGGGTTCGAGGGGCTCGATGCCGCGCTTATCGGCGCTTCGCTCATATTCTCGTCGACCATCATCGGCATCAAACTCCTTCCCACCACTGTGCTACACCACAGGCACCTTGGGGAACTCATGATCGCGCTGCTGCTGTTTCAAGACTTGCTGGCGATCATTGTTTTGGTAGTGATGGAAAGCCTTGGAGGGCAAGCGGACTCTCTAACGTGGCAAAGTGTTTCCCGACCCCTACTCGCGCTGCCCCTGCTCGCCATCGTCAGCTGGGTGAGCGTGCGCTTT
>CBFHIW010000044.1:0-24923 GCA_965656065.1 Luminiphilus sp. | reverse complement strand
CACGGTATCGACCCCCGCCCGGCTTCCCGCAATGGTCCCGTTGATCCCTTCCCGAGCGAGCAATAACGTGCCTTTGACCCCCGCCTCCAAGCACACGGCCAACAGTGGCGGCTTCAGATCGGCAAAGTCGTCTAGCGCCACAAAGCGATAGAGCGCAGCAACGACCTGATCAGACTCCGATTCCTGCGACATTACTTGCCGGTACCGCCACGACAGTCGGGTGAATCCGGTGCGGCCAGCGTCTCTGCCCACTCTTCCGGGGTGTAGGTATGCAGCGCCAGTGCGTGGACAGGGCCCGCAAGCCACTCGGCGAGCACACCATAGACCCGCTGGTGACGCTTGACGCTGCGCTCACCCGAGAACTGCTCTGTCACCAGCACTACTTTAAAATGGGTCTCGGAGTCCGGCGGGACGCTGTGGCGGAAACTCTCATTTTCCACAGTAAGCTCACTTGGCTGAAAAGCAGCCTGGAGCGCTGCTGTGATCTCAGACTGGATTGTCATACGCGTGTCCGCTTATCCGGGCATGGTATTTTACGTTGAAATAGCGACCGAATGCTTTGGATCCATACCGCCCCATGAACGCAGCCACTCCCCGCGATCAGGACCACCCACCGCCACCTCTCTGGCGGCACGGTCTGGCCATGCTTTATGACACCTTGCTTGTCGTGCCACTCTTTATGGCCGCGGCCGGAGTCTGGGTGGCTATCCTTGGGCCCACGGAATCCCTCAACGACCCTGCAGTGCCGGCGAGCCTGCAGCGAGCGAGCTGGCTGCTCATCCTGCTCCTGTTTTTCGGCATTTTCTGGCGACGCGCCGGTCAGACCCTGGGCATGCAAGCCTGGCGGATCAAGCTGGTAACCGACTCGGGAGATCCGCCCACCTGGCGGCAGGTGACGCTGCGCGTGCTCGGTGCGCTGCTATCGGCTGTCAGCCTAGGAGCGGGCTATTGGTGGCGGTTCGTACCGCCGCATCGGCGCTACTGGCACGATCGCCTGTCACGGACGTATCTGGTGCTGTTGCCGAAAGCGCGCTAGCTCTTAGCCCGTCACGAAGCTCGATCAGGCCCGACGCCACAACAGCCAGGCGCCACCCAACCAACACGCTGCGATAGGCACCAATGCAGCCACCAGCGGGTCGTAACCGAATATGAGGCTGGCCGGACCGAAGAAATCCTGACCGATCCGAAACACCACCCCCACAATCACACCAACAAATATCCTGGCGCCCATGGTGCCTTCCCTGAGCGGGCCAAAAATAAACGACATGGCCACCAGCACCAATCCAAGTGTGGCGAAGGGCTGCAACATTTTGCGCCAAAACGCCAACTCGATATCCACAAACACCATGCCCTGCTGCTTGAGATATTGCGCGTATGGCCAAAGCTCCAGCACCGGCAACGTCTCCGGCTCCACGACGTCGAGTGTCAGTAACTGCGGCGTGATAGCGGTGTCCCAGCGCCACAGTGTCGTCTCTTCGGTAGCCGTACGATCCGACTCCAACCGCGTCAGCTTTACCTGCTCGAGCACCCAGTGGTCTCCAGCGTGAGTGGCGCGCTCCGCCATCAGGGTGCTGTGCAGTCGGCGATCTTCATCGAAACTCAGCAGCGTCACGCCGTAAGCAACGCCCCCACGCTGCACAGCATCAACGTGCACAAACGTATTGCCGTCCCGATTCCAGGCACCAAAGCGTCCCGCTACGGCTGACTCCGAGCGTTGCGCCAAAGCCCGGTGACTCATCGCCAACTGCTCGGTGTGAGGGGCAACGAACTCGCCGACCGCAAACCCTACCGTCGCCATCAGCAATGCAGGCTTTAACACCATAGTCGCCATGGAGAACATCGACACGCCCGCGGCGCGGATCACCACCAACTCACTGGAGGCGGCAAGCCTGCCGAGCCCGATCAGGGCACCGATCAGTGCCGCAAACGGCACGAACTCATGGACTCGCCTCGGCAGGGTGTAGCCCACGTAAATCAGGATATCGACAAAGCTGTAGCCATCCCGCATGTCGTCGGTTTCGTCGACAATCGACGTCAATGCATCCAACCCCACCAGAAGCAGCAATACCCCCAAGGTAGCCAGCAGGACGGACCGTCCGACGTACTGATCAAACTTACCCACGCGCCACCTTCCAGCGCTTGCTGATGCGCTCCCACTGCAACAACGCTAACGCCAGCAGCGCAAAACCAGTGTGCACGGCCAGCATCAAACCGGGACCCTGTCCCGACTCAATGGCACTTCGGCCCTGGGTCATGCCGAGAAAATAGAGCAACAACACCACCATAGCGGGGCCTATCTTTGCGTAGCGACCACGCCGCGCGTCGGTGCGGCTCAGCGCCAGCGCAATCACCGCAATTGCAGGCACCATGACCGGCAACGACACCCGCCACCACAGCGCTCCCCTGAGACGCGGCTCGTCACTGGCCCAGAGGTCAGCGGAGGCTATCGACTCGACCTTGCCGCTGCGCCGCAGACTGTTCTGTGACTCGGGAATGAGCTCCCCATAAAGCTTAAATATGATCTCCTCGAGGGCCCGCTCGCCCGGTTCACCGCGATAGCGACTACCGCCCCGCAGCTCCAGATATCGCCGACCACTCTCCTCGGCCAGGACGATCGCTCCTTCCCGGGCAAACGTTGCGGTAAACAGATCGTCCGTTGAGCCAGGCCGGCGCTCAAAAACGAAGATGTTGTGCATCAACCCGTCGTCATCGATACGCTCCGCGTAGGTGACGTAGTCGCCCCGGCGCTGTTTGCGAAAGCGACCCTCGTTCAGCATATGCAGCCCTTCAGCAGAACGCGGGTTGTCCAGCAGCACCTGTGCCCTGGCAGAGCCCTCGGGCGCAATGAAGAGGGAGAGCGCCGCGACCGCAGCGGTGACGATCAGCGCGGGCACCATGACAAAAACCGCCAGCTTTCCGGGGCCCACGCCGCAGGCGCGCAAGACGACCATCTCGCTCTCCGCGTAGAGTCGCCCCAGGCTCAGCAAAATGCCGATGAACAGACCGAGCGGCAGGATCATTTCGAAAAACCCCGGCAGCTTGAACAACATGATGGGAAGCAAAACGTCGCCGGTTAATGACCCGACCGCCGCCTCGGCGAGGTAGCGAATGAAGCGCCCGGCAAAGACCACCAGAAACAGCACAAAGCTGACCGCGACCGTGTGCAACAGAATGTCTCGCGTCAGGTATCGAAGGATCCGCATCAGGTCAGATAAACCGCGCCAAAATCATAAAGGGTTATTTCGTTAACGGCGTCGCCATCATACACTAGCGGCCCGCTTCAAAACTCAACAACCTACAGGACCACCAATGGCTACATTGAGCATTACCGCAAGGACTGCAGGATCAGCTGAGCTGATCAAAACACAGGCACTGGCCGTTCTGATGCCCGAGAGAAAAACGCTGTCTCCCTTGCTGAAAGCGCTGGATAAGCGCCTGGGTGGCACAGTGGCGAGATCGCTGCACAACGGTGATTTCACAGGAGCCACCGGGAGTCACATCTGGCTGCCCGGCGCAGACGGCGTCGAGAGGGTGCTGCTAATCGGCTGCGGCGATCCGAGCAAGCTCAACGTTGCACAATCCAAAAAAATCAGTGAAGCACTATCGCGCGCACTTGTGGCAAGCCCCGCCAAGGACGCGCAGATCCTGATGGAGTGCCTGACACAAAAAACGAAAAACCCCGCTGCGCTGATGGAGCAAATGAGCCTGTCCCTCTCTTTGGCACACTATCAATACGGCCAGACGCTAAATAAGCGCAAGAAGCCCGAGCATGCGCTGAAAAAAGTTGCCATCCTGCCGGGCGCCCTGTGCGACATGGCGGCGGCCCGTCGCGCCGTGGTCGCAGGTGTCGCGACAGGCCAAGGCAGCAACTTAACCCGCCAACTGGTCAATTTACCCGGCAACATCTGCACACCCAAATACCTTGCCAGCGAGGCGAGGCGGCTCGCCCGCTCGGATAAAAACCTGACCGCCACCATCGTCGATGAACGAAAAATGGCGGAACTGGGGATGCACTCTCTACTGTCTGTAGGGAATGGATCAGAGCAACCGTCTCAACTCATCATCATTAAATATCAGGGTGCCGCGAGCAGCGCCCGCCCCTACTGCTTGGTCGGCAAAGGCATCACATTTGATACCGGCGGCATCAGCCTGAAGCCCGGCGCCAAAATGGACGAGATGAAGTTCGATATGGGCGGCGCGGGGACTGTATTTGGCGCGATGAAGGCGGCCTCTATGATGAAACTACCCATCAATATTGTCGGGGTAATCGCTGCCGCAGAAAACATGCCCAGCGGACGCGCAACCAAACCCGGCGATGTGGTCACAAGCATGTCGGGCAAGACCATCGAAATTCTCAATACCGATGCCGAGGGTCGCCTGGTGCTGTGCGACGCGCTGACCTACGTGGCGCGATTCTCTCCCGTCGAGGTCGTTGATATCGCCACTTTGACCGGCGCCATCATTGTGTCTCTGGGGCAAGAGGCGACGGGCATCTTCTCCAATGACGATCACCTTGCCAACAGCCTGCTCAGTGCGGGAGAGCGCAGCCACGACCGTGGATGGCGATTCCCGATTTGGGAGGAATACCATCGACAGCTCGACAGTCATTTTGCGGATCTGGCCAACATCGGCACAGGTGGCGCGGGCAGCATTACAGCGGCCTGCTTCCTGTCTCAATTTGCAGAAGACTATAAATGGGCTCACCTGGACATCGCCGGTACCGCATTCAGAAGCGCCCCCAAGGGGGCGACGGGCCGACCCGTACCCATGCTGGTTCAATATCTGCGTGAGCGTGCGGGAGTCCTGTGACACAAGTCGATTTCTATGTTCTGCCAGAGAATGGCAGTCTGACGGCCTATGCGGCTGTGGGGCGCATTGCCGAGAAAGCGCTGAGTCGCGGCCACCAGATTTTTGTTCAGGTCGCAGACGAAGCCACCGCCACTGCACTGCACGACAACTTGTGGACATTCCGCACTGAGAGTTTTCTACCCCACGCTATCGTGGGAAAAGATGACGGCGAACCACTGGTCATAGGCTGGGACGACCCGTCGCTTGAGCATGACGACGTATTGATCAACACCACCGGCGCCGTGCCCGGTCATTTTGCGCGTTTTGGCCGCTTGGCAGAGATCGTGGCACCAGATGCGGCTACAATTGAGGCCTCGCGCGAAGCGTGGCGATTTTATCGGGACCGGGGCTACCCCCTTGCCAAGCATGATCTCTCGTAGCACTGAATACTGCCTACAGGGCATATCAACATCGTAACCATGGACAAGAATTTTTCACCTGCAGACATCGAAGCGCGCTGGTACGAGCAGTGGGAATCCCGTGGCTATTTTGCGCCTTCTGGGCAGGGCCCCGCCTATTGCATTCCCATCCCACCGCCCAACGTCACCGGCACCTTACACATGGGGCACGGCTTTCAGCAGGCGATCATGGACGCACTGATTCGCTACCACCGTATGCGGGGACACAACACCCTCTGGCAGGTGGGCACAGACCACGCCGGCATCGCTACCCAGATGGTGGTCGAGCGTCAGCTTGAGGCCGAGGGCACGACGCGAGAGGCCCTCGGCAGAGAGACCTTCATTGACCGGGTGTGGGACTGGAAAGCCGAGTCTGGCGGCGCCATCACTCAGCAGCTCAGACGGCTGGGCACATCACCGGATTGGACGAGAGAGCGCTTCACTATGGACCCCGGGCTGTCACAGGCGGTCCAACGAGTATTTGTCGCGCTACATGAGCAGGGTTTGATTTACCGGGGCTACCGGCTGGTCAACTGGGACCCGAAATTTCTCACCGCGATCTCCGACCTTGAAGTGGTGCAGGAAGAAGAAACCGGCTCACTGTGGCATCTCCGCTATCCGCTGAGCAGCGGCAAGGGCCATCTGGTCGTCGCGACAACGCGCCCCGAGACCATGCTGGGTGATACAGCGGTTGCGGTCCATCCTGACGACGAGCGCTATCGGGATCTGGTGGGAGAGACCATCGACCTGCCACTCATAGGGCGCACCATTCCCATCATTGCCGATGATTACGTGGATCCCGAGTTCGGCTCCGGTTGCGTCAAGATTACGCCGGCACATGATTTTAATGATTATGCGATGGGCGAGCGTCACCAGCTGCCCATGATCAATGTGCTGACCGCCGATGCCAAAATAAACGATGAAGCCCCGGAGCGCTTCCGGGGACTGGACCGTTTTGACGCCAGAGCACAGATCATCGCAGAGTTCGAAGCATCCGGGCTGCTGGAGAAAATTGAACCGCACACGCTCAAGGTACCGAGAGGCGACCGCTCTGGCGCGGTAATAGAGCCCTGGCTAACACCGCAATGGTATGTCGACGCCAAAAAGCTCGCCGAGCCTGCGATTGAGGCTGTTGAGACCGGCGCCATCGAGTTTGTACCGAAGCAGTGGGAGAACACTTACTTCGCGTGGATGCGTGACATTCAGGATTGGTGCATTAGCCGCCAGCTTTGGTGGGGGCATCGCATCCCGGCCTGGTACGACGAAGCAGACAACGTCTACGTCGGGGAGTCCGAGGCTGCCGTGCGCGAGGCGCATTCAATCCCCGAGGGGACATCATTGCGACAAGATGATGACGTGCTGGATACCTGGTTTTCGTCCGCCCTTTGGACCTTCTCCACGCTCGGCTGGCCGGAGAAAAATGAAGATCTAGCGGCTTTCCACCCAGCCTCAGTGCTGGTAACCGGTTTCGACATCATCTTCTTCTGGGTAGCGAGAATGATCATGATGTCGCTGCACTTTATGGAAGAGGTCCCCTTCCATACCGTCTATGTGCACGGGCTGGTGCGCGACGGTGAAGGCCAGAAAATGTCAAAGTCAAAAGGCAATGTCCTTGACCCCATCGACCTGATTGACGGCATCGAGCTGGAGGCGCTGGTTCAAAAGCGGACCAGCAATCTGATGCAACCGCAGCTCGCCGCAAAAATTGAGAAAGCGACACGCAAGCAGTTCCCCGAGGGCATTACGGGTTATGGCACCGACGCACTCCGATATACCTTCTATTCGCTGGCATCCACCGGGCGGGATATCAAGTTCGATATCGGCCGAATGGAGGGATACCGCAATTTCTGTAACAAAATCTGGAACGCCTCGCGCTACGTGCTGAGTCATACGGAGTCACACAATCTGAGTGCTGGAGACGCGACGTTCTCGCTGGCTGACCGCTGGATCCAGAGCCGCCTCGAGACCACTCTAGTCGCCGTCGAGGACGCCTACGACAACTATCGTTTCGACCTGGCATCGCAAGCGCTTTACGACTTCGTATGGAATGAGTTCTGTGACTGGTACCTTGAGCTGTCCAAGCCAGTTCTATGGGATGACGCCACCGCCACATCCGAACAATTGGGGGCGCGTCGCACTTTAATTACGGTACTGGAGAAGTCACTGCGCATGCTCCATCCCTTCATGCCGTTCCTGACAGAGGAGATCTGGCAAACCGTCAGCCCACTGGCAGATCAAGCGGGCGAAAGCATCATGCTGGCGCCCTGGCCCGGAAGGCAGAACGATCGTCTGGATGCGGAGTCCGAAGCAGAAATAGAATGGCTCAAAGAGATCATTGTCGGCATCCGCACCATTCGCTCAGAATCCAATATCCCCCCTGCTACCGCGCTCCCTGTGTTTGTCGTCAATGCCACGGAGCTCGACCGTGAGCGATTCAGCCGCAATGAAGCCTACCTGGGGCGACTGGCCAAGGTCAGCGGTATTACGGTGCTGTCCGGAGAAGAGGCACCGCCCGCAAGCCTGATGGCTTTATGTGGTGACCTGGAGATCAGGGTGCCCATGGCCGGTGTGATCGACATTGAGGCCGAACTCAAGCGCCTCGACAAAGAGATCGAACGCCAGGAGAAAGAAGTGGCGAAGCTCGACGGCAAACTCTCCAATAAATCGTTTACCGAGCGAGCACCTGCAGACATTGTCGAAGCAGAAAAGCACAAGAAAACGATGGCGGAAACGGCTCTAACGACTCTCGGGCGTCAGCGCACGCAAATTGAGGAGTTGCGTTCTGCTTGAAGCCCTGATAAGACTACGTCCAATAATAATTCTAATGCGGTGGATTCAGTCATGTCCGAACGACAGACAGGAACCGTTAAGTGGTTCAACAACGCCAAGGGCTTTGGCTTCATCACAATGGCCGACAGGCCAGAAGATATCTTTGTTCACTTCAGGGCGATCCAGGGGGATGGTTATCGCAGCCTGAACGAGGGACAGGAAGTCGAGTTCAGCCTGGTTGAAGGCCCCAAAGGCTTGCAGGCCGAGGAAGTCACAAAGCGCTAATACCCTCGGCACGGCACTTTTGCTAAGCTCGCGCTCCCATTGAACGCGGAGAGCGGTATGCCGTCGTCTAAAACCAAGAAAACAACCAGCAAAGCCAAGCAATCCGCTGCAGATAAAAAGCTCCGTCGCTTCCGCGGCATCGTCATGCCGTACGCCGGACACAAGAGTATTCGAGCCGTGCGGCGAGCAGGGCATGAGCCGAGCATTCATGGTACCAAGCTGTGGAAATCCAGCTGCCTGATCATCGACTATTTAAAAAAGCATCCGCCGAAGCGCCGCAAGCGCGTGCTGGATGCTGGCTGCGGCTGGGGCATTACCGGCATCTGGTGCGCCAAAGAATGGAGGTCAAAGGTCGTCTCAATGGATGCTGACCCCGCTGTATTCCCCTACCTTAATGCCGTAGCGGAACTTAACGGCGTCTCCACCGAGAGCTGGGTGCAGCGTTTCGAAAAGGTCCGCAAAAAAGACCTTGAGAACGTGGACATTCTGTTCGGCGGTGATATCTGTTTCTGGGATGAGCTGGTGGATCCTGTCGCCAAAATGATCGATCGCGCCATTGACGCTGGCGTTGGCACGATCGTGATTGGCGATCCCGAGCGACCCACGTTCCATGAAATGGCTGACCAAGTGACTGAAAAACACGGCGGCGATGTGTTGGGCTGGCGGCTTTCTGGCACGGTAAAAGCGACCGGCGCGTTACTGGTGATTCACAACGACTGATCAGTCGAAGTAGGCGAGCTCCAGTTTCAGTTCGGTCTCCACCGGCTCGGAACACGACACAAAGGCTGGCCGGAACACCATGCTGCGCATCGCACGTCTGACCCGGCTTGGCGGGTCGGTATCCACCCCGGCCGCAGGCAAACTGAAATTCATATCAACGGGCCTGCCCTTCTCGGTCACTGTCAGGGACACGTCGAGCGGCATAGCCGGCTCTTGAAACGCCCTGTTAAAGGCCAGCCGGGGGTATTCCGGCAGCGGAGCAGCTAGGGAAAACCTAGATGGAGAAAGCACGCAGGCCCTCCGATAAAGGTTCGTCGCCTCATCCCGCTTACGATAAAACCAGTGCCAATCTGCCAGAGCAGATAGTGCCTCGTGGCTGTCGGGGCTGACCTTAAGCAGTCGCTCAAAAACCGTTTCCCCCTTACTGAACAGGCGACGCTGCAGCGCTTCCAGCCGCGGCTCCCGGTCGAGGGATTGCCACTCCGGGTCGGTAAAGGTCCGCTCGAAACGGGGGTCGTCAACAAACACATCGAGCTTGTGCTCCAGAAGATAGTAAAAACGACCCAATCTGAAGCTAAAGGGCTCGCACCAGGCAAGATTTACTGACTCGTCAGCACAAACCGCTTCGGCCATCGACTCGAAGCGAGTGTGTAGTGCCAGCAATTCGCGGCTCCGGCCCTCCCAGGAAACGCCCATCAGCGCATCGAGTGAGACGTCGAAAAACTCCAGAGCCGCGCGCATTTCACCCTCTTCAAAAGGCGGCAGGCCCGAACCCAGCAACCGAAACTGATAGGCCGCGCGGGCCTCGAACCCTTCACGATCGCCCGTCAGCAGATACAAATCCAGTAGCCCACGCAGGATCGGCAACTGCTGATCACCGTACAAGCCATTGTTGACCCTGGCATTGTGCAACGCAGCGTCATAGAGGGACGTCGCCAAAGTCACGTCACCCGCCTCCATCGCCAGCTCGGCGACCTGCACGAATTCGGCCGCTAGCGCGGGGTGATAGGGCCCAAGATTTCGCTCTGTCGCCTCAAGTCTGGCCTGGGCCTCATCAACATTCGCAAGCTCGGAGGCGTCTCGCCCGTCAGCAAAATCCAATACCGTCACAACATCGCGGTACTGCACTGGCAAGCCAAAGGGGGTCGGCGTATCGCCGCGGGCTGGGCAGACATAGAGGCACAGCAGCACGAGCAGCGGTGTCAGGTGAGTTGGCGTAAGTCGAGCGGGCATCGTTGCTGAATATAGCGCAAAAAAAAGCCCGCCTCGGAGAGGCGGGCAGAGGCTGTATCGGACTCTGGATAACGCCGGGTAAAAGGGAAAACCCGGCGCAACGTGTTCAGAACCTGTCGTGTAGTATCCATACGGGTTAACATGACTACCAATGTATTTTTTTAATCACATACAGTCGCCAGCGTTATAAGGTAAAGCCTTGAACCTCAACCGCCTTGCAAGAATTGACCTCAACTTATTGGTCGCCCTGCATATTCTGCTTGAAGAATGCAGTGTTTCGCGCGCCGCTGACAGGCTGTCTATTACCCAGCCGGCGATGTCAAAAACGCTGGGCAGACTGCGGGAAACCTTTGATGACCCGTTGTTTGTGCGCAGCAAGCGCGGCATCCAGCCTACACCCCGAGCGCTCGGGCTGGCGGGGGAGCTCAAGAGCCTGCTCGGGCAGGTGGATGGCCTACTGGACGCCGGAGAGTTCACTCCCGCCGCTTTTAAAGGCGAGATCACGCTGGCCATTTCCGAGTATGTGGGTTTCACGCTACTGCCCCCACTTTCTGCGCGACTGCAATCCAGCGCGCCCCGGTTGCGGCTTCGCACCATTACACGAGCCGAGCGGCAGCTGGATCAGTTGGCAAGCGGCGAGCTGGATTTCGCCATACAGATACAGCGGGAGGAATATCCGCCAGAGTATTCAGTTTCGCCATTGGCCGCCTCCCCACTTGCGATTTTCGTTCGGCAGGACCACCCGCTCGTTGCCCAGACCGTCACCGCCGAATTGATGCGCCAGTATCCGCAGGTGGCACTCTATGTTGCAGACCGCGAAGAGTTGGTTGGAGGTCAGTTGCTGGCGCGTGGTTTGTTCGAGAGCGACCGGGGCATTCTCGAAACATCGCACCTGTTGACGGCATTTGAAATTCTGAGAGAGACGGACTATCTCCTTATTTGCCCGGCCTACCTGGCGCGCAACGAGGGCGCAACACGCGATATGGTCGCCCTGACCTTACCCGTTGAAATGACATTCAGCGTGCAGTATTCGCTCATTGCGCACCGGCGGACCGAACACTCGCCCATTCATCAATGGCTGTGGCAGGAGATTATCGATACGGTGCAATCCATGCGCTTTCGCACCGTTCATCGCGGATAGGCCACCGTCAACAGATCAGCGCGGGGACCTCTTCGCAGCGCGCCATTGGGAACTATCGATTACCAGATTCCCGGCGAGGATAATCGGAGGCTTCAGAACTCTCTATACAGCATTTGTGCCATACTTCGCGCCCCAGCGATGCCCTACCCCCAATTGATGACCCAGAACAGCCGCCGAGAGATCCCGCAGTTCAACACGCCTATTGTTGAGACGCACTGCCACCTGGATTATTTGGACTCCCAGGCATTGTCCGAGACGCTGGATGATGCTTTTCGAGTCGGCATTGAGCGGATCGTGACGATTTCAGTCTCGGCAGATAATCTCGATCAGGTACGCGACCTGGCCAACGGACACCCCTCCATTTGGTGTACGCAAGGCATTCACCCCCACGAAGCCGAAAGCTGGTGCCCCACGCTAGCTGAACGGGTCAAAACCGGCGCCGCAGATGGGCGCGTTGTGGCCATTGGCGAAATCGGACTCGATTACTACTACGACCACGCTGACCGGGACACACAAAAAAAAGCCTTCGATGAACAACTGGCGCTTGCTGCCGACCTGTCTCTCCCGGTGGTCATCCATACCCGGGAGGCAGATGACGATACCCGCGCGATTCTGGCCAATCACAGCAGTTCACTGAAGCGCAAAGGGGTCATACACAGCTTCACCAGCTCCCTGTCACTGGCCGAATTCTGCCTTGGCGAGGGGTTCATGCTGGGCTTCAATGGCATCACAACGTTTCGCAATGCCGACAACGTCAGAGCCGTGGTCGACGCCACCCCGGTGGAGCGCATTGTGCTGGAGACTGATGCGCCCTATCTGACGCCCGTCCCCTATCGAGGGCGACCCAACGCGCCATGCTACCTCCCCTTTATTGCCGAGACCCTCGCGGAGATCAAATCACTCCCGACGGAGGCGTTGCTCGAGCATGCCCGCGCCAATAGCTACAGACTGTTTTTCTAATTCATGACCGATCATTTCTTACCTGGCCAGCGATGGGTCAGTCACGCGGATAGCACTTTGGGCTTGGGGATCGTGACCCACGCCGATGAACGACGCGTCACCCTGCATTTCCCTGCAGTAGAGGAAGAGCGGGTGTATGCGACCGACCGCGCACCTTTGACCCGACTCCTTCTGAAACCCGGGGACCAGCTGACTCGCATGGACGGCAGCGTACTGACCGTTACCGCACTTCAGGAACACGGCGGGGTGATTACTTATGAAGCGGAGGCGGCATCGGGCGAGCATCATTCGGTCGTGGAGACAGAGCTTGATGCCCATATCGAGCTCAATACGCCGATAGAGCGACTGCTGAATAACCAGCTAGGCAAACCCCGTGACTTTGGCCTAAGAATGACCACGTTGGAACACGCCGCCGCGGGAGCAGGCTTTGGGCTGGGAGGCTTGCTAGGGCCACGAACCGCCCTCCTTTCGCACCAACTGTATGTGGCAGCCAACGTCGGTAAACGCTTCGCACCGCGCGTGTTACTCGCTGACGAGGTGGGCCTTGGCAAGACCATTGAGGCAGGGTTGATCCTGACCCAGCAACTGCATCGACAACGGATACGCCGCGTCCTGGTGCTGGTGCCCGAGACATTGGCGCACCAGTGGCTTGTCGAAATGCAGCGCCGTTTCCACCTGGCGTTTTCACTACTGAACGCCGAGCGACTGGAAGACGCCGATATCGAAGCAGAGTTTTCCGAGAATGCGCTCGTCATTGCTCCAATTAATCTGTTTGAAGCTGATCCGGTGACGAGGGAAATCGTCAGCGACCTCGAATGGGACATGGTGGTCATTGATGAGGCGCACCACATCACAGGTATCGGCGAGCAACCCACCGACCTGGGCCAGTTTGTCTGCGAGCTGTCGGCGCGTGCCCGCGGCCTATTGCTGCTCACCGCCACCCCCGAACAGGCGGGACTGAGAAGCCATTTTGACCGGCTGCGGCTGATCGATCCTGCGCGCTTCGCCGATTTCGATCAATTCAAAGCCGAGCACGCCCAATTTGCTGAATGGAGCGGTCTGATCGACCGACTGGAACAGGGCGAGACGGTCACGCTACCCGAAGGGATTGACGCTGACGCAGATAGGGATGAACAGATTCAACAGATGCTGGACCGTTATGGTACCGGGCGCGTGCTCTACCGCAATTCACGGCGAGGGATATCCGGATTTCCGCAGCGGCACCGGCATGCTTATCCACTGGCCGCGCCCGCGCTTTATCAGCATGACGCCCGGTCACTGCATCCGGAGACACTGCACCCCGAATCGAGCTGGATTGAGGAGGACCCTCGCGTCGAGTGGCTGGTAACCCAGCTGAAAGATCTCCGCCCCAAGAAAGTGCTGGTGATTTGTGCCCACAAAGAAACGGCGATGGCGCTGGAGCACTTTTTGCACCTCAAAGCCGGTGTTCGCTGCGCGGCCTTCCACGAGGACCTGGGCCTGATCGAGCGAGACCGCGCTGCCGCCTACTTTGCCGAGGACAGCGGTGGCGCCCAGGCGCTGATCTGCTCTGAGATTGGCAGTGAGGGCCGCAATTTTCAGTTTGCACAGCATCTGATTTGCTTTGACCTGCCTTTCCATCCGGACCTGTTGGAACAGCGCATCGGTCGCCTGGATCGGATCGGCCAAGGCACTGACATTCATATCCACATGCCCTATCTGGCAGGAACCGCTCAGGAACACCTGTTTCGCTGGTTCGATGAGGGTTTGAACGCGTTCGCCGCCACCTGCTCCGTTGGCTACCAGCTTCACGGTGAATTTGCGGATGCGCTTGCGGCACTCCTCTCTAGCGAGGGCGACCCTGACGCGCTGTTGCAGAGCACTCGCACACGGCGGGACGCGCTGTTGCGCGAGACCGAGGCCGGAAGAGACCGTCTACTTGAGCGTCATTCACACGACCCCGACGAAGGCGAAATGATCATTGCCACCCTCGAGCAACGTGAAACCGCCGAGGCACTGCACGATTTTTGTGAGCACCTGTTTGACCGAATGGGTATCGAGCAGGAGTATCTCGACGAAAACCTCTCTCTGATAAGACCGACCGAAAACCTGGCCACCGGGCAGCTGCCGGGACTCTCAGAGGATGGGGTGACAGCCACCTATCACCGCCCCATGGCATTGAGCCGTGATGACGTCACATTTATGACGTGGGAACATCCCATCGTCATGGAGTCGATGGCGGCACTTCTGGGTAGCGACATCGGCAAGGCCAGCATCGGAACCTTCAAACACCGGGGCATCCCTGCCGGCACCATCTTGCTTGAGAGCGTGCATCGAGTGGAATGCCTGGCTCCGCTCTACCTCACCACAGGCCAGTTCCTGAATTCACAGCCGATGAGAACCCTGCTCACTCAAGGGGGGAAGGCCGTCGGAGACAAGCTGTCGTCGACCTTCCTGACCGAAGCACTGCAAAGCGTGCCCAGCGCAACGAGCGCAAGCGCCCTCACCAAGCTACGGCCGGTGCTGGAGAAGTTGCTCCCCAACTTGGAGCAGATCGCGGCAGACGAGGTCAGTCGACGTAGTCAGCAGGCAGTCGACGCAGCAAATCGTTTCTATGAAGAGGAGTTGAGCCGCCTCAGCTACCTGCAGTCTTTAAACCCTGCGATAAGAGACGAAGAATTATCGGAGTTAAGAGCGTCGAGGGAGGCCTGCCAGCTCGCACTGTCGCAAGCCAAGCCTGCGCTGGAGGGTCTCAGGGTCTGTATTGCAGTTTAAAGCGCCGACCGCTGCTCTCCATCTGCAACTAGCCATCCGCAACTAGCCATCCGCGCTTAGCTCTCCGCTACTCGTCACACCCCCCTTAGCGCGCATTTCAGGGGCGATACCAGATCGGCGAGGTGTAAGCACGCTCCTGAATCGTATCCGGCCTGCGCGTATCGATGCCTTCATCTCCCAGCGCCAGCTTATCGAGCAGCGAATGCCGCGCGGTTGGGATCTGCAGCACACGCACGTAATAGAACGCAGCCTGCGCCGGATCGAATTCGGGGTCCTGCCATACCGCGGTGAGACGCGGTGAGCCAATGGTATTGGCGGTTAATCCTGTCTTCAGGTCCACACTTGAACCCACCGCAGACAGCGAACCATCGGGCTGTAAACGATCGTCGCCACTCCAGGCCGCGTCATAGACTCGCTCCCGGGTCTCCCCGGCCGGATCAACCCACCCTTTGACCACCTGAATACGATCCAGATGACCGCTTTTGGGGTCAGCCTGGGCTTCAATCGCCAAGCTGAAACGATCTCCCGCGCCGGCCCCCATGATCTCGCCACCCATTGGCACGGCCTGTGTCTGAATGCTGTCGGGAAACCCCGGCGTTTCCAGCACTGTAGCGGGCAGATTCAGTCCACCGTAGGTGCGCACAGCAATACGCGGCCCACTGGTGGCATACACCTCTCTGCGGCGCATGGCCGCAACAATCGCCTCGCGGGTATTCTCGGTTGCCCAGACGGCCGCCAGACCGGACGCACTCATACCCCACCCAAAGGTGCCTCGCGCATCTTCCGACCAGCCACCGGACTTTCTGGATGGAATCGAATCGGTCGCCATCTTGCCGTGGAAGTTGTCCTCCTCGGCAGAGGGCAACGCGGTATGCGCATCGGTCGATCCAATCACTCCGAATTGATAGGGGTTCACGCCAATGTTTGACTCAAGTTCTAGGCCCGTTTTGAGCGCACTGCGGATGTAGTCGCCCGGCTGCGGCACATAGTTCGTCCATTCACGCTGGATGTAATACGGATAGGTCTCAAAATCGGCGAACGGGTCATCCGGGGACAGCACGGGATGCGTCTCGGAGTCACCCTTGATCTGCGTGATCTCAACGACCGGCTCCCAGTAGCGACGAATTTCCGCGTAATCCCGATCGATATCGTTGCCCCGGATGTCCCTGACATCAAACATCGATCCTTTCGAAATATTGGAGTTATGAGGTATCGCGATGAAGTTGCCGCCCGTCGCGTCGCTGGTCTTCTCCAGCCAAGCCCACAAGTCGCTGGGAAAAGAGCTGTCGTCAAAGCCGAACGGCGCAAAGGTCTGCGCTTGTTCAGCGTCGATATCGGCCATCACAATGCGGTGCAGGTTAGCGCCGCCTGGTATCAGGGAGTATTCCCAGCCGATCAATGCCGTGAATGCTCCCGGTTCGTTGTGCGCATCCGCCGTATCTGTGATGAGCTTCCAGGTGTCGATTTCGACCGTCGGCTGCCTCGGGATTAATCCGCTGACGCGATCCGCTTCCCACCCCTCCATCGCCGTCACGGCATTCTCTGAGGGCTTAGGCAGAATGGAGGTGAACAGCTCTCGTCCCTCTTGGCCATCAATCGCATCGCGCAATAAATACTGCACAAACCGGGTCCACAGCATTTCACGCCAGGTGAGGCCCTCTGTGATCATCGGGTTGAGGTAGAGGCTTCGGATGACGCCGAGGTACTCGGCATGGTCCGACACCACAAGAAAATCGAGCGGTGTGCCGATTTGTACGCGCGCCTTGTGCCCGGGGTGCACCACCGGCATGCCCTTGGCATAGCGATAAGCGGTGTCCGGGGACGCCGTCAGGTTGCCGTTGGTAAACGCATCAGAGGAATACGTGGAATGCAGGTGGGTATCGCCCCACAAGAGTTGCTTTTCCTCTGCGTGGGCAGCGGAATGAATGGCGACACTGGCTGCGATAGCGACAGCCCTCATGCCGGCACCGCCGAACCATGACGTGACCCGCGCCAGCTTCTCTACCCGCTTGCTCATTTCAGAATCCTCTCTGCCATTTTTATTATTTGCCTGATAGCCGCTATCTGCATGGAACGTCAGTTTCGGCCGTCGCGCCTCTTAGCTCTGGTCGTCATAGCCTTGTTATTTGCCCTGCCAGTCGGGCTGACGCTTTTCAAAAAAAGCTTTGATAGCCTCTTTCGAATCGTCGCTGCCAATGCACGAAACCTGCAGCGCCGCTTCCTTGGATATCGTATCCCCAAGATTGTGCGATGCACCAAAGGCGAGCGCTTCCTTTGCATAGCGAAGTCCCAAAGGGGATCTACCGGCAAGCTCTTGGGCAAAGGTCATGGCCTGTCCGGCGAAGTCATCATCCGGCAATACGCGATTAGCCAGACCCCACTCCACCGCCTTTTCGGCACCCAGCTTTTCACCAAACGCCATCAGCTCGTAGGCGCGTTTCGCACCCACAAAACTAGGCAACAGCCAGGTGGCGCCGCCATCGGGGACCAGGCCAATGCCGACGAAAGGCTGAAACAGATAGGCGCTCTCTGCCATCACCATCAAGTCGCATGCCATGGCGTAGGAGTAAGAAATACCGGCGCATGGGCCGTTGACTGCCGCGATCCAGGGTTTGCGTGCGTGGTGGATCGCCAGCACGCCCGGCTTGTACTCGGCGTTCAATTGATCTTCAACACCCTCCGCGCCATTAGGGCTCGGCTCCGAGGTGTCAGACAGGTCGGCACCCGCGCCAAATGCCCTGCCCGCGCCCGTCAACAGCACCACCCAGATGTCCCTATCCGCGTTGACCTCCTGCGCGGCACGCAAAAACTCTCTACGCATCGTGCCGTTGAAGCTGTTGAGCTTATCCGGTCGGTTGAACGACACCCGCGCAACACGGCCCTCGCGCTCGATCAAAATCGTCTCGTAATCACTCATCTGTCATTCTCCGCTTATGACTCGGATCCTACCGCGGCACCGGTCTCCAGTAACGCCTGTATAGCAGACTCTGCCATCCCGCTATCCTCAAGCACCGAGACGGTATCAGCCCCCAGTGCCTGTGTTCCATGTCGAATCTGCGACGGCGTCCTCGAGAACCGTGGCGCCGGTGCCGGGTGCGTCATACCCTCTACATCGGTATAGACCGACCTCTCGGTATTGGCGTCGTAAGCAGTCGCCTCCACCATCGTCAACACGGGCGCAAAGCAGGCATCACTCCCCGCCATGAGCGCATCCCACTCGTCGCGGGTCTTGGTTTTGAGCACCTCACCCAATTTTTGCTTCAGCTCCGGCCACTGTGCCGCGTCATGCTGCGCCTGAAATTGCGGGTCCGTCACCTCCGCTCGAGCCAGGAGCTCGGCATAAAACTGGGGTTCGATCGCGCCAATCGCCACGTACTTCCCATCGGCACATTCATAGGTGTCATAAAAGTGAGCGGCGCCGTCGAGCAGATTCGCCTCGCGCTCATCAGCATTCCAGGCACCAATCTGCTGGAAACCCTGCATCATCCACATCAGCTGCGCGGTGCCGTCCACCATAGCCACGTCAATCACCTGACCCTGGCCCGACTTGGCGGCCTCTAGAAGACCTCCCATCACACCGGTCACCAACAACATGCCACCACCACCAAAGTCCCCCACCAGATTCAACGGCACGACCGGCCGCTCGCCGCGACGCCCGATGGCATGCAATGCGCCGGTAATGGCGATGTAATTCAGGTCGTGGCCCGCGGCCTGCGCGAGCGGGCCCGTTTGCCCCCAACCCGTCATGCGCGCAAAAACAAGCTTGGGATTGCGCGCGAGACACTCATCGGGCCCAAACCCCAGCTTCTCGCACACACCGGGTCGGTAGGGATCGATCAGTGCATCCGCCTGCTCAATCAGGGTCATCAGCGCGGCTTTTCCCGCATCCTGCTTGAGATCCAGCACGACTGATTTCTTGTTCCGGCCGCTGATCGGCTCAGCCACCTTGGGATCCGCCGCGCCGGGGCGTTCAATCCGGATGATCTCGGCTCCCATGTCCGCAAGGATCATGCCGCCCATCGGCGCGGGGCCAATCCCCGCGAGCTCAATGACCTTATAACCGCTTAGCGCGCCCATATTTGCGCCCCTTAGAAATTGCGTTGATTAAAGGGGTCGTAGTGATCCCCCAGACAGTGCCGGCCAATAATCAGCTTCATGATTTCCGAGCTGCCGGCGTAGATAGTGGCGATCTTCGCATCGGCCGATTGGCGGCTGATCGGGTACTCATCCATAACTCCGGCGCCACCATGTAGCTGCAGACCCTCGTTGGCGACCCGCTGCTGTAATTCCGATGTCTTGAGTTTGGCAGCGGCAGCGTCTTCAGCCGTTAGCGTGCCCGCATTGAAGGCAAGCGCCGCCTGATCGACGAAACACTGTGCAATGTCGAGCTCGGAGCGAAGCTCCGCCATCTTGAACTGGGTATTTTGCATGGCCGCCAGCGGCTTGCCGAACACCTCGCGCTCCTTCACAAAATCGGCAGTCAAATCCCAGGAAAGCTGCGCCGCCGCCAGATAACCCATCGCGCCGAGCAAGCGCTCTTCAGCCAACCCCTCCATGAGGTAATAAAACCCCTTATGCGCCTCGCCCAGCACATTGCTCTTGGGCACCTTGATGTTATTGAAGAACAGCTCTGCCGTGTCCTGCGCCTTGAGGCCCAGTTTATTGAGGTTACGGCCACGCTCGAAACCCTCCCAATCTGCCTCGACCAGAAACAGCGTCATGGCGTGGGGATTGTTCTGAGGGTCTGTTTTGGCGGCAACAACCACAAGATCACAGTTGATACCGTTTGAGATATAGGTCTTTTGGCCATTGAGGATCCAGTGATCATCCTCCTCGATGGCATGGGTGCGCATACCGGCCAGATTGCTGCCCGCGTCGGGCTCGGTCATCGCCACCGCGAGAATAATGTCGCCTGATACGGCGCCCGGGATATACCGCTCAATCTGATCCTCGCTGCCAAAACGGGTGATGTAAGGCGCGACAATGCGGCTATGCAAGGAGCCAAACCAGTCGCTGCAGCGCGCATAGGCCAGCTCTTCGATGATGACCTGCTCCCAGCGGATGTCGTAATCATCCATGCCGCCGTAGCGTTCCTCTGGCCACACCATGAGAAAGCCCTGCTCACCGGCCTTTTTAAAGATCTCGCGATCCACCACACCCTGCTCGCGGAAGCGCTCCATGTGCGGTACCACCTCTTCCGCGAGAAACCGCCGATAGGCCTCTCTGAACATCACCTGCTCTTCAGTAAACTGCCTGCTGAGCATGCCATCCTCCCAATGTCGCGTTAAAAGTCGCGTTAAAAAATTGCATTAATTAGTTAAAAGTGTTTCTCGCCGGTGATCCTTAACCACCGGCTTGGCATCTATGCCTCATGTTTGTATGGACCCACCCAAGCCTGTCGCCTCGTTTTCAACTCGAAAATGCGCTGACTGGGAGCACCCGGCACTTGCGGATTTTTCGGGTTAAGCCGTTCACACTCACAGCACGACAGAGCCTCCGTCATAGCTGACCCCCCAACAGCGGCTGAGTCACGCACTGACGCCGCACGCTCAGTCGGCCGATGCGGGATCCAGCACCTCTTTCAGCTCACGCTTGAGGAACTTGCCGTTGGCGTTGCGTGGTAGCGGTTCCGCGAGGAACCACACGTAACGCGGCACCTTAAAAGCCGCTAGCCGCGACCCCATGTGCTCGCGCAGACCAGGCGCGTCCAGCAGCGCATCGGGTTTCAAGTGAACAGCGACACCAACCTCCTCACCAAGACGATCATCGGGCACAGCAAAAGCCACCGTCTCTAACACCGCCGGGTGGGTATATAGCGCGCCTTCGACCTCGGCACAGTAAATGTTTTCACCGCCGCGCAGAATCATGTCCTTTGCCCGGTCGACCAGATAGAGAAAGCCATCCTCATCGAAGTACCCGATATCACCCGTGTGTAACCAGCCATCGACGATGGTCTCCGCGGTGGCCTCCGGGCGGTTCAGGTACCCCTTGATCACGGGCGCGCCCTTGACCAGCAGTTCGCCGGCCTCACCCACGGGCAGGGTCTCACCCGCCTCATTGATCACCTTGCCTTCTAGCGTCGGTACCAAGGGCCCACAGCTTTCTGGCCGCGCCAAAAACAGATCGCCGGCTGTGTAGGTGCTGATACCACAGACCTCTGTCATACCGTAACCCTGAGCTGGCTTGGCACGTTGCGTGCTCTCAATCACCTTGTTGGGCAGGTCGGGATGCATCGCCGCGCCACCGCCGCCGAGTGACACCAAACTGGAAGTGTCGTAATCGCCAAAGCCGGGGTGCGCAAGGAGCTCGCGAGTCATCATCGGCACCGCGCTCAACGTATTAACCTGCTCCCGCTCGATGAGCTTCAGCGCCTCCTCGGTATCCCACTTGTACATGAGCACCAGCTTGCCACCACTCAAGGTCGCGCCGTGCATCACGCAATTATTGGCTGTGACGTGAAACAGAGGCGTCGCCACTAGCGACGTCGCCGGAGGGGCTGACACGGGGGCGTCGACCTCCTCGCCACGACCCAGAGCCTGCGTCGTTGCAAAGATCTGCCCCATGGCCGCCACGTTCATAATGTTGTGAACACAGCCCCGATGGGTGAGCTGAGCACCTTTAGGGCGGCCCGTGGTGCCGGAGGTGTAAAAAATGCACGCGTCATCATTGGTATCGATCGGCGGCATGGGCAACTCCCCGGGCTCGCTCACCGTATCGGCCCATTGAATCGCCTGCACGGGCGGCGAGGGCTCGCGCACGGCAACGATAGCAAGATCGGGGAAATCCCCTGCGATTTCAGCAAAAACAGCCAGTCGCTGATCGTCAGCCACCAGCAACTTGGGTGCGGAATCATTGAGCGCATAGGCCATTTCATCCGCAACCCACCAGGCGTTCATACCCACGACAACGCCGCCGACTGCAATCACGCCCCAGTAGGCAAAGATCCACTCGGGGTAATTGCGCAGCGCAATCGCCACCCGGTCGCCAGACCCAATTCCCTGACTCTGCAGCCACGTCGCAAAATTGGCGACCAACTGGCCTGCCTCGGCAAAGGTCCAGCGCTCATCGCCGTAAAGGATGTACTCCTGATCCGCATAGCCCTGACCCAACATCCACAGATCCCGCATAGAACCGGGAGCGTGCTTGTATGCTTTGAGCGTTTGCCCCTCATGCTCGATCGTTGTCAGTTCAAGAAATGCGTCGGGTGCAGTGACCATCGCAACGGCACTGCGATAGTTGTCCATGACCTGATTACTCATCCAGAATGCCCCTCGTTTTTATCTACCGGCTTTGTCGGCCCGCAAGTTAGCGTTGTGTGATGAAGCGACCGCACGATACCCTAAGCGCTTCGTAACAACCAGCTACCGCGGCGCGAGTATTGGCAGGTATCATGCCAATACTTAGGGGCAGATTCCAGAGAACGCTACTCTCCAGAAAAGCCCGTACGGCATCAATTCAAAGAGGTCTGTCATGAGCACACAGGAACTTGAACTCTCCCAACTGGAACCCTGGCTTCGCGCCAATGTCCCGGGCTTTGACGGACCGCTGAGTGCCGAAAAATTTCCAGGCGGACAATCCAACCCCACCTTCAAGCTCACCGCCGGGGAGCGGCAATATGTGTTGCGACGCAAGCCTCCAGGCGAACTACTGGCCTCTGCCCACGCTGTGGACCGCGAGTACCGGGTGTTGGATGCACTGCGAGACACTGACGTACCGGCACCCGACGCTGTCGCGCTCTGCGAGGATAACGACGTCATCGGCTCCATGTTCTATGTCATGGAGCATCTCGAAGGTCGAATCTTCTGGGATCCGGCAGTCCCAGAGGTGGACAATGCCGAGCGGACCGCAATTTATGACGAAATGAACCGCGTGCTGGCCGCATTACATTCCGTGAACGTCGAGACGGTGGGCCTGTCGGATTATGGCAAACCCGGTAACTACTACGCCCGGCAGATAGGCCGGTGGACCAAGCAATATCGTGCCTCAGAAACGGAGACCGTGGCCGACATGGAAGCGCTGATGGAATGGCTTCCGAATCATATCCCCGAGGGAGAAGAAACCGTCGCGCTGGTGCACGGGGACTACCGTCTCGACAACATGATCTTTCACCCGACAGAGCCCCGCATCATCGGGATCCTAGACTGGGAGCTCTCCACACTCGGGGATCCGCTGGCGGACCTTGCCTACCAGTTAATGGCCTGGCAATTCCCTCGCGAAGGCGGCATTGCGGGCTTGGCAGGCCTTGATCGCACCGAGCTCGGCCTACCTTCTGATGAGGACTACATCGCAGCCTACTGTCAGCGCACGGGTCGCAGTGGTATCGATAACTGGCCTTTTTATATGGCGTTCTGCTTTTTCCGCATTGCGGCGATCCTGCAGGGCATCAAGAAACGCGCCCAGATCGGCACCGCATCGAGCGCAGAGGCCGATAGCCGGGCGATTATGGTGGGGCCACTAGCGGCGCTAGGAGCGGCCTGCATACCATAATTGGCGGGTGATCGGCCGCTCAGCAAACGCTAGGCGATTCTGCGCTTCTTGGCCGGGGAGGCTGAGCGACCCGACCCGCGGGCGGTATTTGCCCGGGAAGCCTTGGCTGAGCGCAATGCCACTTCAGACTTCAACGCTTTTTTCTGCGCCGCAGTGGGAGGCGGCCTGCGTCGGGAGCTCTTGGGACGACGGTAAGTGCCCGGCGCCGGTCGTAAATCACCGTATTCAAAGCGATGCAGGATTTCTTCCAAAGTTCTGGAAATTTGCGTACACCGCCTGATTGGTTCGACCCTGCTGTAGGTGGCACGCTCGCCCTCTTTCACCAGCTGGCGGAGCTCTTTCTCGTTAGGTTGTGTGATGAGATTGAGCGGGTTTTGGAACCGGAATTTCGGCACGATATTAATGTCGCCTGAATATTCTTGATCAAGTAATGCATGCACACTGTGCATCATCATGTTGAATTTAGGCCAGTTATCGCCGTACTTCTTGGCAACGCCCCGGTAGAAATTCAGCATCTCCCGGCCGATCCCCATGCCCAATGAGGTCGCCGCCTGCCGCAAAGGCCTTACCTTGTCATCCCGGGGCAGAAACGCCCGCGCAATGGGGTTCACCATGCTCACAATGTAATGATTGGTCGAAAACAAGCGCGACAGGCGCTTGGCGGGCAAATCATCCGCAACCGAGCCATCAACCCATCGCCGCGCGGGTAGATACGGCTGAACCTCCCCCAGCTCATTTTTGGCCTGCAACATTACCGCAGGGAACACCCCGGGGATGGCGCAGGAGGCCATCGCGGCCGAGCGCAGATAGACGTTGGGTGAGGACACGGCATTCAATAACCGGGAACGCTGATGCGGCTCAGCAGGCGCTACCGTAATACTGACCTGACGCCCCGTTTTGGCGTAGGCCTCACCAAAGGTGAGGTCGGGAATGGTGGCGGCAATCAATTTTTCGGTGTCCTCGGCCGTCAACCGGCTGCCCATCCCTGACACCCACTGCCATAAAACGCTCTTACTAGCACCGTCGTCCGAATCCATCATTCCGACCAGGTCGAGCTCTGCCATTTCTTCATCGGTATAGGCCGCCAGCGCCGCGGCCACAATGGACCCTGCACTGGAGCCAGATATCACTCTGGGCAGCAGGCCCTGCCTCAACAGCTCGCTGACCACGCCGACGTGCAAGAAACCCAGCACGCCGCC
This sequence comes from Luminiphilus sp., assembly GCA_965656065.1. Lineage (GTDB taxonomy): Bacteria > Pseudomonadota > Gammaproteobacteria > Pseudomonadales > Halieaceae > Luminiphilus. The sequence continues at coordinate 129 of CBFHIW010000044.1, read as the reverse complement.
GCCACTGAGCATCAATGCGGAGCGCCCGTAACAGACGTTGCTGCGATAGAAAAAATCGAGTTTCTGCTGGGTAGGGATGACTTCATCGGGTAGCTCTGCCAGCAGCCTGAGCGCCTCGTCGATTTCCTG
>CBFHIW010000043.1:0-25289 GCA_965656065.1 Luminiphilus sp. | reverse complement strand
CCATACCGCGTCGAGATCCTCCCGCTCCACCACTGTGTCGCCGGGGATCAGCCGCGCATCTGATGAGCGGTCCACCGTGACGATAGGGAACGCCTCGATAAAGGTTTGCGCGCTGACGCTGAGCTCCCCTTGTGCATCGATCGCGAAGGACCCGCCGTCAAATACCAGCTCGTCCTGGCCACCCACCTGATTGACATAAATAATGGGGAGCTGATGTGCCGCGGCACAGGACTTGACCCGCTCTAGCCGTTCTGAAGACTTGCCGCGGTGAAAGGGCGAGGCATTGATGTTGATCAACATCTCGGCGCCGGCGGCCTTGGCTTGTGCGGCGGGCTCTGGATGCCAAATGTCCTCGCAAATGGTCAGGCCAACGGCGAGGCCATCGATATCGATCACGCAAGGTTCAGTCCCGGCAGCAAAGTAACGTTTTTCGTCAAACACCTCGTAATTCGGCAGGCACTGCTTGTCGTATTGCGCCAGCAGTTTCCCCGCCGAGATCACACCCGCACTGTTGAACAGCACACCGTCTTTTTTCCGGGGGTAGCCCACCACGGCCGTCAAATCAGGCGGTAGCTCGGCGCAAAGCGTAGCCAGCGCCGCCTCAGTGCGGTCCAGCAGATCGCCGCGCAGCAAAAGATCCTCGGGTGGATAGCCGGTCAGGGTCAGCTCAGGAAATATCACCACCTGCGCGCCCGCTGCCTTCTGAGTTGCACTCACCTCAAGCACGCGCTGTGTATTACCGGCGATATCGCCAACAAGCGTATTGATCTGCGCCATGCAGAGTTTCATCACGGGATCCTTTCTCACGCCGGGTAGGCTGAAACCGGGGGACGAAGATTACCGTATTTCCCGCTCGTCGGGTGGTGTGGTTGCCCCTGGTTCTCTGGCGCTGAACGGCTCACCCGCGAGCACCGCAGGGCATGGAGCGGCTGATATAGTGGGGCGATGAGCACCGAGCGCACGACCGATATTGCCATGCGCCCCGACCCGGCATCGGGCCCGCGTCGGGCGGGGTCAGACAGCGCTCGACTATTGTCCTTATACAACCTTTATCGAACCGTCCTCGGGCTGTTGATCCTCGGGTTGGGGGTCGCTCAGGCGACAGGGACGATCGCCCTTGACCGCTACCCCAGTGAACTGAATGTGCTGGCAGTGGTCTGGTTGATCAGCGCCCTCCTTCTGCATTGGCGTCTGCATCCGATCGCTGCCACTGGCGATCGCGGCCCACTGGCGGTCGTCCTGATTGACCTCGTCCTGCTGGCTTTTCTCGTGCGACTGGGCCAACCGCTGGGTCCCGGTCTGCCTTTACTTTATCTGCTCACAGTCGCCGCAAGCGCCCTGCTGATCACAAAGCGCGTCGTCGCCACGGCGGTAGCAGCACTCGCCACCCTCGCGGTGCTCTCAGACAGCACCTACGAGCTGCAGCAGGGCCTGATCGACGCCAACAACATGTTGTCTGCGGGATTACTGGGATCCCTGATCTTTCTGATCTCACTGCTACTGCAGCAGATTGCTGGGCGTATGGCGCGTATTGAACAGCTGGCCGACGCCGCGACGACCCAGGTGGCCACGCTGGAGGAACTGAATGAGCAAGTGATTGCCCATATGACGACGGGGGTGTGCCGCATCTCGGAAGATGGCCTGCTCACTGCGATTAATCAGGCGGGCGCGCAATTGCTGAACCTGCCGGGCACAGGCCAGCCGGTAAACATCGAACAATTGAATCCCTCGCTTGCCGATTACATCAGTCGCTGGCAAACCGGCCGTCACGCCCCTGCCAGCCCGTTCAAGGTACACCCTGAGGGCAAGCCGCTGCTCCCGGAGCTGGTCCGCATTGGTCACGACTTTGACCCCGAAACCCTGCTCTTTGTGGAGGACTTCACGCCGGTCACCGAGGCTGCCCAGACGCTGAAGCTGAACTCGCTGGGCAAACTCACTGCGAGCATTGCCCACGAGATCCGCAATCCGTTAACCGCCATCAGTCATGCTTCACAGCTTATGGACGAAGGCGAGGAAGACCCCTCGGAGCAAAAAGCGCTGCGCGACATCATTCTCACCAACACCCAACGGGTCAACGAGATTATTGAAAATATTTTGCAGCTGTCGCGACGCGAGCCACCCAAACAAGAGCCGCTGGATCTGCTGGTTTGGATGCGGCTCTTTGTGCCCGAATACCAACAGGGCCAACAACACGCTGACTGCGTCGATTTAGAGGCGAGCGAGTCAGTCGGCACCGTGGCATTTGATCCCGGTAACTTACGCCGGGTGCTCACTAATTTGCTCGACAACGGTATCCGCCACGCGGGGGAGAATACGGGGCAATTTACTGTCACACTGGCACTGTCAAAAGACGATCAGGCGCAACGAGCGCACATGGATGTGATTGACGCAGGGACCGGAGTACCAGACGCCATGCTAGGCCGTCTCTTTGAACCTTTCTTCACGACTTCTGCAGGCGGCAGCGGACTGGGCTTATATCTGTGCCGGGAGCTCTGCGAAAGTAACGGCGCCACCCTCAACTATGACCGCACCCCAGACGGCAAGACCCGGTTTCGGGTCTCGGTGCCATTGCAGGGCTACGCACCATGACGCGCGCCTGTGTGCTACTGGTTGATGACGAGCCCGACCTGCTGACGCTGTTGGAGATGACGCTGGCCAGAATGGGCCTCGATACCCGAAGCGCCAGCACGCTGGCGGAGGCACGCGCCTCGCTGGAGGTGCAGACGCCAGACCTGTGTCTGACAGATATGAAGCTACCGGATGGCAATGGATTGCAACTCATTGCGGAGATACAGCAGCGTTACCCGGATCTGCCCGTCGCCATGATGACCGCGCATGGCAGTGTTGAAACCGCGATTGAGGCTCTCAAACTCGGCGCCTTCGACTTTGTCAGTAAGCCCGTTGCCCTCAACAGGCTGCGCGATCTTGTCACTCAGGCGCTGAAAGTGAGCACCGTCCCCGATACGCCCGCTGACGATACGCTCATCGGCGACACACCTGTCATGGCGACGCTCAAGCGGGATATTCTGCGTCTCGCCCGCAGCCAGGCACCCGTTCATATTCACGGCGAATCGGGGGTGGGTAAAGAAGTGGTGGCCCGCCTGATACATGAGTCAGGCCCCCGCTCTTCAGGGCCTTTTCTGGCGATTAACTGCGGTGCAATACCCGCAGAACTCGTCGAGAGTGAACTCTTTGGTCATCGCAAAGGCTCCTTTACGGGTGCCACGGCAGATAAACCGGGGCTCTTTCAGGCAGCGAGTGGTGGCACGCTGCTTCTTGATGAAATTGCCGATCTTCCGCTATCCGTTCAGGTCAAACTGTTGCGGGTCATTCAAGAAAAGGCCGTTCGTCCGATCGGAGAACAAAAAGAAATACCCGTCGATGTCAGGCTGATGAGCGCTACCCACAAATCATTACTGGATGAAGTGCGTGGCGGGCGCTTTAGAGAAGATCTTTATTATAGGATCAACGTCATCGACCTCATGGTCCCACCGCTGCGGAACCGGCGGGCGGATATCCCGCTCATTGCCGCACACATCCTGAAAAAAATGCCGTCAGGTGCCGGTGATCGACCCCTGCGACTGAGCGATCGCGCGGCTGCCAGACTGATGGCACACGAATTTCCGGGGAACATCCGCGAGCTGGAGAATATTCTGGCGCGCGCCGCCGCGTTACTCGAAGGGCACGTGATCGATACCGCTGATCTCGAGCTCGATGCCATCGCATCCCCCGAACCCAGTTTTGAAGAAGACGCATCCGATGAGCCTGCCGGCGCAACGGTGAGCGCAGAGGGGGCGAGTGGCGATCTTGATGGCTATCTGTCTGGTATCGAGCGGACCATCATCGAGGAGGCCCTACAGACGCACCGCTGGAACCGTACGGCCACCGCCAAGTCGCTCGGGATCACCCTGCGTAGCCTCCGGTATCGGCTGAAAAAACTGGGGATCGAGGATTAACGCTACACGGTAGGCGGGCAGATACCCCAATCCCGCGCCAGACGAGGCCGTCCCAAGCGATTCGTGATCACAGACCAGTTGTGTCCGAACGCGCAGACTGACAGCGTGAGATTACGGCGACCCACGCCCTCTTTATCCCAGCGCAAGGCGCCGGTCACCCAGTGTGAGCCAGCGCGGTTTGTCACCGTCACCCCGGCTGTCGGCAACCAGACCCGCAAGAGCTCACTGCCCTCCCCGTTTTGCTCGATCGCAGCAAGGCGCTGACCAAAATGACCCCCGCATTGGGGGGACGTATCGGACGGGTCGATCACCGGGCACAGGGTCACCACGGTCCCGTGTGCCTGCGCCATGCTGCGTGCGTACTGCATTGCCGCATACAACTGCTCTGCACCCGCTCGAGCGCGGGCCGCAGCGAGTTGATCCCGGTAAGCAGGAATGCCAATGCTCATGAGGATGGTGACGATGGCCAGCGTAATCAGGCACTCCAGGAGTGTGAGGCCTTCCAACCGGCGCAGACCACCTCGCAAGTCATTACCCATGGGGCAACACTGGAGCCAAAAGGCCTAGGTTGCAAAATCACTGGGAAGAAAAGACGTTTTGTAGTCAGAATTCTCGCACTGCCCATGTGTCCGAGGTTCGTCAGAACACCAAAGCGCAAGATCAGGCTGAGAGACGAGCCGCGTCTGTGATCAGTCTTCTACTGCCACGATAGGAATGCGCAGCCCTTTGGGGAGGGAGAAAGTAATGTTCTCTTCTCGACCGTCGAGATCCCGAACCGCCAGACCACCGTGCTCACGCAGGGTATCAATCACTTCCTGCACCAGAAGCTCTGGTGCCGAGGCGCCCGCAGTCACACCGACGCGCTGTTTACCCGACAGCCACTGGGACTCAATCATGCTGGCATTGTCGATCAGGTAGGCGCTGGCGCCACACCGCTCGGCCAATTCGCGCAGACGGTTGGAGTTTGAACTATTGGTAGAACCTACCACCAGTACCAGATCGACCTCATCAGCGAGGGATTTCACCGCATCCTGGCGATTTTGCGTGGCGTAGCAAATGTCATCCTTGCGGGGCCCCTGGATCTCGGGAAATTTGGCGCGCAATGCGTCGATTACCTTCGCGGTGTCATCAACTGATAGGGTTGTCTGGGTGACAAACGCCAGTGAGGCGGGGTTACGAACGTCTAACGCGGCCGCCTGCTCTTCGTCTTCTACCAGATAAATGGCGCCACCCTGCGAGGTGTCGTAACGACCCATGGTGCCCTCTACCTCGGGGTGCCCGGCGTGGCCGATCAGCACGCACTCCCTGCCTGCGGCACTGAATGCCGCCACTTCCACGTGAACCTTGGTCACCAGTGGGCAGGTCGCATCAAAGACCTGAAGGCCCCGGCCCTCCGCTTCTTCCTGCACCGCCCGCGACACCCCATGAGCGCTGAAGATCACGATGGCGTCATCAGGCACCTCCGCGAGCTCATCGACAAAAACCGCACCGCGGGTGCGCAGGTCGTCGACCACATGACGGTTATGCACCACCTCATGACGCACATAAACCGGGCCGCCGAAGACTTCGAGAGCGCGATTCACAATGTCGATCGCACGGTCCACGCCGGCACAGAAGCCTCTGGGGTTGGCGAGTACGATGTCCATCAGTGCAGTTCCGCTGGTTCCACGTGCGCAATGCGCACCTTGAAGTGAATAGTACGCCCTGACAGAGGGTGATTGAAATCCACGGTGACCGTGTCTTCACTGAGCTCGGCAATCATGCCCGGCACTTCGCCACCCGCCGCATCGGCAAAGGTAAACAGCATCCCGGGTTCCAGTGGCGCTTCGGCATCAAAGTCTGCGCGAGGAATCGACTGGATATTATCGTCCTGGGGTTCACCAAACCCTTCATCCGGCGGGATGCGGAACTCGGCCTCGTCACCGGCGCGCATCCCTAACAGGCGCCGCTCGAAGCCGGGCAGAAGTGACCCGTCACCCATCACAAAGCTGACAGGATCGCCGCCAAAGTTGGAATCGACTTCCTCACCGGTCTCCAACGCGAGGGAGAAATTGAGGGTCACACGGGTGTTGGCTTCAATCTCGAGATTCATGGCATCAGGATACGGGGGCTTCTTGGGAGGGGGAAGTGCGGCACCAAAACGCGTCAATCAGCCACCAGCCAGCGCCAAGCGTGATTGCCGAGTCCGCGAGATTAAATGCCGGCCAGTAACGGTGCTCGTAGTGCAACGAAATGAAGTCCACCACATGCCCCAGTAGCACACGATCAATCAGGTTGCCCATGCCGCCACCCAAGATCAGTCCGAGGGGCAGGACCAAACCGCGATCGGCGGGATTGAGCCGAAACAGCCAGACTAAAATAAAGACGCTGACGGCGACCGCAATGCCGGTCAAAAACCAGCGCTGCCACCCCCCGGCGTCAGCCAGAAAACTGAAGGCAGCGCCGGTGTTGTAGGTCAGCATCCAGTCAAACCAGCTCGTGACCATCACGGGAATGCGGTACTCAAGTTCGCTGACCGCGATTTGCTTGGTCCATTGATCAAGGGCAACCACAATGACCGCCGTCACAAGACCGAGCCAAGGGCGACGGCCAATCGCCGCCAACCAGCCCCCATCAGGCAAAGTGTCGCACCTCGCCGGGACCTTCGATATTGGTGACGCAACGCCCGCACAAGGTCGGATGAGCAGCGTGCTCCCCCACGTCCGGCCGACGGTGCCAGCAGCGATCGCACTTCTCGCTCGTTGAGGGCACCGCGACAATGCGGAGCGCCATACCCTCGGCTTCGTAGGCCTCGCCGGGCGCCTCGTCCAAGCTCGCCACGGTCGCCTCAGACGTAATCAATACAAAGCGCAGCTCCTCGCCCAGACTGCGCAACCGCTCCGCCAATTCGGGCTCGGCATAAAGCGCGACGTCAGCATCGAGTGAACCGCGGAGTGCGCCCCGCTCCCGGGCGAGCTCGAGTGCCTTGTTCACCTGTTGCCGCACCGCCATCATCTCCGACCAAAAAGCCGACTCCATCGCGTCGTCCGACTGGGCGTCCGGCAACGCGTCATACCACTCGGCGAGAAAGACCGACGCGGGTCTGGGCCCCGGCAAGTTTTCCCACAACTCGTCCGCCGTGAAGCTGAGAATCGGAGCGATCCAGCGACACAGCGCCTCAGCGAGATGGAAGAGACTGGTCTGCGCCGAACGGCGCGGTAACGAATCGGTGCCCGTGGTGTACTGTCGATCTTTGATGATATCGAGATAGAAGCCGCCCAATTCACCGCTACAAAAATTATGTATCCGGTGATAAACGAGGTGGAACTGATAGTCGTCGTAGGCCGTCCGCACGTCGGCTTGCAGGGCTTGCGCTTGCCCCAGAATCCAGCGATCCAGAGGCAGCAACTGCTCTACCGGCAAGCAATCGGTCACCGGGTCGAAACCCGCAAGATTAGAGAGCAAAAAGCGCGCCGTGTTGCGAATGCGTCGGTAAGCATCGGCGGTGCGCTTGAAGATTTCGTCAGAGGCCGAGATTTCATTGCGGTAATCAGCAGCGGAGACATACAGCCTCAGTACATCCGCGCCGAGATCCTGCATGGCCTTGCCCGCCGGAATAATATTGCCCAACGATTTCGACATTTTGCGACCGTCACCATCGACCGTGAAACCGTGGGTCAGCACCTGACGATACGGCGCCGTATTGTGGGTGCCGATACCGGTGAGTAGCGACGACTGGAACCAACCGCGGTGCTGATCAGAGCCCTCGAGGTACAGATCGGCGGGCCAACTGAGGCCTTCCCGCTCCCGCAATACGCACTCGTGGGTGACCCCGGAATCGAACCAGACATCCAGCGTATCCGTCACTTTTTCGTAGTGCGCCGCGTCGTCTCCGAGCAGCTCGGCAGGGTCCAGATCAAACCAAGCATCGATACCCTGGCTCTCCATCCGCACCGCCACCTGCTCCATCAGCGCTTGGGTGTCAGGGTGAATCTCGCCAGTGGTGTTGTGCACGAACAGGGCAATGGGGACGCCCCAAGTGCGCTGCCGGGAAATACACCAGTCGGGCCGCTCCGCCAGCATGCTGTCGATGCGCGCCCGGCCCCAGTCGGGTATCCACTGAACATCTTCCACCGCGTTTTTGGCGGCAGCGAGCAGGCCGTTGCCCGTCATACTGACGAACCATTGCGGTGTAGCGCGAAAAATAATCGGCGTCTTGTGGCGCCAACAGTGCGGGTAGCTGTGCTGGAACGGTGCGTGACATAGCAGCACCTTGCGTTCGTCGAGCGCCGCCACAATGTCGTCGTTAGCCTTGAAAATATGCTGGCCTGCAAATACCGGCGTATCGGGGTGGTAAACGCCGTTGCCTCCCACGGGGTTGTAGACCTCGAGCCCGTACCGCTGACCCATATCAAAATCTTCCAGACCGTGGGCCGGCGCGGTGTGCACACACCCGGTGCCTGCCTCAGTGGTCACATGCTCGCCGAGCACAACAGGCACCGCTGACTCGCCAAAAGGCGGCATCACTGACAGTCCTTCCAGCGCCGCGCCTTTGGCGCGCCCGATGATCTCGTGACTTTCCGCACCAAAGCGCTGGGCACAGTCCTCCGCCAGCGCTTCGGCGACGACGACTCGGCGACCACCAAGATCGAGCAATACGTATTCCAGATCGGCTGACAGTGCTACCGCCCGGTTGGCCGGCAAGGTCCAGGGAGTGGTGGTCCAGATGGCCAGATCAATCGGTTCGCCATCGTCACATCCCAGCCGCGACGCGGCCTCTGCGCGATCAACAAAGGGGAATGCGACGTCGACCGCAGAGGATTGCTTGTCGGCGTATTCCACCTCGGCCTCCGCCAACGCTGAGCCACAGTCCAGACACCAGTGCACCGGCTTGAAGCCGCGGTGTAAATGCCCGCGGTCAATAATTTTGGCCAGCGTGCGGACAATGTTCGCCTCAAATCGAAAATCCATGGTGAGGTAAGGCTGCGCCCAGTCTCCGAACACACCCATCCTCACAAAATCTGCCTTTTGGGCTTCGACCTGCTTGCTGGCATAGTCCCGGCACTTCTGTCTGAACTCGGCTGCAGTCACCTTGTGTCCCGGCTTGCCCACTTTCTTTTCGACATTGAGTTCAATGGGCAGACCGTGGCAGTCCCAGCCAGGGACATAGGGGGCATCAAAACCAGACAGGGTCTTGGATTTGATGATGATGTCTTTGAGGATCTTGTTAATGGCATGCCCAACGTGGAGCTCACCATTGGCGTAGGGAGGGCCGTCGTGCAGGATGAAGGTCGGCTTGCCCTGCCCCGCCTCGCGCATCTGTCCATACAGATCCATCTCAGCCCACGCCTTGAGACGCTCGGGCTCGCGCTGCGCCAGATTCGCCTTCATCGGGAAATCCGTCTTGGGCAGATTCAGCGTGGCTTTGTAGTCACTCATACGTCATCCGTGGTCCGCAAGCCATTCACGGGCATTGGCTTTGTCCGCCGCGATGCCTTCCTTCAGCGCATCAAGGGACGGAAATTTCTGTTCGTCGCGCAGCTTGTGTCTAAACCGCACTGTCAGCCGCTCCCCGTATAAATCGGGCGAGCCCTCCAAAACGTGCACTTCCAGCGTCGCCTCCAGGCTCTCGCCAATGGTGGGCTTCACCCCCACATTGGCCACCCCCGGCGCATCAGTCAGCCCGCCACCCGACACGTTCACCGCGTAGACGCCGTGCAGTGGCGATCGGATGCGGTGCAGCGCGATATTGGCTGTCGGCGCATCCAGCTGCCGACCCAGTTTCTGCCCGTGCTGTACACGCCCGGCCATTTCAAAGGGTCGACCGAGGAGGCGCTCTGCACCGCCAAAATCCGCGTCGGCCAACGCTGCCCGAATGCGCGTGCTACTCACACGCTCCCCCGCCTGTTCCCGGGTCGCGGTAGGGGCGACAGCATAGCCAAATTCGTCGGCCAGCGCGCGGACATAATCCAGATCCCCCTCGCGGCGATTGCCGAAACGAAAGTCATCGCCAAAGGCCAAATACTGCACACCGAGCCCCTCGACAAAGACTTGTTCGACAAACTCGCGGGCGCTGAGCTGGCGCAAGCGCTCGTTAAAGGGCAGGCAGAGCACGTGATCAACATGGCAGGCCTCAAGGAGCGGCCATTTGTCCCGCAGCGTGGTGATACGGGGCGGTGCTTCGAGTGGGCGCAGATACTCTCGCGGTAACGGCTCAAAGGTGACGACCGTGGTTGAGATACCCCGCGCATCCGCTTCTTGCTTGAGATGCGACAGCACCGCCTGATGGCCAAGATGAATACCGTCAAAGGCGCCAATCGTCACCGCACAGCCGCGGTGACGGGAACGCAAATTATGCCGGCCGCGGATGAGCTCCATCCCCGTTATTCACCCTGTCATAGAAAAAAACAGTATACCGCCGCGCTCAACGCAGATCAGCCGGTGCCAAGGGCAGACTTGATGTGGATATGACCGCTTGTCAGCGTCGCAGATCAGCCGGACGAATGCCACAACAGAGCAGGCTCACCCCAAAGACACCGAGGCCGGCACCGCACAGGATCCCCAGTTGGAGTGCCCGCTGCCACCAGAGCCATTCCGCCCACATCGCGTGATCGGGCATCAGCCAAAGCAGTACCGACACCATTGCTACAGTCGCAGCATTCACCTGCACCAGCCATTTCACCGGCAGGCTACCCTGAGGTAACACCGCGTCGCGTCGCAAGCCTCTAAAGAGCAACAACGCGTTCAGCCACGCCGATACGCTCGTCGCCAGCGCCAGCCCCACATGGCCCATGTTCAGCCACCACATCAAAGGAAAAACAAAGGCAACATTGAGCACCATGTTCGCCACCATGGCGATGATGCCAATGCGCACCGGCGTGCGCATGTCTTCTCGCGCATAGAAGCCCGGGGCCAGCACCTTCACCAGCATGAAGGCACCCAAACCTAATGTATAGGCACGCAAACTGGCGGCGGCCATCGCACGATCATCGCCGCTGAACGCACCGTATTGAAACAACGTTGCCAAAAGTGGCTCGGCCAATATAGCAAGTGCCGCCGTCGCAGGAATGGCGATCAACAGCACGCTACGTATCGCCCAGCTCAGCGTACTGGCGAAAGCGGGATCGTCAGCACGGGCGCGCTGACCCGACAAAGTGGGCAGAATCACCGTGGCAATGGCAATGGCAAATACGCCCAGGGGGAGTTCTGTGAGACGGTCCGAGTAGTACAGCCAGGACACACTGCCCGTGGGCAATAGTGATGCTAAAACGGTGTCGAGCAGTAAATTGATCTGGCTGACCGAAACACCGAACAAGGCAGGTACCATGAGCACCATGATTCGCCTGACACCCTCGTGCCGGGGAGCCCAGCGCGGCCGAGGCACCAGACCAATACCCGCCAGCGCCGGTACTTGAAACAGGAGCTGTGCAAACCCCGCGACCAACACACCGAGGGCCAGCGCCACCACCGGCTCATCAAAACCGGGGGCGAACCAGAGGGCGGCCGCAATCAGGCTCAGGTTCAGCAATATGGGGGTCAGTGCGGGTACGGCAAAACGCTGATAGCTGTTGAGAATGGCACCCGCGAATCCCGTCAGGGAAATCAGTAACAGGTAAGGAAACGTCAGCTTGATCAGTTCCCCGGTAAGCGCCAGCTTGGCGGGATCACGGAGAAAACCGGGCGCAAAAATCGTTGCCACAACCGGTGATGCCATCACGGTAATGAGGGTGAGCAGCAGCAAGGTGCCACCGAGTACTCCGGCAACCCGGTCCACCAACGCTCTGACCGCCGCCTGGCCGCCGTGCTCACGCGTATCCGCCAGTACGGGCACAAAAGCCTGCGCGAACGCGCCCTCTGCGAACAAGCGCCGCAGGAAATTGGGGATCTTGAAGGCGACAAAGAACGCGTCGGCGTTGCCGTTGGCACCGATCAGATTGGCAAGCACCACATCGCGCAGCAGGCCCAGCACGCGGGAAAGCATGGTGGCGGAACCCACCACCGCAGAGGACTTAACGAGCTTCGGCTCATGCAAGCTATCCGCAGTCGTCATGCTTGGATCCCGCTCACGTGGCGATCAGCCGCCGTCGGAGCGCCACTGGGCGCGCAGCCGATCCGCATGGCGCGCCAACCACTGCAATGCGATGAGCGTGTGGCCATTGTTGATCTCATTGCGATCCAGCATTTGCATCACCTGCTCGCGAGGGAGTTGATGCACCAAAATATCTTCGTGCTCGCTCTCCAGACCCTGAACGGTGCCCGGCTGGGACCGGGTCACTTCGCCAACAAAAAGTCGGATCTGCTCAGAGCACGCGCCCGCGCTGGGGTAAAAGGTGGCGATGGATTCCAGGCGACCCAGCTGGCATCCCGCCTCCTCTTCAGCCTCTCTGTGAACTACGTCGCCGTCCGATTCACCCGGCTCCACAATGCCGGCCACAAGCTCCAGCATCCAGGGACTGTGACCATCGCGCAGCGCGCCCACACGAAACTGTTCAATCAGTACCAGTTCATCCGTCTCGGGATCCCACGGCAGCACACCCACGGCGTCACCGCGCTGAAACAGCTCCCGGCGCATGGTTGCGGACCAACCGCCCTTAAACAGTCGGTGACGGAGTGTCAGCGTCTCCAATGAAAAATAGCCGCGGAAGCTTTGCTCGCGTTGCTGAAGGTCCACATCCTCCGCGCCGTAGCGGAGTCGGAATGCCGTCAAAACCGGCGCTCCGTGTACCAATTGACAGGCGCCGAGTGCTGATCCACCTGATCGGCCACATCCAGAATCAGCGCAAACAGCGCCATGCGCACCAGCACGCCGTTGTCACTCTGACGGAAGATCGCCAGATTGGGGTTATCGTTGAGGTCGATATCGAGCTCCCTGGCCCCCTCACGAGAATCTCTGGGCAAGGGGTGCATGATCACGGTGTTGGGCTCACAGTTCGCCGTGTAGACGCTCTGGTTAAGCCGGAATCGGCCTCTGTACAGATCCGCCTCTTCGGGACTGGCGAAGCGCTCCTCTTGAATCCGGGTGCTGTACACGATGTCGACATCGGCGATGCCCGTCTCCAACACATCGGTTTCAAGCACTTCGTGCCCAGCCTCGCGGAGCGTTCCTACCACCGCCTCGGGCATGCTGAGGGCCTCTGGGGAGACCAAACTGATGCGCAATCCTTCAAACAGCGACAGGAGTTTTGACAGTGAGTGCACCGTTCTACCAAAACGCAGATCCCCCACCATAGCGACACGCAGGCCATCGAGCGCGCGCTGCCGGCCCGCTAGCTCCGAGCGAATGGTATAGAGGTCCAATAACGCCTGACTGGGATGCTCGTTTGCGCCATCGCCACCATTGATCACTGGCACCCGACTGGCCGCCGCGAACTCCGAGACCGAACCGTCCTCGGGGTGGCGCATGACGATGATGTCGGAATAACCGCTCAACACGCGGGCGGTGTCGTACAGCGACTCTCCCTTGGCGATGGCTGAGTGCTCAAAACCCGTCGTTTCACGCACCTCGCCGCCGAGCAGGTTAAAGGCGCTGCCAAAACTGATTCGGGTCCGGGTGGACGGCTCGAAGAACATGGAGCCCAGGATGGCGCCGTTGAGGACGCGGGTGATGCGCTCGCGATGCGCATAGGGTCGCATGGCGTCGGCAACGGTGAACAATCGCTCAACATCAGCCCGCTCAAATTGACTGATGCTCAGAATATGGCTGCCGGCGAATTGCATGGTCTGCACTCCACTGCTATCTCGCTATTGTAGCGCCGATCATCCCTCCACTGACAGCGCTCTGACCCACTCTTCCAGTTGATTGAGTGCGGCCAGGGTCGTTTCCGTCACCGCCGGGCGGGCGCGCTCCTCGGCAAGTTCTGCCTCAAACTGTGCCAAGGGAAAAGACCCCTCCTGCCACTGAAGCTGACAGTGCTCGCGCCACTGCGCGGCTTCTTCATCGCTCAACGTATCGGGAAAGTTGCGGGCCCGATAACGGAACAGCATTTCCGGCAGTCGCTGATCGGCAAACGGAAAGCTCTGGCCGCCCAATGCCGCGGGGTCTTCGGCGATAGCCCGGTCGCAGAGACTGCGGTCTCCGTCACTCACGAAGCCGTCATAAAGAAGCTGATCGGGATCAGACCGCTCTGGGAAACTTTGCGCCTGCCACAGCTCCTGAAAGCGCGAGACAAAGCCCGCCGGGTCAGCAGCGCGCGCTGCTCTCAACAGGGATAAATGTTGTCGATGCAGGTCGCCATCGAGCCCCAGTGACTCGGCCACCTCTCCTGCGACCCAGTGGGTGGGCAACAGCACAGGCGCACGGTTGAGGCGAATGGTCTTGATCGGCGGTCTCTGAACCCCCTCGGGCAGTTCCGCCTGCGGGGTAAACAAATGCTGACGCACGACGTCAGTGGGCTGTTCGAGAAAGTCCGGCGTTTTACCCAGATCGACGCAGATCACCTCACTATTATTCGTGGGGTGCCAGGCAACCGGTACGACCAATGCCAAATTGTGTCTCCCACCACCGAACATCCCCGACACATGAACCAGTGGCGTCAATTCATCCAGATTCACCAACGCACTGACCGCGCGCTTCGTGCGCTGATGGTACAGGGTGTCAAACAAGTGCTCGTCGCAGCGCCTCAACAATTTGGCGATCTCGATGGTAGCCACCACATCAGCCATCGCGTCGTGCGCCGCACCGTGCTCAATACCATTGGCTGCGGTGAGGTCCTCGAGCCTGAAACTGGTGAAACCATCCTCTCTCACCGGCCACTCGACCCCCGCAGGGCGCAGCGCCCGGTACGCACGGGTCACATCCAGCAGATCCCAACGACTGTTGCCGTTTTGCCATTCCCGGCCGTAGGGATCACGGAGGCTGCGCCAGAGGGCAAACCGGGTGATCTCATCGTCAAAGCGAATCGAGTTGTAGCCAATCCCGCAGGTTTTCGGTTGAGCGAGCTCTTGGTGAATACGGGCGATGAATGCCACCTCGGGCAGCCCGCGCTCTGCCGCGAGCTGCGGCGTAATACCGGTCACCCGGATCGCGGCAGGATGAGGCAGCCGGTCGGGGGTCGGGCGTGCGTAGAGGGTGAGGGGTTCACCAATGATCTCTAAAGCCGCATTGGTGCGAACCCCGGCAAACTGCCAGGGTCGGTCCAGAGTGGCGTCTGCCCCGGAGGTTTCGTAATCGTGCCAGTAAAAGGTCTCAGATGAGCTCAAGCGCCTGCTCTTCGATCTGTGCTTTCCAGATCTGCGGCCCCGTCACGTGCACCGATTCACCCTGACTATCGACCGCGACGCTGACCGGCATATCGCGCACCGTGAAGGCGTAGATCGCCTCCATACCCAGATCTTCGAAAGCCACCACTTCGGCTTTGGTGACCGCTTGAGAGACCAGATAGGCCGCGCCACCCACCGCCATGAGATAGACCGCGCCGTGCTTTTTAATCGCCTCTACCGCCACGGGGCCGCGCTCCGCCTTGCCGATCATGCCGGCGAGCCCGGTTTCCTGCAGGATGTAATCGGTAAATTTGTCCATTCGCGTGGCCGTCGTGGGGCCTGCCGGGCCCACCGCTTCGTCTCTCACCGGGTCAACGGGACCCACGTAGTAGATGAACTTGCCCGCCAAATCGACCGGCAGCGATTCGCCCTGCTCAAGCATTTGGTTCATGCGCTTATGCGCTGCATCCCGCCCTGTGAGCATGGTGCCCGACAGCAAAAGCGTTTCGCCAGGCTGCCACGCATGAATCTCCTCGCGGGTCACAGTATCGAGATTGACACGACGCACCGACTCGCCCGGCTCCCAGCTGATATCCGGCCACTGATCCACGTCAGGCGGTGCCTGCAAGGCGGGTCCTTCACCGGTCAGCGTAAAGTGCGCGTGACGCGTAGCCGCACAGTTGGGGATCATCGCCACCGGCAGTGATGCCGCGTGGGTAGGATAGTCCTTGATCTTCACGTCCAGCACCGTCGTCAGGCCACCCAGGCCCTGCGCGCCAATGCCGGTGCGGTTCGCCGCATCCATGATCTCGAGACGCAGCTCTTCAATCCGACTCTGCGGCCCACGGGCACGGAGCTCATGAATATCCACAGGCGCCATCAGTGATTCCTTGGCCAGCACCATCGCCTTTTCAGCGGTGCCGCCAATCCCAATCCCGAGAATGCCCGGGGGACACCAGCCCGCGCCCATCGTCGGTAGCGTCTTGGCCACCCAATCGACGATGCTGTCCGAGGGGTTCAACATCACCAGCTTCGATTTATTCTCAGAGCCACCCCCCTTCGCCGCCACGTGAACGCTGACCGTATTCCCCGGCACCAGTCGGGTATGAATCACCGCCGGAGTGTTGTCTTTGGTGTTCTGGCGACGCCCAGCAGGATCCTCAAGAATAGAAGCGCGAAGGGTGTTATCGGGATGGGTATAGGCACGGCGTACACCCTCGTTGATCATGTCATCGAGAGACATCTCGGCTTCCCACTGCACCGACATGCCGATCTCAATGAACACGGTGACAATGCCCGTGTCCTGACAGATGGGTCGATGCCCCATGGCGCACATGCGTGAGTTAATGAGAATCTGCGCCATCGCGTCTTTGGCAGCAGGATTGCGCTCCATCTCCCAAGCGCGGTGGACAGCCTGCACAAAATCGAGCGGGTGATAGTAAGAGATGAATTGCAACGCGTCGGCGACGCTGTCAATCAGATCCTGCTGTTTGATTACGGTCATCGCGATAGTGTGCTCCCGATTGCCATCCCTATTGCATGCCCGGCGCATTCATCGCCGCCAAATCAGCTTCAAGCTGCGTGATATTGGCGTTCACCTGGCGCCGAAACGCGTTGATCGACTCGATCCACTCGGCATTGCTCTCAACTTGTTTACGCAAAGCGGCGCGCTCGAGGTTCGATTTATTGAGGCCATCTGCCAGACGCTCCACGTCAGTTTGCGCGCGCTGGGCACTCGCTGCGAGCCTCTCCAAATCGCCGGCCACTTGAGTCAAGGCTGCCAATTCAGACTGCATGGTCGTTAATTGCTCGGCCTGTGTCGTGGTCTTGTTATTGAGCCTCGTGATTTGCTTTTCCTGGGTCACCACCGTTTTCTCGAGTTTGGTGATCTTGGCGTTGCTGGCCTTGCGAGCATCCCAGAGCTTGCGCACTTCGGTGTCGAGCAGGCGGAGCTGGGCGCCCATTGCCGTAGCCGATTTATTCACTGTTTCGTCAGTGTCTGATAGCAAGGCCTCCAGATCGGATACGCGGGCCTGGGTGGCCTTTTGCTGGGCCTGCGACGCGTCCAACAAAGTTTGTAACTGCCAGGCCCAGCCGCACGCGATACCTGCCACTGCCAGCGCAATGGTCAGCAGCAGCCTCGCTGTCAGCCCCATCGTCGCCTCACCGCGGGGTGCACGTGGCGGAATGGCACCACGTGGCGCAGAGGAGACGGCCTCCTCGCGATTGGCTGTGAATGAGGGAATATCGTTGAGTTCGTCGCGCGACATAGTCGTCACTCGTTATCGGATGTGGGAATTATATCTCTCTGCACCCACTTGGCGACGACAGGTTGGATTATTCCCGCTCACTGCAACGGGGGGGATGTAGCGACGTTTTTTTGGAGGCAGGTGTTGGAGGCAGGTGTTGGAGGTAGGCTTTAGAGCCAGGGACCGCTGCTAGGAAAATGGCGGGATATTCCCCCACCGGCTCGTGTGTCACCGCCAGCAGCGTTTTGGCGTCTTCGTAGCATTCTCTCCGAGGATTGCTACGGCTCGAGCAGGATCGCCCGCAGAGGACCGCCGTCACTGGCGATATTATCGGGTACCTTCAGGTCGAGGAGTGTCGCAGCCACGGGATACACATCCAATTGGTGCGCTTCAGGGATGACCCTACCCTGCTGAAAGTCAGGCCCCACTGCCACTAAAAAAGCCGCCATATCCTCCACGGTCGACGGATAACCGTGCATGCCACGAAGGTCTGCGTCCTGTCCGCCACCCCGACGGAAAACGCGAGGCGGCGCCGTCTCAATAATGACGTCACCGACTCCCGGATGTTCTTGAAAATGGCGCTCGGCAAGATCGAGAGAGGACAGCCGCCGCCAGCGGCCACCACTCATCCTGTCCAAAGCACTCGCCAAGGCATTCATGTCAGCATCAGGATCACGTTGGTAATACGTCACGCGCGTGCTGCCGTTGACGCGCTTGAAGCCTTTTGGCCGCGGCAATGTATTGGTATCGATGAACAGATCAGGATCGACCTCTGACATGCCGTGGTCCGAGACCAGCATCAGATTGATGTCGGCGCCTTCTTCCGCATTGATTGATTCGATGGCCTGCCATAACGCCGCGATCTGATGATCCACCTCACTAATCGCAGAGAGCGCCTCTGGCGCTGTAGGTCCAAAGGTATGGCTCGCTGAATCGACCACAGAAAAGTACAGGGTGACCAGCTCAGGGCGCTGTTCCTCGGGCAGCGCCAGCCAGTCGACAACCTGCTGTACGCGCTCACGGTGAGGCACCCGACCGTCGTAGGCGCGATAATCAGTGGGTAGCGTGTTGGCGAAAGGCGCATCGGATTCCGGCCAGAAAAAGGTGGAAGCCCGGCCGCCCTGCTGCTCTACCAATGTCCATAGCGGGATGCCGGCCAACCAGCGGGGATCTTTGCGACCCTTGCCCATGCTGTAGCAGTCAGTGCGGTCACTGCGACAAAAGTAATTATCGATCACGCCGTGCCCTGTCGGATGCAGTCCGGTGGCGATCGACAGGTGCCCGGGAAAGGTCTTTGAGGGATACACGGTTCGGAGCTTTGTCACTCGCGAACCCCGAGCCGCAATGGCCCGCATGTTTGTGGCCTGCGGCCAGTCGAGATAATCCCAGCGAAAACCGTCGATCGATACCAGCACCAGCGTCTGCGCGGTGCTTGCGGCGGCCCACAGTGAGGCGGCCAGGCCCAATGCAATGATGAGTAAACGGGGAATCAATCTATAGGCTCGCGGGTGAATGAGGTCTGTCACTAACCGCGCGGAAGATACCACAGTGGGGCACCTATAAACGGAGAATGGCACCGCTGGCGCCCTGCGAATACTGATGGCATCGCTAGCGCATTAAAAAAGCGGCCCGTAGGCCGCTTCTGGAACTTTTAATAACGCTCAACCGATGTGATCAGAGGTAAAGCAAAATACCCAGAATCGCGAGCATCAGCGCCAGCGAGCAGTGGACCACGCCCATTACCGACTTCATGGGCCCCATGCCACCGAAAAGTGCATTGATCTCAAGCACAATGATGATGCCCATCGCCGTGAACAACCCAGTATCCGTTACCGAGCCTCCGACTTGGGTGGAGATGGCCGCAATATGCTTGGAACCCAGCATGCCCAGCAGCATGGGGCCAGAGAGCAAGGTGTTGGTGCGGCTCGCCAGACCCGCCTTCGCGGCAGCGGCGGGGCCGTCGCCCTCTTTCATACCCAGCACGATCTGCTGATTCGGCCAGATCACCAGCCAGACATTGAGGAACATGAAGGTGCCCGCCAATGCGCCCACCCAGATAGCGGGCATGGCCATGCCGAACGCGCCGACCTTGTGGAACAAGTACGCCCCTGTGAGGAACGTGAGCATGGCGCCCCAGCGGAACCACCATAGTGCGCGCGGTGCCAGTTTGGCCATGGCGTCGGATTTAGCGCTCGCCTCGGCTTCTTTGAAGTACTCGGTCTGAACAAAGTTGAAGTAGTACAGCATGCCGATCCAGACGATGCCGGCCAGCACATGGAAATAGCGAAAGAAAAATTCAATATAAGACATGCGTGCGTCTCCCGGTTTTTGTAATGACGGCGCAAAGGCCCTGCCCAGCGCGCAGTATATATCAGCCTGCGCCTGAGGGGTGGTAAGTTGGGTCGCCTAAATGCGCGGCGTTCACGCTAAATTCTGCTGGTAATGCTGATGATTTCCGCCTTGGGACCGCACTGGCAGAGCCGTTTCTGCGGCCTGCCGACCTGCCGAGGTTTATGACGGTTCGTTCTACAACAACCCCTCGCGCTGCAGATTCTCCAGCAGGCGCTGCGTGTAAGTGGCTTTCTGGGCGGCATCGACATGGCTGTCATCAGGCAGGGTAATCTCATCCAGCAATCCATCATCATCCAGATAATGCCACCCCCACAGCTGATAATGATCGATAAAACGCTGCCAATAACGGGCTCGCGGATAAGCCGCCTCAACCAGCGACGCCTGATATCCAGACACAGGCGGGACGAAGAAAATCACTGTTCCGCCGCGAGCTTCGATGCGACTTACCCAATCCGATATCGGTGAAAGCCTCTCCAGCCACGTCTCCGCTGGCGGCGGCGGATGCTTTTCCAACTCGCGCTCCAAATCGGCTTTGAACATCTGAGCTAATCCGGCGGCGTCGACACGATCAAAATCCAGATATCCCTCTCGCCTGGCCGACAAGGCGTCGTGCGCCACAAATGGCGGTGGCGCGATTTCAAGCAAGGACTTCGACATCGGCAACCATCCGAGGCGCGAATTCAAAGACACCCAGTGACGCTGCAGTGGGTTCAAAAGCCGCCTGTGCGCTGACCAGCTGGGTGTCCAGTCATCCGCGAAGTATCGATTGCTCTCCGCCTGCGCGTCCCAGTTGTATTCCGTTAACCCGCGCGCATCGACATCGACTAATAGCGTGCCCGTGAAGTCAACATCCTCCGCTAGGGCTTGGAGAGTCGCGAGGGGATAGCGGCCATTCAGCGCCAGCATGACGGCGCTGGACTGGGGCACCATACCCTCAACCGTGCCCAGATCGATGCCATAGAGCGTTCTCGAAGCTCCGATAAAAACCACCGCTTGATCGCCGTAAACACGGCTGCGCTCCTGAGCCCATAACTGTGGCGAGTCGATGACAGTGGGCAGATGGCCCACGTTCCTCAGTTGCCGCTCATAGGCGATGACACCGACAGCCCAGACGATAAGCGCCAAAAGCCCGGCACCCAGCCAGCGCGTGAGATCAGAATTGGAAGTAAATGAAGGCATTGCTCTGTCCTGATGACAGGGAGATCAGTAATAACATGCAGCCCAGCACTACGCCGAGCACCGGCCAGGGTAGCGCTCTGAGCAACTCATTTAATGGGCGATTCCGGTTAAACGCCTGCTGTAGCACCATGAGCCCTAGCGCCAGAACAGCGGCGCCATCCTCATAAGAGAGCACAGCGAGGCCCTCTTTCGACACGGGCACCGGGCTATACATGGCCAAAACCATAGTCATTGCGTTCGATAGATCCTCAGCGCGAAAGAACACCCAAGCGGTGACAACGGCAATAAACGTCGCCAACCAGCCGAGGACGGCCCGCAATCGCGGCACACTTAACCGCGATAGCCGCAGAAAATCTGCAAGCTGTGTGAAGAGACGCTCGGCAACCAGAAAAACGCCATGCAAAAGGCCCCACACCACGAATGTCCAGGCGGCGCCATGCCACAACCCGCCCAAGAACATGGTCAGCACCAGATTGCGCGCTGTCGCGATGCGATGACCCCGGTTCCCGCCCAAAGGGATGTACAGGTAGTCCCGCAACCAACTTGAGAGGGAGATGTGCCATCGCTGCCAAAAGTCAGAAAAACCGAGCGCCGCGTAGGGGGCCTGGAAATTCACGGGCAATTGAAAGCCGAGGGCGAGTGCGGCCCCGATGGCACAGGTCGTATAGCCTGCAAAGTCACAGAATATCTGGCCGGTGAAAGCGAGCGCACCCACCCAAGCACTCAGGCCAGATTCCAACGAGGCTTTGCCAAAGTGCGCGTCGGCGACCGGCGCAAAGATGCCGTCTGCCAATACGATTTTCTGAAATAACCCGACGACCATCAGCGCCACACCCAAACCCAAATAGTCAGGCCGGAAGGGACGCGGCGTTTCAATTTGATGGCCCATGGTAGTCCAACGCACGATGGGACCCGCCACCAGTTGCGGAAAGAACGCCACATACAGGAGGTAGTCCCGCCAAGACCGCGTGGGCTGCACATTGCCTCGATACACATCGATGCAATAAGACAGTGAATGAAAGGTGTAAAACGAGATACCAATAGGTAGTGCGATAGACGACTGGAACCCCCACTGGGGCAGGCCCACCATCGCCACTAATGCGTTGGTGTTATCGATCAAGAAATTGGCGTATTTGAAGTAAGCCAGCACCCAGAGATTCACCACACAGATTGATGCCAACCAGGCCTTACGCGAGCGGACCGAGGACGCTTGCGCCATCAACAACGCCAGGCGCCAATCGAGAAAGCTTGTCACGATCAGCAGTGGCAGGAAGTACGGGTTCCAGCCGGCATAGAACAAGTAACTGGCAAGCAGGAGCAGATTTTTGCGCCACACCCAGCTGGAGACCGACCAATAAAGCCCGACGATGGCTAGGAAAAACGCAATGAATGCCAGTGAATCAAATTGCACCGCTCACCTACTCCATACTGCGTCAGGCAAAAGCTTGTTCATTCGGGCAAAAAAAAAAGCCCGGCGACAGCCGGGCTTTCTATGTCACCGCGAGGCGAGCTTACATCATGCCGCCCATGCCGCCCATGTCGGGCATTGCAGGCGCTGGCGCGTCGTCCTTCGGCGCTTCGGCAATCATCACCTCGGTGGTGATCATAAGACCAGCCACTGAGCCTGCAGCCTGAAGTGCGGTACGAGTCACCTTGGCGGGGTCGAGAATACCCATCTCGATCATGTCGCCGTACTCGCCAGAGGCAGCGTTATAACCGAAGTTACCCTCACCCTGACGCACTTTGTCGAGTACCACAGAGGCCTCGTCCCCGGCGTTGTCAACGATCTGGCGCAGGGGACCTTCCATGGCGCGCAGCGCGGCTGCGATGCCAATGTTCTGATCCTCATTATCGCCTTCAAGACCGGTAATCTGGCTGATCGCACGAACCAGCGCGACACCACCACCGGCGACAACACCCTCTTCGACCGCAGCACGCGTGGCATGCAGCGCGTCTTCGACGCGGGCCTTCTTCTCTTTCATCTCGATCTCGGTCGCCGCACCCACTTTGATCACGGCAACACCGCCCGCCAATTTGGCCACGCGCTCCTGGAGCTTCTCGCGGTCATAGTCAGAGGAGGTGTTTTCGATCTGTACACGGATCTCGCTAACACGACCCTTGATCGCCTCGGCGTCGCCGGAGCCATCTACGATGGTGGTGTTGTCCTTATCCATAGTGATACGCTTGGCATTGCCCAAGTGCTCCAGCGCTGCACTCTCGAGGTCCAAACCGACTTCCTCGGAGATCACCGTGCCGCCTGTAAGAATGGCGATGTCCTGAAGCATGGCCTTGCGACGATCGCCGAAACCGGGCGCCTTACACGCTGCCACTTTCACGATGCCACGCATGTTGTTCACGACCAGTGTCGCGAGCGCTTCACCCTCAACGTCCTCGGCGACGATGACCAGCGGGCGTGAAGCCTTGGCCACCTGCTCCAGCACAGGCAGCAATTCGCGGATGTTGGAGATCTTCTTATCGACCAGCAGGATGAAGGGGTCTTCAACCTCGGCGGACATGTTGTCCTGATTATTGATGAAGTAAGGCGAGAGATAGCCACGATCAAACTGCATGCCCTCCACCACATCGAGTTCGTTCTCAAGGCCTGAGCCTTCCTCAACGGTGATCACACCTTCTTTACCGACCTTGTCCATAGCCTCAGCGATAATTTCGCCGACAGAGACATCGCTGTTTGCAGAGATGGTACCGACCTGCGCGATCGCCTTGCTGTCTTCACACGGTGTGGCCATGCCAGAGACTGCCTCAACCGCCGCAGTCACGGCCTTATCGATGCCGCGCTTCAGGTCCATGGGGTTCATGCCTGCAGCGACGGCCTTCAAGCCCTCGTTCACAATCGATTGAGCCAACACGGTAGCGGTTGTGGTGCCGTCACCTGCGGCGTCAGAGGCCTGCGACGCAACCTCTTTCACCATCTGCGCGCCCATATTCTCGAACCGATCCTTCAGCTCGATCTCTTTCGCCACGGAGACGCCGTCCTTGGTCACGGTCGGTGCACCGAAGGACTTCTCCAGAATCACGTTACGGCCTTTGGGCCCCAGCGTAGCCTTCACGGCGTCAGCGAGGATGTTGACACCCTCGAGCATGCCGGCGCGGGCTTTATCGCCAAAAAATACGTCTTTAGCTGCCATCTCTTCTATTCCTTTCTCAAGTCAGTGCGGTGCGCTTACTCAACGACCGCAAAAATTTCGCTCTCGCTCATCAGGATCAGCTCTTCGCCGTCCACCTCAATGGTGTTGCTACCGGCGTACTGGCCAAAAACAACCGTATCGCCAACCTTTACCGACAACGCGCGTTGCTCACCGTTATCCAGCACCTTGCCATCACCAACTGCCACGACCTCACCCTGATTGGGCTTCTCTTTAGCAGAGCCGGGCAGGACGATACCTCCGGCTGAGGTTTCCTCTTCTTCCTTTCGACGAACGACCACGCGGTCGTACAACGGACGAATATTCATGGGTTTAACTCTCCAACATTATCGATTTCGCTAGCTCGCCCTTTCGGGCTTACCCCCTCAATGGGGGCAGGGGAGCGCATTTCAAGGGATTTTTTAGCACTCTGCAAGGGAGAGTGCTAAAAAAAAGCCGATTGGGGCTAAAAAAGGACGTTTTTCGAAGAAAAAGTGGGTGGACGCGACGTTCATACCACTAAAAACCGGCTATAGCGGCCCAATCAATCCCGCTAAGACGGTTGCCGCACCAAGGGTCGGTGGGCGGTCAGAGGTAACCGATCGATCCCGCTCAGACGAGCAGTGCGCCAGCGGCGTGGTGGGCGGTCAGAGCCGCCCAATCAATTTCGTTCAGATGACTGGTGTTGCACCGGAGCCGTAGGCTCGTGATTGGCCCTATCAATCTCGCTCGGGTGGTTGATGCTCTGGCGGCGCGACAGGCTCGCGTTCTTCGCCCTTGGATTCAGGAGACACCGACTCAAACTCACCCTCTAGGGTCACCCCGTCTTCCTCGAAGCGACGATGGCCAGGCCCAGTGTTGAACCCCGAGGACTCTCCCTGACCCTGACCTTGCCCCTGATACGGGTTGTACTGGGCATTTACCGAACCGCCAACCAGCAGTTTGGCAAGTAAGACCCTCAGCGGGGCGATCAATACAATAACTGCCAATACATCGGAGATCAGGCCGGGGACGATCAGCAAAACGCCCGCCACTAGCCGCGCGACGTTGCCCATCAGCAGCTGCTGGCTGAGTGCGCCCTCGCGCTGGGCTTGCTGCAAATGCACGAGCGTCTGTCGCCCCGCAAGGCGAAACAGCGCGATACCCAGCACTCCCGCACCGAGGACCCACAGCATGGCCGTCGTGGCACTGGTCTGTGAACCCAGTTCAATCAAGCTCCAGAGCTCCAGCCA
>CBFHIW010000042.1:0-25657 GCA_965656065.1 Luminiphilus sp. | reverse complement strand
TTTATCGCGCTAAACACCGTTTGCCCTTGGTTTTGCGCCCGAATTACCCGCCTTCAAAAGTACTGTATATATATTCAGCTTTTTTGCCAACGATTGCAATCCAGTTTACTGATCAATTTCAGCAAAAAAACTGTCGTACCACGCAACATATCGCAAGAAGCGACAGTACAGCATGCAGTGACGGGGTTCCTCTAGAGAAAGGCATCTCCACCATTGGGGCTTAAACACTGGCCTCTGAAGTGCCCTGCGGCGTCACTCGCGAGAAAAAGGAAGGCACCCACGATGTCCTCGACCTCTGCGATACGACCTGCGGGAATGTTTTGGCGAATACCCTCAAGAATGTCAGCTGGCACATCCTCGAGAATCGGTGTCATCGTTGCCCCGGGCGCGACGCAGTTGGCGGTGATGGGTCTGTCTCCAATCTCCAGAGCAAGGCTGCGCGTGAAAGACAGAATCGCGCCCTTCGCGGCCGTATAGTGGGAGAACCCCGGTGCACCGATGTACGCGAGCTGCGAGGCGGTATTGATAATGCGACCACTATTTTGCGCATACATCATCTTCAGCGCAGAACGCGTGCAGAGAAACGTGCCGCGCAGGTGCACGCCCATTAACCGGTCGAAGTCATCCACCTCCAGCGCCTCAATTGGACTGGAGTGGGCGATCCCCGCGTTGTTAACCAAGATGTCCAACGGCTTTGGCTCCAGCGCGGAGAACATTGCCAACACGTCAGCTTCGCAGCTCACATCGGCCTGTATCGTCTGAGCCGTGCCGCCCGCTTCGACAATACCCGTCACCACTGCCTCTGCGGCTTCTAACGTTGCTTCACTTGGGTGGTTGACCCAGACCATCGCACCACTGGCGGCCAATGAGCTTGCCACAGCCGCGCCAATGCCCGAGCTTGCCCCAGTCACCAGCGCGCGCTTACCGGAGAGATCTACTCTTACATCAAGCTCTGCCATTCACACCTCCATATTTTCGCCGCTCTGCTGATACCCGACTCCGCTCTGCCCGTTCCGACCCTACACCACGGTTTGCTACTCGCACTCTGCGTGCCGGGGATAGGGTGGTTGGGGCGCCGACGCTTCTAAAGCGTCGCGTTGAGAATTTCTACCAGGTCACGCCACCGGCCAGCGTGCCGGCAGCCAGCACCAACCGGGACCACTCAACCGTTCCCCATATCCCACAGCGCGCGTAGGGATCGCCATCTAACCAGGCCTTGGCTTGTTCGAGGTCGTCGGTGCGGTACACCAGCATGCTGCCCACGATCTTTTCTCCTGCCGGGTCCTTGAGTGGGCCGGCCATGGCGATGTGGTCCACGATCGCCTCAATATGCGCCAAATGCCCGGCCATATGCTCTTCACGCAGGCCGTCAACGTCATCACCGTCACGGTCCGTGCATTTGACCAACCAAAGGTTTTCCCGAGCCATGTCTCTCTCCTGTCTCGATTGAATATGATTGCTCGCGCCCCTAGCGCAAAACGCCCACCATAACCAGCTTTCCAGCGCCGGGCCAGTGGCCCAGGCCTCAGTTCAGCGGATCTGAAATGTCCGTACCAATCTCGCTCCCAAGCCTTTATTATTTTCGGCAAATCAAAAAGGGAGAGACAGCAATGATCTTGGATATGGGGAACCGCCTCGGCGCCGGGGCTGTCGTGTTGGCACTGGCGTTATTAGCAGGCTGCCAGAGTGAAGAAGAAACCAGCGTTGCCGCGGCGGATGCCGCGGTTGAAGCCGAGCCGGCCACGCTGGGTTCAATGGACGAGCAGTACGCCTGGGTCGGCGATCTGGGTGATCGGGATGCGCTACCCGGCAAACCGCTGTACATCGAGCACTGTGCCGGCTGTCACGAAGCGCAGGTCTACAAGGCGCCCCACACTACTTGGCTGGAACTTATGTCTCCGCAGGTGCTGTATCGATCGATCACCCAGGGCATCATGCAATCTCAAGCTGCGCATCTCTCTGACGGAGACAAGCAGCACATCGTCGAGTACATCACGCAGATGCGGCTCGGAGATCCCGACGCCGGTCCCGATGTGGCCTGGTGTGACACTTCGGAGAGTATCTTCACCTCGCTCGACGAGGATCAGCTGACAGGCTGGGGCCACGATACCCGCCGCTACGTCTCATCTGAGGCCGCTGGCTTCGACCGGTCACAAATTGGCGACCTTGAGTTGAAGTGGAGCTTCGGCTTCCCCGCCTCCACCCGCGCCCGATCGCAACCGACGATCGCCATGGGCGCTGTGTTTGTCGGCAGTCAGGACGGTACTGTCTATGCCTTTGACCTGGAAACTGGCTGTGTCCGTTGGACCTTCGCCGCACGGGCCGAAGTCCGCACCGGTATTACCCTGGGCAAACGCGGGCCAGATGGCGCCGCCACGGCCTATTTCGGCGACATTATCGCTAACCTTTACGCCGTCGATGCTACCACCGGCGAGCTGGTTTGGCAGACCAGTCCCGATGAGCACCACAGCGCGACCCTCACAGGCACTCCCGCGTATGCGGCAGGCAAGCTGTATGTACCGGTGTCGTCACTCGAGGTGGTCACAGCAGCCAACCCGGAATATGCCTGCTGCACCTTCCGCGGCCACGTCATGGCGGTCGATGCTGCTGACGGCAGCGTAGTCTGGGACAGTTACGCCATCCCCAACCCACCCGCCTCAGTAGGCACCACCAGCGTGGGGACAGACATGCTCGGCCCATCCGGCGCGCCGGTCTGGACCAGCCCTACTGTCGACGTGGCTAAAAATTTGCTGATTTTCGGCACCGGTGAGAATTACTCCTCCCCCGCTGATACCAACAGTGACGCTGTGATCGCTGTCGCGCTCGATACCGGAGAGCGCCTGTGGTCCCGACAAACCTTCCCCGGGGATGCTTGGAACGTTGCGTGCATGATGGCCGACAACCCCAACTGCCCGGAGGAGGACGGTCCCGACTATGACCAGGCCTCAAGCCCACTGCTGGTGGATATTGGTGAGGGAAAAACTGTGGTTGTTGCGGGTCAAAAAGACGGCCGGGTATTCGCACTCGACTGGGAGACAGGCCAGAACAAATTGTGGGAAGTGAAACTGGGTCGCGGCAGTATTCAGGGTGGCGTGCACTTCGGCATGGCCGCTGATGGCACGACCGTCTACGTTCCCATCAATGACATGAACGATACTCGCAACGGCGAATGGCTGGATCCCGAGCTCGCCCGCCCGGGTGTCTCAGCGGTTAACGCTGTGACCGGTGAGGTGCTATGGAGCCACGTTCAGGAGAACGTCTGCGGCGAAGGCCGACCTTTCTGTGACCCCGGCGTGTCAGCGGCGATTACGGCTACCGATGGCGCGGTCATCGCAGGCCATCTCGATGGCATTATCCGCATTTATGACCGCGACGGCGGAGAGATCATCTGGTCTTACAACACCACTACGCCGGTGACCGGCACTAACGGTGTCGTTGCGCGAGGCGGCGGTATGAGCGGCTCCGGGCCAGCGCTGGGCGCAGGCCACATGGTGATCAACTCAGGATACGGGCTCTACAACCACGAAGCCGGTAATGCCCTGCTCGTGTTTGCGCCCAAAGCGACGGGTTCCGTCAGCGCGCGTTAACGCTCGTAGTCCAGCGCGAGCACCTCACAGTGCTCGCGCAACACCACCCCGATCGCTTGATGGTCGGGGTGATTCAGGTACGCCGGCAAATCGCCGGCCTTCTCCAGTGTGACAAGCACGCCGTGGGTCGCACCGTTGGCACGGGCTGTGATGTTTTGCCCCGCCGAAATCGCCAGCACACCCGGGATGCGAGTCAGCGCGCGAATCGACGCGACGATTTCTTCCATTTTGTCATCGGTCACCCCCGGTTTAGGGGTGAGCCACACCATGTGCTCCAGCGCCATCTCAACCTCAGACCAGATTAAAACCCTGACTCGACAGCGGGAACCGACGCACGCGTCGCCCGGTCGCATCGAATAAGGCATTGGCGACAGCCGGTGCAATCGGTGTCGTAGCCTGCTCGCCGATCCCCGTAGGCGGCTCATCACTCGGCAGGATATGCACCTCCACCTTTGGCATCTGTGGCAGACGCATCACCGGATAGTCATGGAAGTTACTCTGCTGCACTTCGCCATTGATGATGTCGATGTTGCCGAAGGCCACGCCTCCCAGTCCGTAAGCCAGACCGCCCTCTACCTGCCCCTCGATACCAAGCGGATTCACTGCGAAACCACAATCAACTACGCAGACAACGCGATCGACGGTGAAATCTCCATTCTCGGCAACCGTCACTTCGACCGCCTGAGCCACCGGTGAAATGTTGTAGATCCGCGATGCCACACCGCGCCCGCGACCCGGTGCCAGCGGCGTGTCCCAATCACATTCTTCTTTCAATACGCGCAACACACGGTTCATGCGCGCGTGATCCTTGGTCAGACGCAGCCGAAGCTCCATGGGGTCGATGCCCCCTTTATGAGCCAACTCATCCAGGAAACACTCGTAGGCAATACCCGTGTGGGTGTGGCCAACCGAGCGCCATTCCTGGGGAACGATGCCTTTCTTGGGCGCGTTGTGGCTCTCAACACGATGATTCGGGATCTGATAAGAGGTGCCGTATGGGAACACCCCGAACGGCTCCTGCAGACAACCATCCAGTGAGTAGATGTCGATACCCCGCACCATATAAGTGGGGTCATGCTTGGTGCCCTGCATGAGCGACTGACCCACTGCCACCTGATGCCAGGCCTCGGGCATACCGGACTCATCCACGCTGCCGCGGAGCTTGTGCACAAATAGTGGCCGGTAATGGCCACTGCGAATGTCTTCTTCCCGCGACCAAATTATCTGCACTGGCACTGACTCACCCATAGCCGCTTCTACCGCCTCAACGGTGTAATCCGCGGTTTTACTCGAGCGGCGCCCGAAACTGCCGCCCATCAGCGGTCGATGAATGGTCACATTCTGCTGGGGGATTCCCAGGAAGCGCGAGATCACCTCTTGGTCGTTGGATTGATACTGGGTACCGCTCCAGATCGTGCAGGTGTCGCCTTCAACCTGAGCAACGCAGTTCATGGGCTCCAAAGTGGCATGAGCCAGTAACGGCATCTCATAGGTCGCCTCGACAACGTTCCCGCTCGCCTCCGCTGCGTCGAGCGTGCCGATGGCATCGCCGATATCCTCTGCCAACAAACCGGGGGTATCGGCCAGGGCGCGATAATCCGCATAGAACTGCTCGCTCGACACCCCGTCGTTCACTCCGCGGTCCCATTCGATCTTGAGTTTTACCCGCGCCTTCTGCGCCCGCCAGTAGCTATCCGCCAGCACTACCACACCAGCCCTGATCGCTTTCACTTTGACCACACCCGGCATCGCCAGGGCTTCGGTGGCATCAAAGCCGACTACCGACCCACCGTGAACCGGAGGCCGCGCGATCGCGCCATAGAGCATCCCGGGCAGCTTGATATCGATCCCAAACTCGGCGGAGCCATCGACCTTGCCAGCACCTTCATAGCGCCGGGTAGGCTTACCCAGAATCTTGAACTCGCTGGGGTCTTTGAGTGCCACCGTCTCCGGAGGCTGAATATCGAGTCGATGAATCGCTTCGAGTAACTCACCGTAGGTAGCGCTACGGCCTGTGCCGGTGTGCGTCACAGTCGCATCACTAGTCGTCAGTTCAGAGGCCGGCACATTCCAGTCTTTAGATGCCGCCTCCAGCAGCATGGCGCGTGCTTTGGCCCCCGCCGTGCGCATCGGCATAAAAGTACTGCTCGTCGTGACGGATCCCGCCGTCAGATACTCGCGGAATAATGGCGAGTAATACTCGGGCGTCGTTGGCGCTGCCTCGAGTGCGATACTGCGGTAATCGACGTCGAGTTCCTCCGCCAACATCATGCTCATGACCGTGTAGGCGCCGTTACCAAACTCTGAATTGTTCGCGAGCATCGTAATCACGTTGCTAGGGTCGATGCGAACAAAGCTGTTCATCATGGCGCCGGTGCCGCCCGCATAGGCCTTGCGGGACAAGCCCACCGGACACTGCGCGGCAAATAAGAGCGCACCACTACTCTGCACAAATCGTCTGCGGCTCAGCGAGCGCGGCGTCAGGGTCTCACTCATGCGCTCTGCTCCTCTGCCATTAGAGAGGCCGCCAGGTGCACCGCTTTGCGAATACGGGGGTAGGTGCCGCAGCGGCAGATATTGCCGGCCATTGCAGTATCGATGTCGGCGTCGCTGGGGTCAGGGTTTTGAGCCAGCAGCGCCGTGGCCGCCATAATCTGCCCTGATTGGCAGTACCCGCATTGGGCCACGTCGGTTTCCAGCCACGCTTGCTGCACCGGTGACAGGCCCGCTTCAGTGGCTTGCCCCTCAATGGTTTGGACATCCTTATTCGCCACCGCCGACACCGGCGTCACACAGGACCGAATCGCCACCCCATCCAGGTGCACCGTGCAGGCCCCGCATTGGGCGATACCGCATCCAAACTTGGTGCCGACAAGGTTCAGTTCGTCCCGCAACACCCACAGCAAAGGGGTATCAGCTTCACTGGTCACCTCGACGTCACGACCATTCACCGTCAGTTTCATGGCTCTTCCTCAACTCCTGCGCCTGTTCGGACAATATGACACCGCCGCGAGCATTGATAAAGGGGCGGGGGTCACACTGGACCCCTGCTACACGCGAGCAGGCCTACCGCTGATCTCTATGAGCAAGGAAATGCGGCCCGACAAAGTGTGTACACTTTGAGATACCTTGCATACACTAAAGCGTCGACGGCCTGCCGCCGGGCCGCACACCTTTGGGGGAAACACCATGGAAATTCACCGCGTCAGCGCCTATCACGATGTCGAGCATGCACTGAGGATCACCGACCTCAAGCAATCGCTGTACGACGAAGGGAAGATCCTGATGGATAAGGTACTCGTGACCCTGCACGGCGATGAGCACCGGCAGCGACGCTCCATCGAGAGTCAGCTGTTTCGCAAGAACTTTTTCCGCGTGTATGAAAATGAGGTCTTCCCAGGCCTGCTCAGCGAGACACTGGACCAGTTTCTCACCGAATCGTCGTTGGACCTCAAGGAGCTGGGCTACCGCATCATGGTTCATCTCTCGCTGTCCTTCGCGGGCATCGATCGCATCGACGGCACCGTCGAGGAGGCAGATGCCCAGCACCGGCTGCTGATCCAACTGGGCCAAGCCGCGACCATTGGTCAGTTCAAGGGCGATCGGGAACCCATTTTCCAGGAAATCCGTGAAGCGATTGACGAATTTTGGGAGCGTTTCTTCCTCCCCTCTCGGGCTCGGCGGCTGGCGCTATTGGAGCAATACCGAAAAGGCACACTGAGCGAAGAGGACCTACCAAGAGATATCCTCACCATCCTGCTGATGCATGACGCGGAGCTCTCCATGCCAGACGAGCTGATGGTGAGAGAGGTCGCTTTCTTCTATCTGGCGGCCTCCCATACCTCTGTGCACACGCTGGTCCACGCTACCAATGAACTCTTTAACTGGTGCGAACACCAAGGCCAAACACCGGCTGAAGTCGTCGCCGATGCACATCAGCTGCAGCGCTTTGTTCTGGAAAGCATGCGACTACACCCCTCAAGCCCCGAGGCCTGGCGGCGTGCGGAAGCCGAGATCACCCTCGCTGACGGGCGGGTGGTCCCAGAGGGCGACAAAGTCGTCGTCGACCTGCAGACCGCCAACCGCGATACCAGTGTGTTTGGTGAAGATGCGGCTGAATTTAATCCATTGCGCGTCGTTCAGGGCCGCATCAGCCCCGCGGGCATGTCCTTTGGCGGCGGCATGCATGTCTGCCTTGGGATGAATCTCGTCGCAGGCACCGTGCTAAGAGATGGCGAGTCACCCAAACCGGATAACCACCAATTCGGCACGATTACGCTAATCATTAAGGAACTGATTGAGCGCGGCATGCGGCCCAACCCTGACCAGGCGCCGCAAAAAATTGAGGCCTCAGAGCGTGACGTCTGGGCCATCTATCCGGTGCTGTTCTGATTACATGAATGCGCCTGCCCGCGTCAGCGGCTACCAGAATGCCCATCAGGCGCTGTGCGACCGGCGCCTGGTGCAGTCCATGTACAGCGAATGCAATGTGCTGATGGAGCGTGTATTGCTGACGCTGCACGGCAAGGCACATACCTGCCGACGCGCCATCGAATGGAAGCTGTTCCGCCGGGACTTTGCGCGCTACTACGAGCGCGAGGTCTACCCGGCCACATTACAGCGCACCTTGGCGCCCTACCTCACCCGCGGGCACCTCGACCTCCCCGAATTTGGTTTCCGGGTCAACATCAACCTCAGCGCGGATATTGCCGGCATCGACCGACCCGAGGGCTCCGAGGCTGAGACCGACGCTTTGGTGGCTTTGACGCGCAAATTCAGTGAGGGGGCTACGCTCTTTCATTCCACCCGAGACAAAAACACCGTGCGCCAGGAAGTGGCAGCGGCGCTCAAGCATTTCAATGAGCAATTTCTGCTTCCCTCCAGATCGCGTCGGGAAACGCTACTACAACAACTCGACGAAGGCAGTCTGACTGAGGACGCAGTACCCAGAGACATCCTCACTGTGCTACTCGCCAATCGCGCCGAACAGGACTTGGACGACGACATGATCCTGCGCGAGGTCGCTTTCTTCATGCAGGCGGGCTCGCACAGTTCAGCCAATGCGCTGACCCACAGCTTTCATGAAATTAATGAGTGGTGCCGTCATCATCCAGAGGACCGCGCTCGGCTCCTGACCGATGATCAGTTTCTCCAGCGCTGTGTTCATGAGAGCTTGCGCTTGCATCCCGCCAGCCCGGTCGCCTGGCGCACTGCGAGCGAAGCCTTTTCGCTGCCCGACGGCACCGATGTCGCCAAGGGCGACAGCGTGGTGATCGACCTGATGTCAGCGAACCTGGAAGCGCCGCTGTTTGGCGAGGATGCCGAGACGTTTAATCCGCACCGAACCGTGGCGGAACGCATACCGCCCTTTGGGCTGAGTTTCGGCATTGGTATTCACACCTGTTTTGGGCGCGATATTGCCGGCGGTCTGGGCAATACCAAAACAGAAGGTGAGGCACCCCACCTCGGAACACTGACCAATTTATTGAAGAACCTCATGCAACACGATGCCCGCCCGGATCCCACCAATCCGGCCGTGGCGGACGCAGGCACCGAGCGCCCCAATTGGGGAAGCTACCCCCTGATGATCGGTCAGCGCACCAACGACGTCGGAGCCGCAATATGACAGACCAAGATCTGACGCAGGCAGACACCGTGCGCCTCGCCATTGAGCGCGAAATTTTCGGTGGTCAATTAGCGCCGGGTGATGCCCTCGAGGAGGGCCGCCTCGCCAGTCGATTCGGCATGTCTCGGACTCCGGTCAGGGAGGCCATCACCCAGCTTGCCCAAGCCGGACTGATTACCAAACGTGCGCACAAACGCGCGGTGGTCGCCCAGCTGGATCCGGGCACCATGCTGGAGCTGTTCGAGGCGTTGGCTGAGCTTGAGGGCGCCGCCGTTTTCTTGAGCACGTCACGCATGTCCGAGGCTGAGAAGCGCGAACTCAAGGACATTCACGAGGCCGCCGCCGAGAACCTGCGCAGTGACGGCGACCCCAACGAATACGCCGATCTCGGCTTTGCCTTCCACCAGCGAATCGTCCGCGGCTGTCACAACACCGCGTTAATTGATACCACCGAGTGGCTCGCATTACGGGTGCTCCCCTACCGTCGCTTTCAGGTGGTTGCACCGGGTCGGTTGCAGCGAAACCAAACCGATCACGACACCATTATTTCCGCTATCTTTGCAGGCGACGCGGAAGCCGCCCGCGAGGAAATTCGCCGGCATACGCTCGAGCAAGGGGATGCATTGATGCGCTTTATTGCACTCAACAAAACCTCCCACGCCGACTTCCATCCGAACGGACTCATCAAGGAGCAGCCACTATGAGTGACGCTTACACCCTGATTCAGAATGGACTCATTATCGATGGGACAGGGTCCGGCCCCTTTACCGGCGATGTGCTGATCGGCGGCCAACGTATCGTGGCCGTGGGCGCCGATGCTGGCGCCAATTGCCCCGCCGATGCGACGGTGGACAAAATCGATGCATCCGGATGTCGCGTGATGCCGGGCATGATCGACAGCCACTGTCACATCAGCTTTGATCAGCCCAACAGCAACGATGAGCTTTTCTTTCACCGCCGCTATGGCCTGGCCGCACTCGTCGCCGGGGTCAATGCACAAAAGGTGCTGCGGGCCGGCTTCACCAGCTTCTTCGATGCCGACTGCGTGTTTGATGTGGGGGTAGATCTCCGCGATGCGATCGAGGGCGGCGTCATTGAAGGGCCCAGAATGACCACCGGGGGCAACGTTCTGATCAACTGCATCGGCGGAACCGCAGCACGACTGCTGCCTGACGAGGGCACCCGGGGCTATGCGCGGATTGTGCACACGCCAGATGAGATCGTGAAAGAGATTCACAAGCAGATCAAAATGGGGGTCGACTGGATCAAGGTGCACGTCAGTGGGCTGCCGATTCGGCCTGGTAAGGAAGGGGGCGAAATCTCCACCTGGACGCTGGACGAACTGAAGCTCGTCTGTGATACCGCACACCAATTTGGCATCCCGGTGGTTGGGCACTGTCGCAACGCCATCAGTACCCGTGACGCCGCCATCGCAGGCTTCGACATGATCCTGCACGCCACCTATATGGATGACGAGGCGCTAAAAGCTGTCGTCGATCGCAAAGTGCCGTTGGTACCCACCTTTACGTTCCAAGCCAACTTGGCGGACTTTGGTGCCGCAATCGGTTCCGATGAAAACCTTCGTGAGGTCTTTCGCGCTGAAATCACCGAGAGCGTTCGGACCCTGCGTGCGGCCTTTGACGCCGGCGTTCCGCTCGCTACCGGCAGCGAGAGTGGCTTCAGCCTGACGCCTTACGGTGACTGGCACTACCGCGAGCTTCAGGTATTTGTCGAAGATCTGGGCATGACGCCCTTGCAGGCGATTAACAGCGCCACCGAACAAGGCGCCCGGGCGCTCAAGCTGGAAGGCGAGCTGGGCTGCATCAAACCCGATTATCTTGCCGACATCCTGATTTTTGATGGCGAGCCCGAGACCCACATTACCCAGCTAGGAGATGCCGACCGGTTCCGCCACATCATCAAAGACGGCCGGTTGATCGATACCAGCACCCCCCTGCCCAAAGAGTGGCAATTGCCCGGCTGGCGGGTCAGCGAGTATTCGGAGCGCATCCTGACCAAGGAGCTGGTGCAGTCGATGGGACTCAACCCTTAAACCATGCAGCAACGGGCCAATGGCATGACTGTCTGCACCGCCATCATCGGCGGCGCTTCCCTTACTAGCAGTATCGGCTTGGGACCGCTCTAAAAATAAACCGTCACCTCTGACACCAAAATGCATAAACAATGAGGTCAACATGAGAACAGCAGTGATTACCGGTGGCGCCGCCGGCTTGGGCGCCGATGTCGCCCGCCGCCTGAGTGAAGCGGGCTACCGCGTGGGCATTTTTGATTTGGGCGCTGAGCGCGTGGCACAGACCGCATCCGAAATCGATAACGCCGTGGGCATCGAGGCCGATGTCACTTCCCCGGAACAGATCGCAGCCGCCTTCGAGGCCTTTGGCGAGACCCCCGATCTGCTGGTCAACAATGCGGGCATTGTGCGCTTTGGATCGATGGAGGCGCAGTCGGTGCAAGACTATATCGACGTGGTCAACGTGAATCTGCTGGGAAGTTGCTTCTGCGCCCGGGAGATCGCGCCGGCCATGATGGAGCGAGGCTCGGGCCATATCATCAATTTTACGTCGATCAATGGCATTCACCCCGCCCCCGGAGTGGGCATGTACGGCCCGACCAAGGCCGCGATGGCCAACATGACTCAGGCCATGGCGATTGAATGGGGTCCCAAAGGGATCCGCGTGAACGCCATTGCGCCAGGCATGATCGACGCTGGCATGTCCAAACCGATTTTTGAGAACCCAAAGGTACGGGCAGTAAGAGGCGGTGGCGTACCATTGCGTGCTTTGGGTGAGGCAGCAGACATTGCAGAAGCCGTGCTCTTTCTCGACTCCGAGGGGGCAAAATACATCTCCGGTCACGAACTGGTGGTGGACGGGGGCGTCTCCACCAGCGTCATGGCCCACCTACCCCGCGAATGACAGCCACTCGTCAAAACCTGATTCTCGTGGGCGGCATCTTCCACGACTTTCACGCATCAGCGGAAG
Organism: Luminiphilus sp.; assembly: GCA_965656065.1. Classification (GTDB taxonomy): domain Bacteria; phylum Pseudomonadota; class Gammaproteobacteria; order Pseudomonadales; family Halieaceae; genus Luminiphilus. Next base: position 13,442 of record CBFHIW010000042.1, on the reverse strand, counting down.
CGCTCGCGGCCGTATTGGCGCCGCTGGGGATCGAATCGCGTATCGAACCCGATCTCGACGCCGGCATCGCCAGCCTCGCTGACAACCCGGTCGACCTATTGACCATCAACGCCCTGCGCTGGGAGATGATAGGAGAAAAATATGATCCCTATCGCGAGGCAGAGGCTTATTCACCTCCACGCGAAACGCGAATGGCTATTGAGACGCACCTGCGGTCAGGCGGCGCGGTACTGGGTTTGCATACCGCCAGCATTTGCTTCTCGGACTGGCCAGAGTGGGGTTCTCTGTTGGGCGGGCGCTGGGTTTGGGGCACCAGCTGGCACCCGCAACCCGAGACCGTGACTGTCGTGCCGGAAAAAGATCACGCGCTGGCAGATTTGCCCGCCTTTGAAGTCCACGATGAGCTGTACACCGATTTGTTGCTCGAATCAGACACGCAAGTACTGGCCCGTGGGCACAGTGACGCCATGCCGACATCACAACCTATCGTCTGGTCACACACGGTGGGCGCTGGCCGGGTGATCTACGACGCGCTGGGGCACGACAGTGATTCTCTGCACCATCCCGCTCACGCTCAGCTGCTCCGTGAAACGGTGAGCTGGGCACTCGATAAGGGGGATAGGCAATGAAATCTCTCGAAGGCATGTCGATATTGGTTACCGGCGGCGGCTCGGGTATCGGACTGGGTACGGCGAGTTACTGCATTGAGCGCGGCGCAAAGGTCACGATCTGCGGTCGGCGGGAGGACAAGATTCAGGCGGCGGCCGCGGAATTGGGTGACGCCTGCTGCGGCGTCGCAGCCGACATCACTCAGGCGGCAGATCGTCAAAAGCTGCTCGAGGCGGCCATCGATCACGGCGGCCGACTCGATGCATTAATCAACAACGCGGGCAACATGTATCGCGGCGCCATCACTGAACTGGATGAAACCGCCTTACAAGAAGTGTTTCACACCAATGTGATCGCAGCCATGATGCTGACCGGCCTGTGTACACCGAGCCTTGCGCAACAGCAGGGCGCCGTGGTGTTCGTCGGGTCCATCCACACCCGCCGCGCTTTCCCCGGCGCTTCACCCTACGCTGCGACCAAAGCGGCCGTACAGGGCCTGACCCGCGTGCTCGCCGCTGAACTTGGCGAGCAAAAGATTCGCGTAAACTGCCTGCTCCCCGGCGCCGTGTTCACAGAAATCAACCAGCGTGCTGGCCTCATGGACGACGAAACGGCGTTGCAAAGACTGGAGGGAATGTCAGACTTGCACGCCTTGGGCCGGATCGGCACCACAGAAGAAATTGCAGAAGCCATGGCTTACCTGATCTGCGCCGAGTGGGTCACCGGTGCCATGATTGATATCGATGGAGGTCTGGGTCTGGGCATCACCGCAGACCCCGCCATCAACCAGCGGAAGGAGAGTAACCAACATGAGTGAACCGATCAGCGTGCATGTCACCACTCGAGAGGGGGAGCAGCGAACCGTCACACAAGGTGCAGGCCACCAGACGCTGATGCAGGTGCTCTATGACGAGGATATTGGCGTCGAAGCCATTTGTGGCGGCTGCACTTCCTGCGCCACCTGCCATGTGCTGATCGAGCCCGAGTGGATGGGTAAACTACCCGAGCGTGATCAGGCCGAACTGATGCTGCTTCAGTATGCGGAACACTATGATCCCGACCGCTCCCGCCTCAGTTGCCAGCTGGCGCTCGGACCCGAGATCGATGGCATGCCGTTGACGATAGCGCCCGAAGAGTGAACCGAAGATTGTGACGGCACTCACTGCGATCTCGGGAGTTTGGTTGTGACCGACCGCGCCGCGCTCGCCAACGCTCGCTCGATTGATATCCATGCTCACGCGGTGCTGGCGGGCTCTATGGGCACCGCCGGTCGCCATGGCCCCGAGATCGGCTACACCGAATCGGGCGCGCCCTGGTTCCGGGTCGGCGATTATCGTCTTGATGGCGTTCGCTACGAGGGTAGCCCGTTTATGGAACCCGAGGTCCGACTGACCAACATGGACGCGGCCGGCATCGACTTTCAAGTGCTCTCCCCCAATCCCCTGACCTATTTCCACCATATCGATCCCAGCGACGCCGTCAGGTTTTGCGATCAACATAACAATGCGCTGGCCGAGATCGTGCTTGCGCATCCCACGCGACTGGCAGGCTTCGCGGCATTGCCTATGCAGGATGTTGGAGCAGCCTGCGCCGAACTCGAACGCGCGATCACTGAGCTCGACCTGTTGGGCGCCTATATCGGCACCGATATCGGCCGCCCACTGAATGACCCGGCGCTGGACCCGTTCTATGAGAAGGTCGTGCAACTCAATGTGCCGCTGATGATTCACCCTGCCCCCGCCGGAATCGACGGGCCTGCGGGCGACCCGAATCTCAAACAATTTGACCTCGATCTACTCACCGGTTTCGCGGCGCAGGAGTCGATTGCCGTCGCAACGCTTATCTTTGGCGGGGTACTGCACCGGCATCCCGAGATCGATATCTGCCTGAGTCATGCCGGGGGCACCATGACATCGCTGATCGGCCGCTTTAACCGCGCCTGCACCAAACGTCCTTGGGTACCCGAGCACCTCCAGTATGAGGGGGCCTTTGAGGAGTCACTGCAGAAGCTGTGGTTCGATACCCATGTTCATGACCCACGGGTGTTGAACTGGGTCATCGACATCATGGGCACCGACAAGCTGCTGCTCGGCACCAATTTTGCGGGCTGGGACCAGCATGCGATGACCCAGGATGTGCCGGCGGAACTGGCGCACACGATGGCCGATAACGCAAAACGACTGCTGAGAGTGAGCAACTGACGTGGTAAGACCGACCGAGCGGGAGCTCGCGCAACGCTGGCCGCTGATTATGGCGACCTGTATGGGGATCATCAGCAGCTCCTTCGTGCTGCCCTACTACTCAATTGGCGCGTTGCTTACACCGGTGACCGAAGAATTCGGGTGGAGCCGCGCACAGTTTCAGGCAGCCATTCTGTTCAGCTCAGGCCTCGGGGCGCTGACATCGCCGCTGATTGGCTGGTTGAACGACAAGTATGGCCCGAGACGAGTCGCCCTCCCCTCGATGATCGGGCTGTCCCTCGGATTGCTGACGGCCTCCCAGATTCAGGGCGACTTATGGATGCTGTTTCTCGCCTACGGCATGATGGCGTTGCTGGGTGCCGGCACAATACCCGTGACCTGGACACGGGCCATCGCGACCAGCTTCTTCAAGCGACGGGGTTTGGCACTGGGCCTGGCGCTCACCGGAACCGGCATCTGCGCCTCGGTCGCGCCTCACTACACGGTGTGGCTAACGGATCAATTTGGGTGGCGAGGCGCGTACGTGGGCCTCGCGCTAGTGCCCTTATTCCTTGCCTGGCCCATGCTGTACTTCCTGTTCAGGCCGTTAGACGCGCATTCGCAGTCAGACCAACAGGAGCCCGAGACAACCGCGGCGTTAGAGCGCGGCCTGACGTTGGGCGAGGCCGTCCGAGGCTATCGATTTTGGGTCTTATTGTTGTCGATTCTGTTCGCCTACCAGGGCTTCTCAGGCATTGGACCCAACCTGCTGCCCTCACTCACTGATGATGGCTTTAGTCGGGAGCAGGCAGCATCGGCGCAAAGCGTTTTTGGCCTGTCGATCATTGTTGGCCGCGTGGTGGTGGGCTACCTGGTCGATCGATTGTGGGCACCGGGAGTGGCGGCTTTCTGCCTTGCGATTCCGGCCGCAGGCGCTGCCATGCTTCATGGCTCACAAACCTTTGAAACCGCGGCGCTGGCGGCATTTCTGATTGGCTTTGCAGCCGGGGCGGAACTGGACCTAATGGCCTTTCTCGCAGCGCGCTATTTTGGGTTGGCCCACTACGCCAAGATTTATTCAATTCTGTATGCCACGCTGGCCGTCTGCTCGGGCACGGCACCGATGATTTTTGCCTCGGTCTATGATTCCACAGGCAGCTACGACTTGGGCTACTCAGTCGCAGCGGCGCTGTTCTTGGTTTCGGTGGTGCTGATCTTACTGCTGGGGCGTTACCCGAAAGAATATGAGGGCGGGCACTGACGCACCGCCCCCAGTCAGCGCCTTATTGGCCGATAGGCGCCCAGGCCAACAGACTGCTGTCATTGGTGAAGGTATTGGGCACCAGTTTTGCGCCACCAGCCTCTGCCAAGGCCACATACTCCATCCAACTCAGCACCGCGACAACGGGTGTACCCGGCCCTGTATCGAATGTCAGGGGGCCGTAGATGTTAGCAGTGTAGATAAGATCGTCATCCGAGACTCGCTGAGTCGCATCATGGCGCGCACCCGACGGCTCATAGAACCAGGTACCGGGTCCGTAACCCTCTGGCGGACCTGCACGGACACCCAGCGCGCCCTCCAAAACGAGAAAATCAGAGCCACCGATATGATTATGGGGCGCGGCTACTCCGTTGTGTCGAACCATCACAGAGATAAAACCCGTCTCCTGACTGACTCGCAGCACCTTCAGCCCAATGTCGGGCAGATCTGGGTTGACGACCCAGGGCACGGCGCGACAATCAATGAAGTAAGGGTGCTGAAAAGTGTCTGCAGACGCCGTGGCGACACTGGCCACCAAATGACCCGAATTCTTTCCCGCGATGGCTAGAGGCACGCCCTCGCCCGTATAGGGCTCTCGCTCAACCATGCACTCTGCCAGCGTGTTGGGCACCATGCTGATGCCGGCTTGCAGAGCCATTTGTCGAATATCGGCGCTGGTCACGAGCCGATCTACCTGATTGCCTGGCGTGAGCATGGCAAAGGCACCGTAGCAATTTATCAGCAGCTCAGACTCCTCAGCCGCGGTGAGGCGTTCCATACAAGTGTTGGCAGAGAGATACCCCCAAATGCCCGGCTCAAGATGGCTGTCGCCACTGTCGTCGGCGTAGTCCAGCGCGCCGGAGAGCACCAGCAGGTCCATGCCTGACAGGGCCAGCAAACGCTCCAGTACCGCGCCCTTCTCGAGCCGCACAATGACACTGAACATGCCACTTTCCATACTGGCGCGCAGCGGCTTCAGTGAAAAACCCGATACCCCACTGAGCGGGAGCCACGGCAACAGATTGGTGTCGACTCCTCCCTCTGCGCCGTCCGGATCAAACTCGGGGTTAAATGCCAAAGATCCTTCACTCATGGGGATTCTCCTTATTGGTCTTTATGTTTTAACCTAACGCATTCGGACGCTTCTAAAAAGTCGCACGCCAAACGGATTCGAGCGTTTGCTTTACCGGCAAGATCGCCTTGCACCGTCAGCACAACGCCCCCTTGTCATGGGGGTCACGGACGCTTACTTTGGCCTGAACTCCCTCCATTGGCAAAGAATCATGACGGATCAGTCCCCCGCCACCGCTGGCTTCGTGCTCAACCAGACCATGATGCGCATAAAAGATCCGGCACCTTCGCTCGATTTTTATCAGCAGGTGCTGGGCATGACCCTCTACCAGCGGGTAGATTTCGCCGAGATGTCGTTCTCTTTGTATTTTCTGGGGTACCCCTCGAACCACGAGGGGCAACCGCTACCCAGCGAACCTGCTGAGCGGTCTCGATTTACCTTCCGGCAAAGCGCGCTGCTGGAACTGACCCACAACTGGGGCACAGAAGGCGACGATACGTTTGCGGGGTATCACGACGGCAATGTTGACCCGCGCGGCTTCGGTCACATTGGCATCACGGTGCCTGATGTGGACGCCGCCTGCGAGCGCTTTGAGGCATTGGGGGTCGAATTTGTGAAACGGCCCAGCGACGGCTCAATGAAAGGACTGGCCTTTATCAGGGACCCCGACGGCTACTGGATCGAAATACTGAATGCCGACGCCATCACATCACTGATTGGCGAGCACGGGGCTCTGAGTCACTGATTCAAGGACCCGCCCGGCTCTCAGCCCGCAGCCACAGCCTCCGCAGCAGCGCGCTGGCGTGTTTTCGTGGGGGATTCTCCATACTGGGCGCGGTATCGCTTGCTGAAGTGCGAGATATTGGAAAAACCCCAGGCGTATGCGATTTGGCCCACCTGAGGTTGGACACCGCTCAGGCTGGAGAGCTCCCGGTGGCAACCTTCCAGACGCTTGAGAATAATGAGTTCGTTGACGGTGACCGACTGATCCCGGAACAGCCAATGCAAATAGCGCTTTGAAATTCTGTGCACAGCCGCAATATGGCTCACGCTGAGCGTAGGGTCGGGGAGATGCTGGTCGATATAGCGCATGATTTCGCGGCGCTGCCGCTCACGAAGACTTTGGTCATGATCAACGTCCCTCGGTCGCGCGCCCAAGACAAACGCATTCACCGCATCGAGTATCGTGCCTGTTTGGACCTCGGCGTCGTCAAAATCACGATCCGCCATCGCCTTGATAAGATTATTCAACAAAAAACGGCTGCCCGACGACCGGTCGAACTTCCGCGGCATCTGCTTCAGGGCCGAGAGCGCATGATGACTGAGCAGGCGCGCAGGCATCGCCAGCGCCACCTTGTGAAGTGACTCATACACCTCAAACTTTGTTGCCTTGGAACTGTCCCATACAAAGGTATCGCCCGCAGCGACCGTGTACCGCTCCCCACCGAACTCGATGTGCTCGCCCCCTGCGAGGTAGCTGAGCAATATCACCGACGGCTCCTCAATCTGCTCTGCATGCTGCTGCGTGCGATAACCTGAGCAAGGGTCACATCGACTCTCAATCACATTGATATCGCCAATGATCTTGTGCCGGAGTGAGGCGCTGAAAGAACCGCTAGGGGTTTTGCCCGGACACCAGTCGGAGCCCTGCGCAGACATCAGTTTGTCGACCCAGGCCTCGTAGGCATCGGCACCCCCAATGCCGTCTGAGTGCCAGGATTCTCTTACGAAACAGTTCATTTATCGATCTTGTTGGTCTCGCTTTGCCCAACAGTAGCAAGCCTGAACGCTCCGTCAAGCCAAGGTTTGCTGTCAAATTGGCTGGCCCGTGTTTCACCGACAGCCAAAGCCATTATCTCTCTGGGCACAGGACGGCCACATCCTTGTACCTATACTGTGATCAAGCAGTACTCAACACCGCCAAGTCATAACAATAGAAGGTGCGCCATGATCGGTCATTCAACTCGTCGTCTACATCCCCTTTCCCTCGCTTGCATGATGCTCGCAGGCACCTTGGGCCCTCAGGCCAATTCAACCGCTTTAGCTCAGGAGGCAAGACTTGAAGAGGTAGTTGTAACTGCTCGAAAACGAGATGAAAATCTGATGGACATACCGGAGTCGGTCTCTGCCATTGGCGCAGTAGAGGTTGAGCGCCGCAACATCAAAGGCCTTAACAAGATCGGTTTAGCCGTCCCTAACCTTAACCTCTCGATGCGAACCGATGGTTACCCCAACGTAACCATTCGCGGCGTTGGTGCGTATGGCATGACCCAAGGGGTGGGATTCTATCTCGACGACGTGCAACTCTTCAGCGACGCCTCCTCTCGCTTTGGCGATATCGAGCGAATAGAGGTTCTAAAAGGCCCGCAAGGCGTTTTGTATGGCGGTAGCAATATCGGCGGTGCGGTCAAATATGTCAGCAAAACGCCGTCAACCGAAGAAATGGGAGGCAGACTAAAGGTTCTAGCTGGAGAACAAGGGATTTGGGATATTGAGGGTGATATTAACGTCCCTCTGTCAGACAAGTGGGCGCTTCGGGCTTTCGCCTTCACCCGCGAAGATGACGGCTTCATGACCAATCCGGGGTCGCTATCGCCCGTATTTGGGGTGGATTCCAACCAACCTAAGGATGTCGGAGCTTACGAGCAGTCTGGTGGGCGATTGGTCCTACACGGTGACATTTCGGACCGTATCAGCATCACCGCATCGGCGCGGTACAACGAGTACGATGGCCCGGTTAACAATTGGGCCCGGGAAATGGGTACGCCAGGCAATCTCCAGTATCCATTCACTCTGGATACCAACCTAAACCCGACTCACGAACGAGAGACATCTGGCGGGCGCTTTGAGATCAGCGCCGAATTCAACAATTTTGATTTCAAAAGCATCACTTCATATACCGACACCGAAAGTGATCGGCATACTGATGTCGATCTGACACAACTTTGGTTTTTTAATACCTTCCGACCGGAGACCATGGAGGTCTTCACACAGGAATTCCGGTTCTCATCCAATTCAGACGGGCCCCTACAATGGGTTGGCGGGGTCTATCTCATGGATTTCGAAGAGACTATGAACTCTTATCTCGACTTTGGGTGGATTATTCTAGAAGCGGACGATCCCTCGGTCCACGTAGAAGTGCCTTTCGAAACGCGCAGAGAAGAAAAAGGCAATTTGGCGGCCTTCGGCAACGTCACCTATGAAGTAGGGGCTTGGGAATGGGGCTTAGGACTCAGAATCGATCGATGGGAGTCCGATGAGGAAGCCGTCGATATCGGTCACTCAGCTTCTAAAGATGACGTAGAAATTCTGCCCAAGCTTTCACTGACACGGCACTTTAACAACGACTCTATGGCTTACCTCACGATGTCAAAAGGTTTTGAACCGGGCGGTTGGGTCGGCATTGCAGACGGCGCGCCCCCTGTATACGGACCAAACGGAGAAAAAACACTGGCCGGCTTTGACCCGGAGGAAGCCATTCAGTACGAACTGGGATGGAAAGGATCCTTGGCAGATGGCCGAGTTCAAGCAACGGCAGCCCTGTTTTTCATTGACTATGACAATCGACAATTTGAATTTATCATCCCCAACCCCAGTGGTGACGGCACATTAATTGATGGCATTGAAAATATTGGCGACTCCGAGCAAACCGGCATTGAGCTCGGGCTCACCTGGCAAGCCAGTGATTACCTGCAAATCGCTGCGGCTTACGGGTACATCGATGCCGAGTGGGACAGCAATACCATTCTGCCCGATGGCAGCGCTAACCTTGGAGGGCAAACACCCCCGCAGATTATCGAGCACAGCACCAATGTGACGGCGAATTTTCAGATGCCGGCCTTTGGGGACTTCGACTTCATTGCGAACTTGCAACTCAGCCACAACGGCACCATGGAGGGCGGCAAGCCCTCTGGCGGCACAGTCGAGAACCCCGAATTCACGGTGATGGATGCTCAGTTAGGGCTCGCCTCTAACAACTGGGAGTTTATGCTCAACCTTGATAATGCTTTCGATGAGCGCTACTACACCGATATAGAGCCATTTCCAAACTTTGGATTTGGTGGCCTCACTGGCACAGAACCGGCGGAAATTATCATCGGTACGCACGGACACCCAAGACTGTTCACAGCGAGCGCAACTTACCGATTCTGATAAAGTGCTGAATTAAGCCAAATCAGCGGACAAGCTATGTCTGACGCGTTAGAGCTCGCCACGCGCGCACTGAAGCATTTCAACGAGGGCACCACCGATCTGGCGCCCTCGCAAATGCGCATCCCTCTCGCCGCCTATACCGACGAACAACAGTATCGGGCGGAGCGTCGGGCCGTCTTTTTCGAGTCGCCCATTGCGGTGGCACTGTCACTCGAGGTGCCCGAGCCCGGTGATTTCCAGACGCAAACGGTAATGGACATCCCCTTGCTGATCACCCGGGATCGCGACGGACGGGCTCACTGCTTTATCAATGTCTGCCGGCATCGGGGGGCCAAGGTCTGTCAGGCAGAAAAAGGTCATCAATCCCGATTCAGCTGCCCTTATCACGCCTGGACCTACAATAACCGCGGCGAGCTAGTGGGTATCTACGGTGAGGAGACGTTTGGTGATGTCGATCGGGCCAGCATGGGTCTCACTGAGCTGGCCTGCGATGAAAGCGCGGGCGTCATCTTCGTCTGCCTGACCCCGGGAAAGACATTCGAACTGAGTGAATGGCTGGGAGAATTTGAGAGCAAACTCGCGGATCAGGCACTTCATGACTGGCATCTGTATACCGAGCGCTACCTCTCTGGCGCCGGCTGGAAGGCAACCCTCGATGGCTACCTGGAGATCTATCACCACGACAGCGTGCATGGCAAAACCGTGGGGCCACACACGGTTGGCAACCTGCTGGTTCACGATACCTGGGGCGCGCATCAGCGAATGACAATTGCCAGAAAAAACATTGGCGAACTCAACGACTCATCCCCCGAGAACTGGACGGCACCCGAGGCCTATATCCGCGTGGTGCACTCGGTGTTTCCGAACCTTTCTATCTCTGCGATTCTGGGTGGTCAGTGCTTAATCGGTTTCATCTTCCCGGGCGAGACGAGCACCACCACCGTGACCCGCCAGCTCATCCTGAGCGCGAAGGCGCCGGCGACGGACCAAGAAGCAGCGGAAGTAGAAACTTTCAGTCAAATGACGCTGCAGGCAGTCCGAGACGAGGACTATGCCTTGGTTGCCACGGTACAGAACGCCCTGCACTCGGGCGCGAACGACAGCTTCCTGATCGGCCGTAATGAGCCCGCGGTTCAGCACTACCATCGATCCATTGCCGCCGTCTGCGGCACTGGCTGACTGCCCGCTCGCTAGCGACTAACACTCCATCCGGCTAAGCTCCTGTGGCATTGCCATGAAGGACCCTCGCCATGGGTATCATCGATTATCACAGCCCGCTGAATATTCTCGTTTCGGTAAAGGGACACCCCTTCGAGCGTGACGCCTTTGCCGCGCTATTTGAATCCTTTGATGGGATGCGCCACACCTTCGTGGAGCAGCCTGCCAGTCAGTCATTCATGAATCCGACTGCGGCGGCTCCGTGGGATGCCCTGGTGTTTTATGACATGCCGGGAATCGATTTCAGTACCCAGCCGCCTGGCTTCATCGCACCATCAGAGGCACTCAAAACAGGTTTCATGGAGCTGCTAGCAGCCGGCAAGGGTATGGTGTTCTTGCACCATGCCATCGCCGGCTGGCCGCTGTGGCCAGAATATGGCGAAGTCATGGGGGGACGCTTTTTTTATCTGCCCACCGAATGCCACGGGGAATCAGTTCTCGACTCGGGCTACCGACACGATGTGCCCCACTCCGTGCAGTTGATCGGCGCACCCCACCCCGTTACCGAAGGCGTAGACGAGACATTCTCACTCACGGATGAGCTTTACCTTTACGAGGTGTTTGAAGACGATATTGATCCCCTGCTCGCAAGCCACCACACCTTCGATCGCGAGCATTTCTACTCGGCCCAACACGCGGTCACCGGCAAGATGTTTTGCAACGATGATTGGCCCCACCCTGACGGGCCAAACCTCATCGGCTGGACCAAAACGGTCGAAAACAGCCGCGTCGTGTACCTGCAGCCCGGCGATGGGCCCGACACCTACGCCTCACCCCAGTATCGGCGGTTGGTTGAGAATGCGATTAGGTGGGTTGCAGAATAAAAGAGGGATCTGCGCCACACGTCCACTGAAAATCTTTGCCCTGATGTTGAGCCCAGCTGTTCACTATGGCGATGCTTTCGCACCCGTCGGCAGTATGGCGACATGCTCAAAACTGCTCTCACCTTTACTGCGCATGTCAAAGCGTATGCGAATTCGGCTCGGTTGGCTGGCAGCACCCCATTCTAGAGCGAGCACCAGACCCGTATCGTCATCCTCTAGCTGTGAAATCGGCGTCATGGGATAAACCTCTTGCCAACCGGCTTCCGGAACATTGCGATCCTCGTAATCCACGCCAATCGACCTCAATCTACCTTTGCGTTTGGCACTCACTATCAATGTTTTATGGATATCGGGATCGAGCGCCAAATCTTCAGGGCTTAACAGGGAGGAAATGCCTGCCGGGTGATGCCAGCGCAATCTTCCCTGCTCCGGCCACAAAATGGTGTTGGGGTTCTCGGCAGTCCAGCCGTCTGCGTTATCGTGACGCCGGTTGCCAAAAGGCCAGTAGAGCGCGCGCCTCGGCAAATAGGCGTACTCGCGCATGAAATCCTTAACCGCCTCTTCCATCGGCGTCAGTCGGTAAGACGTGTGCGCATGAAAGCCGGGCTGGTCGACCCACTCACCGTGATTACCGTTCCACGCCATCGGAGAAATCAACTGCCCGTGATAGTTGAACAGCTCCCTCATAGATCGATACCCGTCGGCATAGCCGGGAATTTGCTTTGGGGGATCCCGAAAGTCAGCGGGGCTATGCTCGACGATGCCCCAGTCCGGATCTAGATCGTAAAAGACCTTAAACAGGCTGCGCCCACTCTCTGTTTCGATAGCGTTGATCGCGCTCTGCCCATACACAATCGCCCCAAGATGGCCGTGCTCTGGCTTTCCTCCCTCTACAGTGACGCCGGCCGAGTCGAAATTTTTCAGGGGGCTGTCTAAGCGCTCTGCAAAAGGCTGCACCCATCGACGTGATTCAATGAACGCCTGCGAGGAGAAGATCTTGTTTGAACTGACGCCACTCTCCACAAGCCATCGACTCATATCATCGTAGTGCAAAGCGACCAAGTGTCGCCTGAACCGCTCCCACAGAAACAACCAGGGGTCGGGCGTCTCGTCAGGCAAAAACTGCAATGGCACGGTACGGGGTGGCTCAACCTCGGGCCACGCGCCAAACTGCATGCCGCTCACATCGTTCACTTCCTCGAGCGTCATCGAGTGTTCGCGATACTCAGAGAGTAAAGAACCCGCTGCGTAAAGCCCGGATCCGCTCAACCATTGTCGGAATTGCTCGAGCGTATCGGGATTAAAGTCATGCCAACTGCCCTTCACGAAAGGGCTCAGATACAGGTCTGCGTCCAAATTTATCCCGATAAACAGCTCAGGATGCGCCGCTGCAAAGTTGGCAAGTAGCTTTCCCGCCGCCTTCAAGTTGCGGCTTTTATAAGACCGTACCGTCTCGTTCATTGCGTTGAGCGTCAACATGCGAGAAAGCTCGGGGGATGGCAATGACCCCGGCAAATCATCGCGGGCGCCATCAGGATAAACCTGATCATTTTGATCCCACTGGCAGTTCATGGGATCCAGCTCTAAATAGTCAATCAAGTCGTGGTCAGGGCCCGCACTGTAGGCATCTCCCCACACCCCGCCATTTAAGGTGAAGAGGATGGGTAGCTGCTCATTGACAGCCAAATCCATGAGCCCTTGTAGCCAGTCATCGGCCACCCATCGGCCATTGGGTAATTTGATGGGCTCTGGCTCGGGGTCGAAACGCCAGTCCCCTTCTCTTCCTTCAGTCGTGCGCATGTACAGAACCGGAACCCTCAAGCCGATTCGTAGCGTGTCACTTTGATACCCCTCATAAGCCAGCTTGAAGCTTTGATCACTGCCGGATGAAATGCCACTGGTTCCCGGCGCGAACCAAAAGACGTCGCTCTTCCACTGAGGATAACGTTGCAACCACGATGCCCAACGCTCGGAAATTTTGCTCGGCGCATAGGTCATTGTTTTTAACAGCACGCGGGCTCCGGATTCGCGATACGCCACAATGTCAAAGGTATTGCCCGTCAGCTCAGACTCAGAAAGATCGACCTGCCCATGAAACCCTGAGATAGCGGCTACGGGGTTTTGAA
>CBFHIW010000041.1:0-25765 GCA_965656065.1 Luminiphilus sp. | reverse complement strand
TTTTCTTTAAGCGCTGTCATCTCTCAATTGCCTCTTCTCGTCCCTGCTGATCAGGCGTCAACCAGATCGCCGGACGGCTTGAATACGCGGACCTTTTTACCGTCCTCATCGCGGTAGCCAACGCGCTCGCCCTTGCCGGACTTGCTGTTGTAAACCGCCAAATTAGAAGCCTGAATCGGAGCTTCCTGCTCGACGATGCCACCGGCAACGCCTGCCTGAGGGTTGGGCTTGGTGTGCTTCTTCATCATGTTCACGCCGCTGACAATGACGCGATCACTGTCAAGGACGCGCCGCACGGTGCCGCGCTTTCCCTTGTCTTTTCCGGCGATCACGACCACTTCGTCATCACGCTTGAGCTTCGCCATGATTGAACCCTCTCCGTCCCTGCTCAGATCACTTCCGGCGCAAGGGAAATGATCTTCATAAATTTCTCGCCGCGGAGCTCACGGGTGACCGGGCCGAAAATACGGGTGCCGATCGGAGCGTCCTGCGCGTTCAGCAGCACAGCTGCGTTCTCATCGAACTTGATCAATGAGCCATCTGGGCGACGCACGCCTTTCTTTGTGCGCACAACAACGGCCGTGATGACCTGACCTTTTTTAACCTTGCCCCTCGGGATCGCCTCCTTCACGGTGACCTTGATCAAGTCACCCACGCGGGCATAACGACGCTTGGAGCCGCCCAGCACTTTGATACACATCACACGACGTGCTCCGCTGTTATCGGCTACTTCCAGATACGACTGCGTCTGAATCATCTTTTTCTACTCCACCAACGGCGCTCGTGCCGCTCGCTCAAATGGACTGCGCCTCAAATCTGAGTCGCAGTCTCCACAACCTCAACCAGGGTCCAGCTCTTGCTCTTGGACATTGGGCGCGACTCCGCTACCAGCACCGTGTCACCCATTCCCGCTTTGTTTTCCTCATCGTGCGCGTGCACCTTGGAAGAGCGGGTGATGTACTTTCCATACACTGGATGCTTCACCCGGCGCTCGATTCTGACGGTGATGGTCTTGTCCATCTTGTCACTGACTACGCGGCCCTGAAGGGTTCGCGTGCGCGTCTCTGTCGATGCCATTACTGTTCCGCCTTCTGTTGCAGCACGGTCTTTACCCGCGCAATGTCTCGCTTGGTCTGCTTGAGCAAATGGCTTTGTCCCAACTGCCCTGTCGCCTTAGCCATACGCAACTTGAACTGCTCCTCACGCAGAGACAGCAACTGCTGGTTCAGCTCGTCGACCGACTTGTCCCGAAGTTCATTGGCTTTCATCACATCACCGACCGCTTCACAAACGTGGTCTGCACCGGCAGCTTGGCCGCAGCAAGATCAAACGCCTCGCGCGCCAACTGCTCCGATACGCCCTCAACCTCATACAGCACACGACCCGGCTGGATCTGTGCCACCCAATATTCAACGTTGCCCTTACCCTTTCCCTGGCGGACTTCCAGCGGCTTACCGGTAATCGGCTTGTCAGGGAAAATACGAATCCAGATCTTTCCGCCCCGCTTGATGTGGCGGGTCATGGCACGTCGAGCAGCCTCGATCTGGCGCGCAGTAATGCGCCCACGGCCGGTGGCCTTCAGCGCATATTCGCCAAAGCTCACCTTGCTACCGCGCTCAGCGAGACCGCGATTACGGCCTTTCTGGGTCTTGCGGAACTTGGTCCGTTTCGGTTGCAACATGTTCTACTTCCTCAATCAGGTATTCAGCTCAGCGTCTTGGCCTATCAGGCCTCTTCGCCTTCGCCGATTACCTCACCTTTAAAAATCCATACCTTCACGCCGATCACACCGTAGGTGGTGTGTGCTTCATAAGTGGCGTAATCAATATCGGCTCGCAGGGTGTGCAGCGGTACGCGACCCTCGCGGTACCACTCGGTCCGGGCGATTTCCGCGCCGCCGAGTCGGCCACCGACCTGCACCTTGATGCCCTGTGCACCCTGACGCATGGCGTTTTGGACCACGCGCTTCATTGCGCGACGGAACATGACCCGACGCTCCAGCTGCTGGGCCACGTTCTGGGCGACCAGACGGGCGTCAACGTCAGGCTTACGAATCTCTTCAATGTTGATGTGCACCGGTACGCCCATTTTGGCGGACAGGTCCTTGCGCAGACCGTCGACGTCTTCACCTTTCTTGCCGATCACAATGCCGGGACGTGCAGTGAAGATGGTGATGCGTGCTGTCTGCGCAGGGCGCTCAATCTTCACGCGGCTCACCGAAGCGGCATCCAGCTTCTTCAGGATGTATTCACGCACTTCGAGGTCGTTGATCAGATTCTGCGCGTAGGTTTTGCTGTCCGCATACCAGACAGAGTTATGGTCCTTGACCACGCCCAGTCGGATACCCGTTGGATGTACCTTCTGACCCATTCGGTCGTCTCCTTAACTCTCGTTGTCCGCGACCTTGACCGTGATATGGCAGGTGCGCTTAAAAATTCGGTCACCGCGGCCTTTAGCACGAGCGCGCAGGCGTTTCATGGTGAAACCTTCATCAACATAAATCGTGGAAACGCGCAGCTCATCAACGTCTGCGCCTTCGTTGTTCTCAGCATTGGCAATGGCAGAATTCAGCACTTTGCGAACGATCGTCGCGGCCTTTTTGTTGCTGAACTCGAGCACACTCAGCGCCTCCTCAACCGGCTTGCCGCGAACCTGATCTGCGACTAAGCGCGCCTTCTGCGCCGAGATGCGTGCTGCACGTAATTTGGCTGCTACTTCCATATCTCTCTCCAGCCGGCCTTATCGCTTGGCCTTCTTGTCGACGATGTGGCCCTTGAACGTACGGGTCACCGCGAACTCACCAAGCTTGTGGCCCACCATGTCTTCGTTGATCAGGATGGGGACATGCTGACGACCGTTGTGCACGGCAATCGTCAGACCCACCATGTTCGGAGAAACCATCGATCGGCGTGACCAGGTCTTGATCGGTCGGCGATCGTTGGCTTCCGCCGCCGCCTCAACTTTCTTCATGAGGTGCAGGTCGATGAAAGGGCCTTTTTTCAATGAACGGGGCACTGTTTACTCTCCTGACCGATTACTTCTTGCCGCGACGGCGAACAATCATGCCGTCGGTGCGCTTGTTCTTACGGGTCTTGTAGCCCTTGGTCGGCACGCCCCAGGGCGTGACCGGGTGACGGCCACCAGATGTCTTGCCTTCACCACCACCATGGGGGTGATCAACCGGGTTCATCGCCACGCCACGCACGGTGGGTCGCACGCCTCTCCAGCGCGCCGCTCCAGCTTTACCGAGCTTGCGCAGGCTGTGCTCCGAATTGGACACCTCGCCCAGCGTCGCACGGCAATCAATGGGTACTTTGCGCATCTCACCGGAACGCAGGCGAACAGTGGCGTATTGACCTTCACGAGCTACCAGCTGAACAGAAGCACCCGCCGAACGCGCCATCTGCGCGCCCTTACCGGGCTTCAGCTCGATCGCGTGAATCACTGAACCAACGGGGATACTGCGGACCGGCAAGCAGTTGCCCGCCTTGATAGGCGCTGCTGAACCGGAGTGCAGTACATCGCCTGCCTGAACGCCTTTTGGCGCGATGATGTAGCGGCGCTCGCCATCGGCGTAAAGCAGCAGAGCAATGTGCGCAGTGCGGTTGGGGTCGTATTCGATGCGCTCAACCTTGGCGGGGATGCCGTCCTTGGTGCGCTTGAAATCGATCTTGCGGTAGTGCTGTTTGTGACCACCACCGATGTGACGGGTAGTGATGCGGCCGAGGTTATTACGACCGCCGGTCTTGGACTTCTTCTCGAGGAGCGGACCGTGAGGTTTGCCTTTGTGCAAGCCTTCGGTCACCACCTTAACCTGGTGGCGGCGTCCTGCTGACGTGGGTTTACTCTTTACGACTGCCATGACTCGCTACCTCAGCTCATCGACGCAAAGTCAATTTCTTGACCTTGCTCCACCCGCACGTAGGCTTTCTTCCACGACGGACGCTTGCTCAATCCATAACGGTTACGCTTGGTCTTGCCTTTTACGCGCAGCGTCTGAACATCATTCACCGTGACCTTGAACAGCTGCTCGACGGACTGACGAATTTCGTCTTTAGTCGCATCCAGCGAGACACGGAACACATATTGATTGCTCTGCTCTGCCACGATTGCCGCTTTTTCCGACACGTGGGGGCCTAGCAGAATCTGAAAAACTCGCTCCTGATTCACGCCAACGCCTCCTCAAACTTCTTGACGGCATCGACGGTAATCATGACCTTGTCGTAAGCAATCAGACTCACGGGGTCCGCGCCTTCAACGTCCCGCACGTCTACTTTGTGCAGGTTTCGAGAGGCCAGATACAGGTTCTTGTCTACGTTGTCCGCCACAATCAAAACGTTATCCACGCCATACCCTTTCAGGGTCTCTACGAGCAGCTTGGTCTTGGGCTGCTCAACATCCAGTGCCTCAACGATCATCAAACGATCGGTGCGGGCCAGCTCAGACAGAATGGAACGCATCGCTGCCCGATACATTTTTCGGTTCACCTTTTGCGTGTGATCCTGCGGCTTGGCCGCAAAGGTCACGCCGCCGGATCGCCAAATGGGTGAACGAATCGTGCCCGCACGGGCGCGACCGGTGCCCTTTTGGCGCCAGGGCTTCTTGCCACCGCCGGAGACCTCTGAACGCGTCTTCTGCGCCCGGGTGCCTTGCCGTGCGCCGGACAAATAGGCCGTCACGACCTGATGAACCAGCGCTTCGTTGTATTCGCGGGCAAAGTTGGCTTCAGATACCGCGACGGTCCCTGCAGCCTTGTTTCCCGGCTTGACTACACTCAGTTCCACGTCTCGCCCCCGCTGCTCACGACTGGGACGGGCTGTTGCCCGCCCCTTTGACTGTCGGACGAATAATCACTTCGCCGCCCGGAGCACCCGGTACCGCACCTTTGATGAGCAGCAAGTTGCGCTCAACGTCAACGCGGACCACTTCGAGGCCCTGGGTCGTCACGCGCTCGTCACCCATGTGCCCGGACATCTTCTTACCCTTGAACACGCGGCCCGGCGTTTGGCACTGGCCAATCGAGCCCGGCGCGCGGTGCGACAGCGAGTTACCGTGGGTCGCGTCCTGAGTGCGGAAGTTCCAGCGCTTTACGACGCCCTGAAACCCCTTACCCTTGGAACGACCTGCAACATCGACCTTTTGACCTTGCTCAAACCGCTCTACGGTCAGCTCGGATCCCACCTCAAACGCCTCGTCAGACCCATCCAGACGGAACTCCCACAGGCCTTCGCCCGCGGTCACTCCAGCCTTGGCGTAATGCCCGGCTTCCGGCTTGCTGACTTTCGAGGCCTTGCGGCTACCCGCTGTGACCTGAATTGCCCGGTACCCATCGGTCTCGAGCTCTTTGATTTGAGTGACGCGGTTTGGAGCAATTTCCACTACGGTCACTGGTACTGATGCGCCGTCCTCGGTAAAGACTCTCGTCATTCCCGATTTTCGGCCGACTAAACCAATAGTCATGGCTTAAACCTCACAGTGTACGGGGCTCAACCCTCTATGGCCGCCCGACACAGTCGTGTTAGTGATTGAATCGGACGTTACACACCTGGCGAACCAGGCAGGCTACTTCTACTAAATTGTCCTCAACCCAGACTGATTTGGACTTCTACGCCCGCAGCCAGATCAAGTTTCATCAGAGCATCAACCGTTTTCTCGGTTGGCTCGACGATGTCGAGGAGACGCTTGTGCGTACGGATCTCGTATTGATCCCGCGCATCCTTGTTCACGTGAGGAGAAACCAATATGGTGAACTTCTCCTTCTTGGTCGGCAGAGGAATCGGGCCACGAACCTGAGCGCCAGTGCGACGGGCCGTCTCCACAATCTCTTCTGTCGATGCGTCAATCAGGCGATGGTCAAAGGCCTTCAGCCGGATTCGGATACGCTGGTTTTGCACGGTACATCTCCTTAAAACAGCCGGTGCCCGCGGGGGACCCCGAAAAAAGAGAGCGAAGTCTACGGATGTGGCAGAGGGGTGTCAACAGCTGAAATCCCCGAAAATCGGGGGTTTCAGGCAGATGCGACTTTTCTCACAAAGGGATGCGGCGCACCCTCAGGCGAGCCGGATCGGTAGATCTCTAACCCGCTGTCCCGTGGCAGCAAATACAGCGTTGCCGATTGCGGGCGCGACAGGGATCAGGGGCGGCTCGCCCAGCCCGCTGGGAAACGCGTCACTGTCGACGAAAACGATGTCCAGTTCAGGCACATCGGCCATTCTCAGCGGCGTGTAGGCATCCAAATTGCGTTGTTTCACCTGTCCCGACGCGAACTCAGCGCCCTCGTGGAGTGCCAAACTGAGCCCCCACAGGGCGGCACCTTCTGCCTGTGCCATGGCGCCCGAGGGATTCACTACGGTGCCCACGTCGATGGTTTGCCAGAGCTTCTTCACAGTGATCTCTCCCGTCTCGGGCACCACGGCAACCTGTGCAACACAGGCGATCCAGGTTGGCATACCGCGTTCCTGCCCGTGACAAACCGCGACGCCCAATCCTTCGTTGGCCGGTAGCGCGCGCCCCCAGCCGGCCCGTTCAGCCACATCTTTCAGCACAGCGCGCAGTCGCGTCGCGCCACCCACCGTGCTGCCCTCGCCGCCCGCGTTCTTGCCCTGACCATCCAGCAGCGCCAGGCGGAAGGCGACAGGGTCCTCGCCCATTTCGTGGGCGATTTCGTCAATAAAGCTCTCGACACCCCAGCTGGTCCAGCCAGACCCTACGGCCCTCAGCCATCCCGGCAAGAAAGTCTTCTGGGCCAACTCATTATTCACCGCGCGAACGCGATGAGCGGACATCGTGTACCAATGATCAGCGCCGCTAATGGAGAAGGGATCAAACTTTCCCTCACCTGAAACGCCCGGAGCCATAAACCCCGGCGCCATCGACAGTGTCGGCCAACCGGCGACCGCCGCATGCTCCACACCTGTGAGCGCGCCCTGCTCGTCGAAGCTGGCGGCAAACGTGCAAACAGTGGGGGAGCGAGCACAGTCAAACCGACTGTCGGTCTCACGATCAAAAATCAGTTTCAGCGGCCGGCCCAACGTCCGGGACGCCAACACTGCCGGGATCATCTGATCACCGAACAGCCGGCGACCGTAACCGCCCCCCAAATACTGTTGGTGGATGATGATGTCGGTCTCGGGCAAATCCAGCACCTGGGCCAATAGCGGCAAAATCAGCGACTGCCATTGGTTGCCAGCATAAATGTGGCACTGGCCCGCATCGTCAAATTCAACCACCGCATTCTGGGGCTCGAGCGTGAAATGTAGCGCGGTAGCGGTGCGGTAAGTAGCATTAAGCTGTGACGCGGCAGTGGCACGCGCGGCGTCAACGTCGCCATCATCAACGACCAGAGTGCCGCTGGAGGGCTCTTGCGCCAGCCGCAGGCCCTCTGCCGATAGGTCCGCCTCGCTGACACCGGCGGTGTCACCAGGCTGCCAATCAACTTGCACTGCTTTCGCAGCCTTGAGTGCGACCGGCATGGTTTCTGCCGCGACCACCACCCAGCCCTGCAGGGTCGAGGTGGGCTCCTCAATCCGGACGGCACCCAAATAACCGGGCAGTGACTCAGCCGCAGATTCATCAATGCCCCGTACTTGAGCACCGTAACGGGTCGGCGGGACCAGCGGGATGCCATACACCATGCCAGGCCGATGAATATCGAGGCCATACTGCGCGGTACCGTCAGATTTGGCGGGCACATCCAGCGCAGGCACATCCCGACCAACGATGGTGCGCTCGGACGGCGTCTTGATCGGTAACGCATCCAGCTCTTCCTGGGAGAAGCTCCTCGAGACGGCACCCGCCTGAATAATCTCTGCAAATGTCACGCTGGCAGCGCCAGAGAACACGCGGCTGCCTGCGACGCGGCATGCCGCGGGTGCGACACCCATCATCCGGGCACCAGCCTCGGTCAACACCATGCGGCCGGCAGCGCCGGCCTGGGACAGCTGGGTAAAGGAGGTGTGCACCGACCAGGAGCCACCCGTCACCATATACCCCCACTTCGGGTCTGTATCGACATGTTGAATGCTGACGTCCTCCCAGGCCGCCCCCAGTTCGTCAGCGATCACCTGTGCCAGCGCAGTCCCCACGTGCTGGCCCATCTCAGCGCGCACGATGTTCATGGTGATCGCGCCGTTGGCGTCAATTTCGAACCACATCACTGGCGAGAATGAGGCACTCCCACCCTGACTGACGAGGTCAGAGGCAGTCTGATCGGGCTGACAGCCGCCGAGTGCCGAGCCCAAGCCCAGCACCAGTGATGACCCTGCGGCACCGACAACAAACTGGCGCCGCGAAAGCGCTCCGATTGGCTTATTCATTTGAACTCTCCCCCTGCACCAGCTGAGTCCCGGCGGCGGCAATGGCCCGCTTGATGCGCGGGTAGGCCATGCATCGGCACAAGTGACCGTTCATGTGCGAGACGATCTCGGCGTCACTGGGGGCGGGATTACCCTCAAGCAGCGTTGCCGCCTGCATGATTTGACCAGACTGGCAGTAGCCACACTGTGGCACCTGCTCGGCCTCCCAAGATGATTTCAGTGCGGCACCAACGGGCGTGGCGAGACCTTCTATGGTTGTGACCTGACGGTTTTCGACCGCGGTCACGGGCGTCACGCAGGCTCGGGCCGCGCTACCATCAAGATGCACGGTGCAGGCACCACATTGAGCGATGCCACAACCAAATTTGGTGCCGGTCAGCTGCAGCTCTTCCCGCAACACCCACAAGAGCGGCGTATCAGGGGGGCTCTCGCTGGTGACAGTCTCTCCATTTAGGGTGAACTTAACCATGCCGATACTCCTCTCGTGACAACGAAATCAGCATAACCGGTTCAGCATGGGTGGCAAGTCGTCAGGTCGCGGTAGGCAGGCCAGCTCTCTAGGAGCAAGAAGCGTGCGATCTCAACGGGGCACCACAACCGCCGCGCACAAAAAAGCCCGCTATAAGCGGGCTTTTCAGAAGCGGTTAGCTTGCTTCAGTCGAGGATCTTGGCGACGACGCCTGCACCTACCGTTCGGCCACCCTCGCGGATCGCAAAACGCAGGCCCTCTTCCATCGCAATCGGGGCAATCAGCTCAGCAACAAAGTTGATGTTGTCACCCGGCATCACCATCTCAACACCCTCAGGCAGCTCAACCGCACCCGTTACGTCCGTCGTACGGAAGTAAAACTGCGGACGGTAGCCCTTAAAGAACGGCGTATGACGGCCACCCTCGTCCTTCGACAGTACATAGACCTCTGCCTCGAACTTGGTGTGCGGGTTCACAGAACCCGGAATCGCCAGTACCTGACCACGCTCAACCTCTTCACGCTTCGTACCGCGCAGCAGAACACCCACGTTCTCGCCCGCTCTACCTTCGTCAAGCAGCTTGCGGAACATCTCAACGCCCGTACAGGTCGTCTTCTGGGTCTCCTTGATACCGATGATCTCGATCTCGTCGCCCACCTTAACGATGCCGCGCTCAACACGACCCGTTACAACCGTACCCCGGCCAGAGATCGAGAACACGTCCTCAACCGGCATCAGGAACGGCTGATCAATCGCACGCTCAGGCTCAGGGATGTAAGAGTCCAGGGTCTCAACCAGCGTCTTAACCGCCGTCGTACCCAGACCGTTGTCGTCCTTGCCTTCCAGCGCCATCAGCGCAGAACCGCAGATGATCGGTGTATCGTCACCCGGGAACTCGTAGGTATCCAGCAGCTCGCGGAGCTCCATCTCGACCAGTTCCTTCATCTCTGTGTACTCTTCCGAGTCCACACCGCCGCAGTCTTCTGCCAGCAGGTCAGCCTTGTTCAGGAAGACCACAATGTAGGGAACGCCTACCTGACGTGACAGCAGGATGTGCTCGCGCGTCTGCGGCATCGGGCCGTCAGTCGCACCACATACCAGGATAGCGCCGTCCATCTGCGCTGCACCCGTGATCATGTTCTTCACATAGTCCGCGTGTCCGGGGCAGTCAACGTGTGCGTAGTGACGCCCGTCTGACTCATACTCAACGTGAGAGGTCGCGATCGTAATACCACGCTCCTTCTCTTCCGGCGCGTTATCAATACCGTCAAACGCAACCAGCTCTCCGCCCCATACCTCTGAACACACTCGCGTCAACGCCGCCGTCAGCGTCGTCTTACCGTGGTCTACGTGTCCAATCGTGCCCACATTTACGTGGGGCTTCGAACGCTCAAATGCCTCTTTTGCCATCTTCCTTCACCTCAATTGTTCAGACGATCAGGACGTCTGGTTTTTAGAAATAATGTCCTGCGCCACGTTGCTGGGCGCAGGTGCGTACTTAGCGAATTCCATGGTGTACGTTGCGCGACCCTGAGTCGCACTGCGCAGATCGGTTGCGTAGCCAAACATTTCCGCCAACGGCACCTCGGCGTTGACGACCTTGCCCGAGGCGTTCTCGTCCATGCCCTGAATCAGGCCGCGACGGCGGTTCAAGTCACCCACCACGTCACCCATGTTTTCTTCAGGGGTCACAACTTCAACCTGCATCATGGGCTCGAGCAATTCGGCGCCACCGACTTCAGCCAACTTCTTGGTGGCCATGCTCGCGGCAATCTTGAACGCCATTTCACTGGAGTCCACGTCGTGGAATGAGCCGTCATAAAGTGTGGCCTTCAGCCCGAGCAGCGGATAACCGGCAAGAACACCGTTCTGCATCTGCTCTTCGATGCCCTTGTTCACGGCGGGGATGTATTCACGGGGCACGATACCGCCCACGATTTCATTGACGAACTCAAGGCCTTCCGCACCCGTGTCTTCCGCGGGCTCAAACTTGATCCACACGTGCCCATACTGACCGCGACCACCCGACTGGCGAACAAACTTGCCTTCGATCTCTGTCGTCGTCGTGATGCGCTCACGATAGGCAACCTGTGGCTTACCGATGTTCGCTTCAACACTGAACTCACGACGCATACGATCGACAATGATGTCGAGGTGCAGCTCACCCATACCCGAGATGATCGTCTGGCCGGTTTCTTCGTCTGTTTTGACGCGGAAAGACGGGTCTTCCTGAGCGAGCTTACCCAGTGCAATACCCATCTTCTCCTGATCCGCTTTGGACTTGGGCTCCACCGCCACCGAAATCACAGGCTCGGGGAACTCCATGCGCTCAAGAATCACCACGTTGTCGGCGTCGCACAGCGTGTCGCCGGTGGTGACGTCCTTCAGGCCAATCGCCGCCGCGATATCCCCGGCAAGGACTTCTTTGATTTCTTCACGGCTGTTGGAGTGCATCTGCACCATTCGACCAACGCGCTCTTTCTTTTGCTTCACCGCGTTATAAACGCCGGTGCCCGACTCCAGCTTTCCGGAGTAAACACGGAAAAAGGTCAGCGTCCCAACAAAGGGGTCTGTCGCGATCTTGAACGCGAGGGCAGAGAAGGGCTCGTTGTCGTCTGAGGGCCGCGTCACAACCGTCTCACCGTCTTCAAGGGTCCCTTCAATCGCCTTCACCTCGGTCGGAGAAGGCAGGTACTCGATGACCGCGTCCAGTACTGCCTGGACGCCTTTGTTCTTGAACGCAGACCCGCCAAGGATCGGCACAATCTCGTTCGCCAAAGTGCGGATACGAATGCCTTCTTTGATCTCTTCTTCGGTGAGTTCGCCCTCATCGAGGTACTTGGTCATTAGTTCTTCATTGGCTTCAGCGGCTGCCTCAACCATGTACTCACGCATCTCAGCGACTTTGTCTTCAAGGTCGGCGGGAATGTCTTCGTATTCGAAGGTCATACCCATATCATCTTCGCTCCAGATGATGGCCTTCTGCTTGATCAGATCGATCACGCCCTTGAACTCTTCCTCGGCACCAATGGTCATCTGGATCGGTACGGCATTGCAGCCGAGACGCTCGCGAAGCTGCGAGACGACCATGTCAAAGTCGGCCCCGGCGCGGTCCATCTTGTTCACGAAAACCATGCGTGGGACTTGGTACTTATTGGCCTGTCGCCATACCGTCTCGGTCTGGGGCTGCACGCCAGAAGAACCGCAGAGGACGACCACGGCGCCATCGAGTACACGCAATGAGCGCTCTACCTCGATGGTGAAATCCACGTGTCCGGGGGTGTCGATAATGTTGACGCGGTGCTGGTCAAACTGCTGCTGCATACCCTGCCAGAAGCACGTCGTCGCAGCCGAGGTAATCGTAATACCTCGCTCCTGCTCCTGCTCCATCCAGTCCATGGTGGCCGCACCATCGTGCACCTCACCAATCTTGTGAGACAGGCCGGTGTAGAACAGAACGCGCTCGGTGGTCGTGGTTTTACCCGCGTCCACGTGGGCAACAATACCGATGTTGCGGTAACGATTGATCGGAGTCTTACGAGCCACGACAGTGTCCTCAGATTAAGGTTGGCAGACGGGGGTTTAGAAACGGAAGTGAGAGAATGCCTTGTTGGCTTCGGCCATACGGTGCACGTCTTCACGCTTCTTCACCGCATTGCCTTTGCCTTGCGAGGCATCGACGATCTCACCTGCCAGGCGCTGACGCATGGACTTCTCACCACGGTTGCGGGCGTAGTCCACCAGCCAGCGCATGGACAGCGCCACGCGGCGGGAGGGTCGGACTTCTACCGGCACCTGATAGGTCGCGCCACCGACACGGCGAGACTTGACCTCAACCATGGGGGCAATATTTTCGAGTGCTTCGTCAAAGACCTCGATGGGGTCGCGCTTGGTGCGCTCCTCAACGATGTCGAGTGCACCGTACACGATTGACTCAGCGACGGATTTCTTGCCGCTGATCATCACGTGATTCATAAATTTGGCGAGGGTGGAGTTCCCGAATTTGGGGTCAGGGAGAACTTCACGTTTGGCAACAACGCGTCTTCTTGGCATGTTGGCTTTCCTATCTCTTCAGGGTTCCCGGACACTGCACTTGGCGGACCGGCCTTACTGTCAACGATGTGACATCTAGGTGGATGCCCGAGGGCACCCGCTTTTACTTAGGTCGCTTCGCTCCGTACTTGGATCGACCTTGCTTACGATCCGATACGCCAGAGGTATCGAGGCTGCCGCGGACGGTGTGATAGCGCACACCCGGTAAGTCCTTCACACGGCCACCACGAATGAGGACCACACTGTGCTCCTGCAGGTTATGGCCCTCACCACCAATGTACGAAGACACCTCAAACCCATTGGTCAGCCGCACACGGCAGACCTTTCGCAAAGCCGAGTTCGGCTTCTTCGGGGTGGTGGTGTAGACGCGTGTGCACACGCCGCGACGTTGCGGACAGGCCTGCAGCGCGGGAACACCGCTCTTGGTGACTTTGCGCTTGCGCGGCTTGCGCACAAGCTGGTTAATGGTTGCCATTCAGCATTTGCTCCAATTCGTGTTTTCGGGGCCGGAGCCCCGAAAAAGAGCGCGCATTCTATAGACCGGCCAAAAACCGGTCAAGCACGCTACAGTGTGACTATTCCTCTGCTGCGTCCTCGACCGTGTCGGTCGCTTCAGCACGCTCCATCTCTTCCGCAAAGCTTTCGCTGAACTCTTCATCAGACATGCTCAGTGCGAGCTCATCGCCCTCGGACTGCTTGCGACGACGCTCCTCGTGGTAAGCAAGACCGGTACCCGCCGGGATCAACCGGCCGACAATCACGTTCTCCTTGAGGCCGCGCAGGTAATCTCGCTTTCCGGTCACCGCCGCTTCGGTCAGGACACGGGTGGTCTCCTGGAACGAAGCCGCCGAGATAAAGCTCTCGGTGGCCAGCGATGCCTTGGTGATACCCAGCAGTTCGCGACTGGCTGAAGGAGAAACGAGACCCTCTGCCTCCAGACGATCACACTCTTCAAGGAACGCGGTGTACTCCGCCTGCTCGCCCTTGATGAAAGTGGAATCACCCGTCGCCCTGATTTCAACTTTTCGCAGCATCTGACGAACAATGACTTCGATGTGCTTGTCATTGATCTTCACACCCTGCAAGCGGTACACCTCTTGAATCTCATTGACGATGTACTCAGCCAAAGCCGGAATGCCCTTAAGCCGCAGAATGTCGTGGGGGCTGAGTGGTCCTTCGGACACGATTTCACCCTTCTCGACGGTTTCACCCTCAAACACCGACAGCTGACGCCACTTCGGAATCAATTCTTCGTAGTGATCAGAGCCCTCTGGCAAGCTTGAGCTGTCTGTCGGTGTAATCACCAGGCGACGCTTGCCTTTGGTCTCTTTACCAAAGCTCACGGTGCCGGAGATTTCCGCCAGGATCGCAGGCTCTTTCGGCTTGCGCGCTTCGAACAGATCGGCAACACGCGGCAGGCCACCGGTGATATCCCGGGTCTTGGAGCCTTCCTGTGGGATACGGGCAATGACATCACCCCCTTCCACCTTGGCACCGTCTTCCAGATTGACCATAGCGCCATGGGGCAGGAAGTAGTGCGCTGGGACGTTAGTTCCCGCCAGCATCAGTTCCTTACCCTTGCCATCCACCAGCGTCACCGCCGGACGGATGTCCTTGCCCGCAGTCGGTCGCTCCGCGACATCCATGACCGAAATACTGGACAGACCTGTGAACTCATCGGTCTGGCGCTTGATGGTCACACCTTCGTCCATACCGCTGAACTTCACCGTACCCGCCACCTCAGTGATGATCGGGTGCGTGTGGGGATCCCAGGTAGCGACGATATCGCCGGCAGCGACGGCAGCTTCATCCTGAACGCGGATAGTCGCACCATAAGGCACCTTGTAGCGCTCACGCTCGCGGCCGACGCTATCAAGCAGCGACAGTTCACCTGAACGCGATACCGCAACCAACGAGCCATCGGGCTTGTCGACCACCTTCATATTGTGCAGGCGGATAACACCATCGTTGTTGACCTGAATGTTGTCCTGCGCCGCCTGACCGGATGCCGCACCACCGATGTGGAAGGTCCGCATCGTCAGCTGGGTGCCCGGCTCACCAATCGACTGGGCCGCCACAACACCAATGGCCTCTCCCATATTCACCTGATGTCCTCGACCCAGATCACGACCGTAGCAGGTTGAGCAGATGCCGTAGCGCGTCTTACAGGTAATCGGCGAGCGCACTGTGATCTCTTCGACTCCCATTTCGTCTACTTTCGCGGTCAGCACTTCGTCCATCATAGTGCCGGCATCGAGCAATACCTCACCGGTGCTCGGATCCACCACGTCTTTGGCCACAATCCGGCCCAAAACGCGCTCAGACAGGGACTCAATAATGTCGCCGCCGTCAATGACCGAGGTCATCACAAGACCTTCGTCGGTCCCGCAATCCTCTTCGGTCACGACCACGTCCTGAGCCACATCGACCAGACGACGCGTCAGGTAACCGGAGTTAGCCGTCTTGAGCGCCGTATCGGCCAGACCTTTTCGCGCGCCGTGGGTAGAAATGAAGTACTGCAGTACGTTCAGCCCCTCACGGAAGTTCGCCGTGATCGGCGTCTCGATGATTGAGCCATCCGGCTTAGCCATCAGACCCCGCATACCCGCCAACTGCCGGATCTGCGCGGGTGAACCCCGAGCGCCCGAATCGGCATACATGTAAACCGAGTTGAAGGAGTCCTGCTCTTCGTCCTCACCATCGCGGTTGGTCACCGTCTCTTTAGAAAGGCCAGCCATCATCGCCTTCGAGACCTGGTCGTTCGTGCGCGACCAGATATCGATCACCTTGTTGTATTTCTCGCCCTGCGTGACCAGACCAGCGCCATACTGCTGCTCGATCTCGGCCACCTCGGCATCGGCTCGGGCAATCAGCTCGGCTTTCGCGTCAGGGATGGCAAAGTCATTCACACCGATCGACGCACCAGAGCGCGTGGAGTACTCATAGCCGGTGTACATCAGCTGGTCAGCGAAGATGACCGTCGCCTTCAGACCGACTGCGCGGTAACACTGGTTGATCACCCGAGAGATCGCCTTTTTCACCATGGGCTGATTGATCATGTCAAAGGACAGACCCGCGGGCACGATGTCCCACAACAGCGCACGTCCGACGGTCGTCTCGACGATGCGCGTCTGCTCGGTCGTCTCTTCACCCAGGTTCATCAGGGTCTCGTGGATGCGCACCTTAACCCGCGCATGCAGGTCGACACGACCACTGCCGTAGGCACGCTGCACCTCTTCGGTGTCAGCGAACGACATACCCTCACCCTTGGCGTTAATGCGATCTCGGGTCATGTAGTAGAGACCCAGTACCACGTCCTGCGAGGGCACGATAATCGGGTCACCCGACGCCGGAGACAGGATATTGTTAGTCGACATCATGAGCGCGCGGGCTTCGAGCTGCGCCTCCAATGTCAGCGGCACGTGCACCGCCATCTGGTCGCCGTCGAAGTCCGCGTTATAGGCCGCACACACCAGCGGGTGCAGCTGAATCGCTTTACCTTCGATGAGCACTGG
This sequence comes from Luminiphilus sp., assembly GCA_965656065.1. Lineage (GTDB taxonomy): Bacteria > Pseudomonadota > Gammaproteobacteria > Pseudomonadales > Halieaceae > Luminiphilus. The sequence goes on along the minus strand of CBFHIW010000041.1, from coordinate 9,414 downwards.
CTCGAAAGCCTGAATGCCAAGACGGTGCAGCGTCGGCGCCCGGTTCAACAGTACCGGGTGTTCGCGGATCACCTCAGCGAGGATATCCCACACCTCTGGCGGTTCACGCTCAACCATTTTCTTGGCGGCCTTAATGGTGCTCGCCAAGCCACGCAGTTCCAGCTTGCCAAAGATGAATGGCTTGAAAAGCTCCAGCGCCATCTTCTTGGGCAGTCCGCACTGGTGCAATTTGAGCGTCGGGCCTGTCACGATCACAGAACGACCGGAGTAGTCCACGCGCTTGCCCAGCAGGTTCTGACGGAAACGTCCCTGCTTACCTTTGATCATGTCAGCCAGTGACTTGAGCGGACGCTTGTTGGAGCCCGTAATCGCCCGGCCACGTCGGCCGTTATCAAGAAGCGCGTCGACTGATTCCTGCAACATGCGCTTCTCGTTGCGCACGATGATGTCTGGCGCATTCAGATCTAAGAGACGCTTCAGGCGGTTGTTTCGATTAATCACCCGGCGGTAAAGATCGTTGAGATCAGACGTCGCAAAGCGACCGCCATCCAGCGGCACCAGCGGACGCAGATCCGGCGGCAGTACCGGCAGCGCATTGAGGATCATCCACTCGGGCTTGTTACCTGACTTATCAAAAGCCTCCATCAGCTTCAGCCGCTTGGACAGCTTCTTGATCTTGGTTTCCGAGTTGGTCTGGGGGATTTCCTCGCGGAGCTGTTCGATCTCGCCCTTGAGGTTAATCTCCATCATGAGATCCTGAATCGCTTCAGCACCCATCTTGGCGGTGAATTCGTCGCCGTACTCTTCCATCGCCTCGTAGTACTGCTCGTCATTGAGCAGTTGACCATGCTCCAGCGCAGTCAGGCCTGGGTCGGTCACCACGTAGGCTTCGAAGTAGAGAATGCGCTCGATATCGCGCAATGTCATATCCAGCAGCAAGCCAATTCTTGAAGGCAATGACTTCAGGAACCAGATGTGGGCGACCGGGCTTGCGAGTTCGATGTGGCCCATACGCTCTCGGCGGACCTTGGCCAGCGCCACTTCAACGCCACACTTCTCACAGATCACTCCGCGATGCTTGAGGCGCTTGTACTTACCGCACAGACACTCGTAATCCTTGACCGGGCCAAAAATCTTGGCACAGAACAGGCCGTCCCGCTCCGGCTTGAAGGTTCGGTAGTTGATGGTCTCGGGCTTTTTAACTTCGCCAAAAGACCAGGACCGAATCATTTCCGGAGAGGCCAGACCGATACGGATTGCATCGAAGTCTTCGTTTTTCTCCCTGCTTAGCAGGTTCAGCAAATCTTTCACGTCTTATCTCCCCTCAGAAGCCGGATGACTCAGACTCGAGATCGATATCGATACCGAGCGAGCGGATTTCTTTGATCAACACGTTGAAGGACTCGGGCATACCCGGCTCCATCTGGTGATCCCCATCGACGATGTTCTTGTACATCTTGGTTCGGCCCGCCACGTCGTCGGACTTGACCGTCAGCATCTCCTGCAGTGTGTAGGCGGCACCGTAGGCTTCCAGTGCCCAGACCTCCATCTCACCGAAGCGCTGGCCACCGAACTGGGCCTTACCACCCAGCGGCTGCTGGGTAACGAGGCTGTAAGAGCCGGTTGATCGCGCGTGCATCTTGTCATCGACGAGGTGGTTGAGTTTGAGCATGTACATGTAGCCCACCGTCACCGGACGATCGAACTCGTCTCCTGTTCGGCCGTCGAACAGCGTCAACTGGCCACTGTCGGGTAGCTCCGCCATCCGCAGCAGCTCCTTGATGGACTCCTCCCGAGCGCCGTCAAAGACCGGGGTTGCCATCGGTACGCCAGCACGCAGGTTCTCAGCGAGCGCGATCAGCTCGTCATCGCTCAAAGACGCGATGTCTGCACTGCGGCGGGAATCGCTGGTGTGGCTGTAGACCTGCTTCAGGAAGCTGCGCAGCTGCGTCAACTTCACCTGTTGCTCCAGCATGTCGTCGATCTTGCGACCGAGTCCGCGTGCCGCCATCCCGAGGTGAGTCTCAAGAATTTGACCCACGTTCATGCGCGACGGCACGCCCAGCGGGTTCAGCACGATATCAATCGGATCGCCATGCTCGTCGTAAGGCATGTCCTCCACAGGCATGATCACTGAGATCACACCCTTGTTGCCGTGTCGGCCCGCCATTTTGTCGCCGGGCTGAATGCGACGCTTCACGGCGAGGTAGACCTTGACGATCTTGAGCACGCCGGGCGCCAAATCGTCACCGCTCTGCAGCTTCTCGCGCTTGATCTCGTAACGCTCTTCGAGCTGGGTGTTTTGCTCCTCGAGCAGACGCTTGGCAGAGGACAGCTGACTGTTGAGATCGGAATCCGACAACTTCAGCTTGAACCACTGCTCGCGATCGAGATCCGCAAGCACCGTCTTGGTGAGCTTGGTGCCCTTGCTGAGGCCGCCACCTGAGACGGTGGTCTTGCCTTCGAGCAAGCCAGCGAGACGCGCAAAGGTCGCCTCTTCGTAGATGCGGTACTCCTCTTTCAGGTCCTTGCGGTAATCCGCCAACTGCGCGGCTTCGATCTGCTTGGCGCGCGGGTCTTTCTCAAGACCATCGCGAGTAAAGACCTGCACATCAATCACGGTGCCCTTGTAGCTAGAGGGGACACGCAGCGAAGTGTCTTTCACGTCAGACGCTTTCTCGCCGAAGATAGCGCGCAAGAGCTTCTCTTCTGGTGTCAGTTGGGTCTCACCCTTGGGCGTGACCTTACCCACCAAAATATCGCCAGCGTCCACTTCGGCACCGATGTAAACAATGCCCGACTCATCGAGTTTGCCCAGCGCGCCTTCACCCACATTGGGGATGTCTGCGGTGATTTCCTCAGAGCCAAGCTTGGTATCTCGGGAGATGCAGGTCAGCTCCTGAATGTGGATCGTCGTAAACCGATCTTCCTTAACAACCCGCTCCGAGACGAGGATAGAATCCTCGAAGTTGTAGCCGTTCCAGGGCATGAACGCGATGCGCATGTTCTGGCCCAACGCCAGCTCACCCAGATCAACCGAGGGTCCGTCGGCAAGGATATCGCCGCGGGCCACCACGTCGCCCGGCTTCACAATGGGGCGCTGGTTGATACAGGTGTTCTGGTTAGAACGCTTGTACTTGGTCAGGTTATAAATATCGACCGGCGAGTCATCGATGCCGACTTCCTTGGCATTAACCCGCACCACGATGCGGCTCGCATCGACCGAGTCGATCACGCCGCCTCGCAGCGCGACCTCGCACACCCCGGAGTCTGAAGCCACGTAGCGCTCCATGCCCGTGCCGACCAGCGGCTTCTCGGTTTTCAGCGTCGGCACTGCCTGACGCTGCATGTTGGAGCCCATCAGCGCGCGGTTCGCGTCGTCGTGCTCTAGGAACGGAATCAGCGCTGCCGCAATAGACACCACCTGCTTGGGTGACACGTCCATATACTGCACGTCAGCAGCCGGCTTGACCGTAAACTCGTTCATGTGACGCACGGTGATAAGGTCATCGACGAAACGGTTCTTGTTGTCGAGGGTCGCCGAAGCCTGCGCAATCACATACTCAGCCTCGTTGATGGCCGAGAGGTACTCAATGTCGTCTGTGACGACACCTTTAACCACCTTGCGATAGGGCGACTCGAGGAAGCCATACTCGTTGGTGCGCGCATACGTCGCCAGCGAGTTGATCAGGCCGATGTTCGGGCCTTCCGGCGTCTCGATCGGACAAACCCGGCCGTAGTGAGTCGGGTGCACGTCGCGCACTTCAAAACCCGCGCGCTCTCGGGTCAAGCCACCCGGGCCCAATGCCGATACACGGCGCTTGTGGGTGACTTCCGACAGCGGGTTGTTCTGATCCATGAACTGTGAGAGCTGACTGGAGCCAAAGAACTCCTTCACCGCAGCGGAAACCGGCTTGGCGTTAATCAGATCCTGCGGCATCAAGCCTTCGCTTTCTGCCATGGAAAGGCGTTCTTTCACCGCGCGCTCAACACGCACGAGACCGACGCGGAACTGGTTTTCTGCCATTTCGCCCACAGAACGGACGCGACGGTTGCCTAGGTGATCAATGTCATCCACCACACCCTTACCGTTGCGGATACCCACCAGAGCACCCATCACGTCGACAATGTCTTCTTTGTCGAGCGTGGCTGAGCCCGTCTTGTCCTCGCGACCAAGGCGACGATTGAACTTCATGCGCCCCACGGCAGAGAGGTCATAGCGCTCCGGCGAGAAGAACAGGTTCTGAAACAGGTTCTCCGCCGACTCCTTGGTCGGGGGCTCACCCGGACGCATCATGCGGTAAATCTCAACCAGCGCCTCGAGCACGCTGCGGGTGCTGTCTGCGGCCAGCGTGTCCGAAATAAACGGACCGCAGTCATATTCATTGGTGTAAATCGTCTCGATCGTCTCGATGCCCTTCTCCCGGAGCTCGGCAAGCAACGCAACCGTGATTTCGGTGTTGCACTCAGCGAGCACTTCACCGGTCGCGGTGTCGACGATATTTTTGGCCAGACGGCGCTCCTCGAGGTACTCCTCGGGCACAGAAAGCGCTTCGATACCGGCATCGTCCAACTGGCGGATATGGCGTGCGGTGATGCGACGGCCACGCTCTACGATGAGCTTCTTGCCAGCCATGATGTCGAAGGCCGCCATGTCGCCTTGCAGACGCTTGGATACCAGCGTCATGGTGGCCTGACCCTCTTCACCCAGCTGGAAGGTCGTGGTCTCGTAGAACATCTCCAGAATTTCTTCGGAGTCATAACCGAGGGCGCGCAACAGCACGGTTGCCGGCAACTTGCGGCGGCGATCTATTCGCACATAGACGAGGTCTTTGGGATCAAACTCAAAATCCAGCCAGGAGCCACGGTAAGGGATGACCCGTGCGCTATAGAGCAACTTGCCGGATGAGTGGGTCTTGCCGCGGTCGTGGTCGAAAAACACACCCGGAGACCGGTGCAACTGGGAAACGATGACGCGCTCGGTACCATTGATGACGAAAGTACCGTTTTGGGTCATCAGGGGGATCTCCCCCATGTAAACGTCCTGCTCCTTGATGTCTTTGATCGACTTTGAGGAGGCTTCCTTGTCGTAGATGATCAGTCGGACTTTGACGCGCAGCGCGCAGGCATAGGTGGTGCCGCGCAGCACACACTCGTCAACGTCAAACACGGGCTCGCCCAGCGCATAATCAACATATTCCAGCGCCGCATTGCCACTGTAGCTGACAATCGGGAATACCGATTTAAACGCCGCATGCAGACCATGCTCTCCACGATCCTCCAGCGAGACGCCGTCCTGAGTAAACTTGCTGTAAGAATCCAGCTGTATTGCCAGCAGGTACGGGATATCCATTACCTTGGGTAAGGAACCGAAATCCTTGCGAATACGCTTCTTTTCCGTGTACGAGTATGTCATCAGTACTCCCCTACGGTCTGTGTCGTCCGACCACAACACAAACGATCAAAATTCGAACCGGTTTCACAACCGGGAAAAGGCCGGAGCGCCAATGCGCCCCAGCCCCGTTACGGTGCGTAAACTTCAATAGTGCTCAATTACTTGAGCTCTACCGCGCCGCCTGCTTCCTCGATCTGCTTCTTGATGTCTTCTGCTTCGTCCTTGGACGCGCCTTCCTTCACAGGGGCGGGTGCGCCGTCAACAACAGCCTTCGCTTCCTTCAGGCCCAGACCGGTCACCGCGCGAACTACCTTGATCACGTTGACCTTCTTCTCGCCGCCAGAGGTGAGGATGACGTCAAACTCAGTCTGCTCTGCAGCTGCTGCGCCGCCGGCGTCGCCGCCTGCTGCGGGCGCTGCTACGGCAACGGCTGCCGCTGCAGAAACACCAAACTTCTCTTCCATTGCCTCAACTAGCGCGACAATGTCCATTACGCTCATCTCGGCAATCGCGTCGAGAATTTCGTCTTTTGAAAGTGCCATGTCTTAATCTCCGTTAAATAGATACAGGGTGAGGTCGCGCCTGTCAGGCCGCCTCTTGTTTCTGATCTCGAACTGCCGCCATCACGCGAACCAACTTGCCCGGAACTTCGTTCGCTGTGCGAACCAGCTTCACGACAGGCGCCTGCATGACGCTCATCAGTGACGCCAGCGCCTGATCCCGTGTGGGTAGCTTGGCCAGCACATCGATTTGATCGGCTCCGAGTAGCTGCCCGCTGACCGACAGTGCCTTCACTTCAAACTCATCATTGTCTGAAGCGAAATCCTTGAACAATCGTGCCGCTGCGCCTGGATCCTCCATCGAGAATCCAAACAGAGAGGGACCTGTTAGGGTGTCAGTGACACACTCATATTCAGTCCCTTCCAGTGCCCGTCTGGCCAGCGTGTTTCGCACCACCCGGAGGGTGATTTGATTTTCGCGAGCCGAGGCACGCAGAGCAGTCATGTCATTCGATGCGACCCCGCGCGCGTCGGCGATCACAAGCGAAAGCGCACTGGCGGCTGTCTCGTTGACTTCAGCGACGATCGCTTTCTTTTCTTCGAGTCCAATAGCCACTTGGCTTACTCCTTTTGTGGTTGTTCAGGCCGCTGCATACGCAGCGACCCCCCTCGGTGATGAACTGCCTCACCATCTGCGTAGGCAACCGGATTGCTCCGTCATTAAGGCACCAAAATCAGCGCCACCTACGGTCTTTGACAGCCTTTGGCGTTCAGCGAGGTTGCCCACACTTCCCTGCAAAGACTTCCAAAGTGGGCAGAGCCAGCGTTGCGCCCTACCCGTCCCCCGCAAAAGCACACGGGGGCCAGCGACCCCGGGCTCGCGCCCGTGGCCTCAATTCAATACTTAAAAATCGATCGCGTTGTGGTCGATCGTGACACCAGGACCCATGGTCGTAGACAGGGTCACCTTGCGAACGTAGACACCTTTCGCAGACGCCGGCTTGGCCTTTTTAAGGTCAGCCAACACAGCGATAAGGTTGCCCTTGATCGCATCCGGCTCAAAACTGACCTTGCCGATACCGCCGTGAACGATGCCGTTCTTGTCACTGCGGAAACGCATCTGACCGGCCTTGGCGTTCTGCACCGCCGCCTCGACATCGGGAGTCACCGTGCCCGTCTTGGGGTTAGGCATCAAGCCACGCGGACCCAGCACCTGACCCAGCGTACCGACTACGCGCATCGCATCGGGGGAGGCAATCACGACGTCAAAGTCCATCATGCCGCCCTTGATCTGCTCGGCGAGATCTTCCATGCCGACAAACTCAGCACCCAGCGCCTTCGCCTTGTCGGCGCTCTCTCCCTGAGCAAAAACCGCAACGCGGACGTCTGCACCCGTCCCGTGAGGCAAGGTGGTTGCGCCCCGGACGCCTTGATCCGATTTGCGCGCATCAACGCCCAGATTGACCGCGACTTCCACGGTTTCATTGAACTTGGCAGTACCAAATTCTTTAATCAGCGCCACCGCCTCATCAAGAGGATAGCTCTGGTTGGCGTCGACCTTTTCGCGGAACGCACGCACTCGCTTGGATAGCTTAGCCATCAGTTCACGCCCTCCGTCTCGATACCCGCCGAGCGGGCGCTACCTGCAATGGTGCGCACCGCGGCGTCCATATCAGCCGCCGTCAGGTCTGGCCATTTCTGGTTGGCCACTTCCTCGAGTTGTGCTCGGGTCACTTTGCCCACCTTCTCGGTGTTAGGGCGACCGGAGCCACTCTTAATACCGGCGATCTTTTTCAAAAGAATCGAAGCCGGAGGCGTCTTCTTGATATAAGTAAAGGACTTGTCACTGTAGACCGTGATCACCACCGGAATGGGCAAGCCTGGCTCAACGCCCTGTGTATCAGCATTGAAGGCCTTGCAGAATTCCATAATGTTGACCCCTTTTTGGCCCAGCGCGGGGCCTACCGGCGGCGAGGGGTTCGCCTGACCGGCCGGGATCTGCAGCTTAATATAGCCGTCGATCTTCTTAGCCATGTTGCTTTCTCCTGGGTTCAAACGCCGTTGTGCACGCTATCTATTAGCAGCGAACACGCGGGCTCCCCATCATCGCCACCGGGGTGGCGTTAACGTCGGGTCAGATCCTGCCGATCTGACCCACCCGATCAGGCTTTCTCGACCTGACCAAACTCCAGTTCTACGGGCGTAGAGCGCCCGAAGATCAACACCGCCACATTGAGGCGGCTCTTCTCGTAATTCACGTCCTCAACCACACCGTTGAAGTCGTTGAATGGGCCATCGATAACACGCACCATCTCGCCCGGCTCAAACACCGTCTTGGGCTTGGGTTGATCCACACCAGCCTCAACGCGTTGCAGGATGACATTGGCCTCGGCATCCGAAATTGGAGACGGCTTGTCGGCCTTGCCGCCGATAAAGCCAAGCACTCGGGGTGTTTCCTTAACGAGGTGCCAGGTGTCGTCATCGAGGTCCATCTGCACCAATACGTAACCGGGGAAGAACTTACGCTCACTCTTGCGCTTTTGGCCGCCCTTCATCTCGATCACTTCCTCGGTGGGAACAATGATCTCGCCGAACCGGTCTTGCATACCCAGACGCTCTACCCGCTCCTGAATCGCGGTCGCCACCTTCTTCTCGTATTGAGAGTAGGCATGTACGACGTACCACTTCAAAGCCATGTCTTTCCCCTCAACCCAAAATCAGTGACGCGAGCCAACCCAGCACGCTGTCGAGGCCCCACAAGATCAGCCCCATGATGATCACAAAGACAAACACGATTAACGTGGTTTGTGTGGTCTCTTGCCGCGTTGGCCAGACAACCTTGCGAATTTCCGTCCGTGACCCCTTCACCAAAGTGAAAAAGTCGCCGCCTTTCTGCGTCAGTGAAGCCACCCAGCCCGCGATCAGTGCGAGTACCAGCAGCGCCAACACGCGATACAGAATCGGCTGGTCGCCGAAATAGATATTGCCGTAAACGCCGCCGCCTACCAACGCCAACACGACAACCCACTTCAGCGAATCAAGCCTGCCTGCTGCGGCTTCACTCATGTTCAATCTCCACCCCGACCCGGGCCCATGCCCACCGTCGGCTTTGTTCACCGCCCCAGCCTGCTCAGCTGAGGTGGCAGGCCAGGAGGGAATCGAACCCCCAACCTGCGGATTTGGAATCCGCTGCTCTGCCAATTGAGCTACTGGCCTTCCACTCTTTATTCCGCGCCTCTGATGCCAAATAAGGCCCACTTGCCAGAGACGACGAAGCCGAACAGCCAAAAAGGCGGTTCGGCTTATGTGTCAGGCGGCCATCAAGCCGCCGCTTTTGTCTCAGTCGAGGATCTTGGCGACGACGCCTGCACCGACCGTTCGGCCACCCTCGCGGATCGCAAAACGCAGGCCCTCTTCCATCGCAATCGGCGCAATCAGCTCTGCAACAAAGTTGATGTTGTCACCCGGCATCACCATCTCAACACCCTCAGGCAGCTCAACCGCACCCGTTACGTCCGT
>CBFHIW010000040.1:0-26387 GCA_965656065.1 Luminiphilus sp. | reverse complement strand
GGGTCTCGATGATGCGGCGGTGTTGCCGGGCCTTTGTGAAGGCAAGAGCATCATTGTCATCGGTCCCGGGCTCGGTCAGGACGAATGGGCGCGGCAGTGCCTGCGCCACGCTGTCGAGGCCGGGCTGCCCCTCGTCTGTGATGCTGATGCCTTGAATGTGATGGCTGAAGGGGTGGTCACGATGCCCCCAGACATACCGTTGATCATCACCCCCCATCCCGGCGAGGCGGCCCGGCTGGCCGATGTGACAATCGGCGAGATTGAATCTGATCGGGTTCGGTGGGCAGTGACGCTCGCGGAGCGCTATGCCGGGGTGGTGGTATTGAAGGGCGCCGGCACGGTGGTCGCACCGCTTTCCAGGGAAGATCCGCCCGTTATTTGCGCAGGAGGAAATCCCGGTATGGCAACGGGCGGTATGGGAGACGTGCTGGCGGGCTTGATCGGCGCCTTGGTGGCTCAGGGCCTGAACCTCATGGCGGCCAGCGAGCTTGGTGTGGCGGCGCACGCGCGGGCCGGAGACCTGGCTTGGGAGCGTTACGGTGTCGGACTCACCGCATCTGACGTTGCGGATGGCTTGGGCGTTGTACTGTCAGCCACAGCGCTATCAGCGTAGGCGCCGCATTTCATGCGCGGGGCGTGCTGCATCCCACAGCGTGATGAAACGATTGAGTTGGATTCTGACTTGGGCTCTTTCTGAGAGAGATGTGAGTCGGCCAGTTTTATGCGCGACGATTAATCCCTCTGCTTCATCGACCACAACGAGTGTTTCTGTTCGCCACTCCGGGTGATCTTCCAGCAACCGACACTCTGCTTTGGTCGGAATACGCTGCATCGACTGGATAAACCGGCTGCCCTCGAGTCGCACAGGCTCGTATTCCCGCAACAGCACTTTCAGTCCTGTCTGAGGTGCGCGGCGGGCGACCCTGACCATCTCCGAAATTGCGTCGTCGCTGTCAAAAACCGACATGATCGCCTCGGGGCAGCAGATGACAATGTCTCGCCGCGCTGACTCGAGCAAGACCAGTAGCGGTGGCAGCATGGGATGTGGGGCCTTGCTCATGTCATGTCCTCATCGGTCAGTGCGCCGGTCGCGCACAGTGTTTCAAACAGCGGCTCGTTCGACTCAGACAGCTCGCGACATTGAATCCAGTCACCATTGCACAGTGCCACCAAGTATTCGAGGCCGTCTAAGGCCACCTCAAAATGGACGCCGTCGACAAACACATCAATGCTGCCTTCCCGCTCCCGCCACGCGATCCTTGTGGCGGGGTGCAGGCGGACCTGATCGGCCTGAAGGGCGGCCGGTAGCTGGGTGTTATCGAGGTCTTCACCGACCTCAGTGACGACCTCGCCAAACCACCGGCCCGAGTCCAGCGCATCGAGCGCATTGTTAATCGCGTCGCGGGCATTGGCGATTTGCTCGGGGGTGATTTCTCCCGGCCTCGATGGGGCTTGCAGGGAGGCGCCATCCTCGAGCAGGCTAGTGGTTGAGATGAGTTCGAGCGCCGCATCAGTGCGGCGCGCCATAAGATCTCCGACAGACGGAGCGCGGAAGCCCAGCGAGTAGGTGATGGCCTCACCTAACGCCACTCCCCAGTGCGCGACGCCAGGTGGCACATACAAGACATCCCCGGGCTCGAGCACATAGGTTTCCTCAGCCTCAAAAGGCGGGATCAAATTCAGTCCGTTTTCCTGAAGCTGAGGGGTCTCGTCATCGCAGTGCAGGCCGATACGCCATTCCCGCCGGCCAGCGCCTTGCAGCAGAAAAACGTCGTATCGGTCGAAATGTGGCCCCACGCCTGCTTGGTCCGTAGCAAAGCTGACCATCACATCGTCGAAGCGCCACCGGGGCAGCGGGGGTAGGGTATTGCGCAGTGCCGAGACCCCGGGATGGTGGCGATCAACGCCTTCTACCAGGAGAGTCCAAGGCATTTCTCCCTGGAAGGCATTCTCCGCGAATGGGCCGGTCTGCTGATGCCAGACCCCCGAATCCTGCCAGACCATGCGGCTGTCGATGTCGGGCTCCATGGCGAGGCCGGCGAGTTCCTCGGCCGTCATCGGGGACTGGAAGTGGGGTAACGCCTGCGGACAGAACAAAGCCTTTTGCTGCCAGTACTCGGCCAAAAATTGTTCTGTTGTGACGGGCAAGCGCATACCGGCTCTCGGATTAGTTAGGTGTCAGAGAGCGGTTTTTTTGGCGAGATCGGCGGCGTATCCGAGATAGGTATCAGGGGTGAGTGACATGAGCCGCTCCTTGGCATCGTCGGGAATCTCGAGCGCGAGGATAAAAGATTTCAATGTATCGGGCTCCAGACGCTGGCCCCGCGTGAGCGCCTTGAGCTTTTCATAGGGTTCCGGCACGCCGTAACGTCGCATCACCGTTTGGACCGCCTCTCCGAGCACTTCCCAGGCAGAATCAAGATCTTCTGCTATCGGCTCAGGCGCCACCTCCAGCTTGCCGATGCCTTTGCTCAGTGACACCAGTGCCAGCTGTGAGTAGCCCAAGGCCACCCCCATGTTGCGTAGCACGGTACTGTCAGTGAGGTCGCGCTGCCATCGGCTCACCGGCAGCTTCTGGGCAAGGTGGTTGAGCAGGGCATTTGCCAGACCAAAATTTCCCTCGGCGTTCTCGAAATCGATGGGATTCACTTTATGCGGCATGGTGGAGGAGCCGACTTCCCCCTCGACCATGCGCTGCTTGAAGTACCCGAGTGAGATGTAGGACCAAATATCGCGGCTGAAGTCGACAAGAATCTGGTTAAGCCGGACGATCGCATCGAAGTACTCCGCGAGGTAGTCGTGGGGCTCGATCTGGGTGGTGTAGGCGTTCCATTCGATACCGAGATCGGTCACGAAGCGCTCGGAGAGGGCTGGCCAGTCAACATCCGGGTAGGCCACATGATGGGCATTGTAGTTGCCCACGGCGCCGTTCATCTTACCCAATGGTTGGATGGCGCTAGCGGCGGCCAGCTGCCGGTTGAGTCGCATCGCGACGTTGGCGAGTTCCTTGCCCAGAGTGGTTGGCGTAGCGGCTTGTCCATGGGTGCGAGACAGCATGGGCTGCTCAGCATGCTCTTTCGCGAGGCCTGCCAGCGCATCACGGATGGCTTCATAGTGTTCAATGATGACCCGGTGTCCGTCGCGGATCATGAGGGCATGGGCGAGGTTATTAATATCCTCGCTGGTGCAGCCAAAATGCACGAATTCGCTAACCGCGTTGAGCTCCGGGTTGTCTTTTAATGCCTCCTTGAGGAAGTATTCGACGGCTTTGACGTCGTGATTGGTGGTCGCCTCAATCGTTTTCACGGCCTCGGCCTGGATTTCATCAAAATCAGCGAGGATGTGATCAAGCCGGTCGGTCGATGCACTGCTGAATACGGGGACCTCGGCGATATCTGGGCATTCAGACAGCGCCTGGAGCCATGCCAGCTCGACTTGAACGCGCCGTTTGATGAGCCCGAATTCGGAGAAGATGTCGCGGAGCGCGTCCACTTTTCCGTGATAGCGGCCATCCAGTGGTGAAAGGGCTGTCAGGGGTGTGGGGCTCATGGGGTTGCCTAGTTGCAGTAGGCCCTTAGTTTATCACGGTGCCGCGCTGAGTTTGCTCAATGCGTCACGCCCACTTCCCGGGCCATGCGCGCAGCTGTGTCACGGATGCGGCCACGACTTAACATCAACTTAAAGCGCGTACCGCCCAGTTGTCGCCATAAAAATGCGGCTCTGACGCCACACATCAGCAACGCGCGTACCAAATCCGCCACCTGAGGATTGTTAAGGTGTTGGGCGCTACCGGTGACCTTGATGCGGTAGGGCAGCGTACTGAGCGTGTCTTGATAAATAGCCGATATATTGGCGCTTAGACCATTAATATCGCTGGAAAAATTTTCCGCTTTGTAGGCTGTGTGCTTGAGTCGTGAATGCACAATCGCCTGAAGATCGTCCCGGCCGGCAAAGCGGCGCTCAAGCTGCAGAATGGCGAGTGTATAGCGCAGCGTGTCTGCTGATGCTTCGTCTTGGGAGAGCCCCAGGCAGGCCGACAGTTGCTCAAGACCCAGACGAATGCCCTGTGGCGTCCCGAATACCGTCTCCACACCTTCCGGATCAAAGCTGAACAGGGAATGTATCGAGGCCTCCACAAAGGGTAGGGGCCAGCTACCGGTTTTCGCGGCCAAATCCACAATGCGCGCCGCCTGAGCTACGCCGGCCAGCGCCACCGTGCGTTGCTCCAAAAGCGAGCGCTCGGTCATTGAGCCGCCTCAATGACGCCGCCGCCCAGGCAAATATCACCCTCGTAGAAGACCACGGACTGACCGGGAGTGACCGCTCTTTGGGGCGTGGTGAAAATAACCTGCACTTTTGCGCCGGTAGCCGATACTTCGCAGGGTTGATCCGCCTGCCGATAGCGAATTTTGGCGTGGCAGGTAAGGGGTAAGTTGGGAGGCTCGCCGCTGATCCAGATCACGTCAGCTGCGGTGAGTTGCGTCTTGAACAGTGCAGGATGCTCATTGCCCTGTGCGACGACCAGCACGTTGTCAGCCAGCTGTTTGTCGACAACATACCAGGGCGCCTCGGGGCGATTGGCCAGCCCGCCGATCCGCAATCCCTGCCGTTGCCCAATGGTGTGGTACATCAAGCCTTCGTGCTCCCCCAGTTCGTCACCGTCTACGGACACAATGGGTCCCGGCTGTGCAGGCAGATATTGCTTGAGAAAGTCGCGAAATCTGCGCTCGCCAATAAAGCAGATTCCGGTGCTGTCCTTTTTACGCGCGGTCACGAATCCGGCAGAGGCTGCTTTCTCGCGCACTAACGTCTTGTCCACATTGCCAACCGGAAACAGGCTCCTGCCGAGTGCTTGATGATCAACTTGGTGCAGGAAGTAGCTCTGGTCTTTATTGTCGTCGACGCCTTTGCGAAGCTGCGTGGTACCGCTTGTCATATCGGTTTGCACGTAATGGCCAGTGGCAATCATGTCGGCCCCCAACTGCGTCGCGTAGTCGAGAAAGGCGCGGAACTTGATTTCCCGGTTGCACAAAATATCCGGGTTGGGTGTTCGGCCGGCTCGGTACTCCGACAGGAAGTGGTCGAAGACGCCGTCCCAGTACTCTGCTGCGAAATTGGCGCTATGGAGGCGGATCCCTAATTGATCTGCCACAGACTGTGCGTCGGCCAGATCTTCTTTCGCGGTGCAGTATTCGGTGCCGTCATCCTCTTCCCAGTTTTTCATGAACAGGCCTTCAACCCGGTAGCCCGCCTCGATCAACATCAGTGCCGCGACGGAGGAATCTACGCCCCCCGACATGCCGACAATGACGGTCTGATCTTGTCCTGATGAGTGGTTCACGGCTGTGGCTTTTGCTCAGAAAAGGCGGGAAGCATGAGGGGAGCGGCGGGGCGGGTCAATGCCGGGTCAGGCAAGGTTGTCGTAACGATGCTCGCCGGGCTGCAGCGCGCCCAGTTGCCATGGTCCGACGGCGACACGGATTAACCGGAGCGTTGGGTAGCCCACCGCGGCCGTCATCCGCCTAACCTGCCGATTTCGCCCCTCGCTAATCGATAGGCTCAGCCATGAGTCGCTCACGGTTTGGCGCTGTCGTATGGGCGGGTAGCGTCGCCATACGTCGGGTGGTGGGATGGGGTTGGCTTTTGCAGGCCGCGTCATGCCGTCCTTGAGTTGAATGCCTGTAGAGAGTTGTTCGCAGGCAGTCGCGTCAATGTCACCTTCGACTTGCACCCAGTAGGTCTTCCACTGCTCATGACCCGGGTGGGCAATGCGCTGCTGGGTTTTGCCGTCCCGGGTCAGCACCAGTAGGCCCTCCGAGTCGTAGTCGAGCCTGCCCGCTGGACGATAGCCCGGTGCGTCGAGGCAGTCGGCGAGGGTCGCCCGAGGATGTTCCGGCTGTTCGCGATCCGTGAATTGGCTCAGCATGCGAAAGGGTTTGTTAAGCAAAATCACCTGGCTCATTGGCCTAGTGTGCAGTATTTGATGTTAAACTGCGCTCACCGACCAGACGCGCAACAGCACTCCCGTTAGTAGGAGCGTGGATTCGTTGTGGTCACCCGGAGCGCGCTTCGGGATTTGTTTTCTTCTGGGGGATTTTCACTATGTCTTACAAGCACATTTCCGTTCCTGAAACCGGCGACATGATTGTTGTGAATGCCGACAACAGTCTCTCGGTGCCGGATAACCCGATCATTCCCTATATCGAGGGAGATGGCATCGGCGTTGATATCTCGCCCGTGATGATTGCGGTGGTCGACGCGGCGGTGGCCAAGGCCTACGACGGCGGGCGGCAGATATCGTGGATGGAGATCTATACGGGTGAAAAAGCTGCCGAGTTGTATGACGGCGACTGGTTTCCCGAAGAAACGCTGGACGCCATCAAGACCTACAGCGTGGCGATCAAGGGCCCGCTGACGACACCGGTCGGAGGCGGTTTCCGCTCGCTGAACGTGGCCTTACGCCAGGAACTGGATCTTTACACTTGCCTGCGACCCGTACGGTGGTTCGAAGGCGTTCCGTCGCCGGTCAAGAACCCGGGTGATTGCAATATGGTGATCTTCAGGGAGAACTCGGAAGACATCTACGCCGGCATCGAGTATCAGGCGGGCACCGACGAAGCGCAAAAGGTCGTCGACTTCATTATCAAGGAGATGGGCGCCACCAAAATCCGCTTCCCAGAGAATGTGGGCATTGGTATCAAGCCGGTCTCTGCGGAGGGCACCCAGCGCTTGGTGCGCAAGGCGATCCAGTACGCGATTGATCAGGACTTGCCTTCGGTTACGCTCGTGCATAAGGGCAACATCATGAAGTTCACAGAGGGCGCCTTCCGTGATTGGGGCTACGAGCTGGCTCAGACAGAATTCGGCGGTGAACTGCTGGATGGTGGTCCCTGGGTAAGCATCAAGAATCCTCGCACTGGAGGCGACATTGTGATCAAGGATGTGATCGCCGACGCAATGCTGCAGCAGGTGCTGACTCGCCCCAGAGATTACAGCGTGGTAGCCACGCTGAACTTGAACGGTGACTATCTGTCCGACGCGCTGGCTGCGCAGGTGGGAGGCATTGGCATTGCGCCGGGTGCCAACCTCTCGGATACCGTGGCGTTGTTTGAAGCCACTCACGGGACGGCACCCAAGTATGCGGGTCAAGACAAGGTCAACCCCGGCTCTCTCATCTTGTCGGCGGAAATGATGCTTCGTCACCTCGGCTGGAACGAGGCGGCGGATCTGATCATCGACGGCATGAACGGTGCCATTCAGGCCAAAACCGTCACCTATGACTTCGAGCGTTTAATGGAAGGGGCGACACTGGTATCCTGCTCGGCCTTCGGTGACGCCGTGATTTCACATATGTGAAGCGCCTGAGGTGTTCAAGAGCCCGCCACGTGCGGGCTTTTTATTGCTCGCGTTGAGGAACCACCGCGCTGTTTACCCAGAAATCAGGCTGAGCATCGCGAAAAAACGACAGAAACTCGGGTCTCGGAACGCTAAATTTCATCGGTTGGACTATACTGAGGACATGCACGAATTAGTCCGCGACACCGTTTTTGCCCCCTTGTGTAGCACGGGTTCTGACAAAAAAGATCACGACGATGGTGATCTCGCTGTCGCTCCCGCCAAACCGAAGCTCAAAAAACCGCCTCTATATAGAGTGATTCTCCTGAACGATGACTACACCCCGATGGAGTTCGTGGTGCAGGTGCTGGAGCAGTTTTTCGGCATGGGCCGGGAAAAGGCCACCCAGGTCATGCTGGCGGTCCATACGCAGGGTAAGGGCGTATGTGGAATATATCCGCAGGATATTGCCGAGACGAAGGCATCGCAGGTGAACCAGTGTGCCCGCGACAGCGGACATCCGCTATTGTGTGAGGTGGAACCGTCAAGCGACGACTAAGAGGACTGACTGAATGCTGAGCAAAGAGCTCGAGAATACGCTCAACGAGACGTTTCGCACCGCGCGAGCCAGACGCCATGAATTCATTACGGTTGAGCATCTGTTGCTCGCGCTCCTCGACGATTCCGCTGCGGTCGCAGTGCTCGAAGCTTGCCAAGTCGATATGGACGACCTGCGCGGAGAACTGACCGAGTTTATCGACTCCACCACGCCGCTTTTATCCGACTCTGATGATGGTCGGGATACCCAGCCAACGCTAGGGTTTCAGCGGGTGCTACAAAGAGCAGTCTTCCACGTTCAGAGTTCCGGGCAGCAGGAAGTCACCGGCGCCAACCTGTTAGTGGCGATCTTCTCGGAGCAGGAGTCCCAAGCCGTTTATTTCCTGAAGTCACAGAACGTGTCCCGCCTCGACGTGGTGAATTTCATTACCCATGGCATTGGCAAGGACGGGGAAGAGGCGACCGATGGCGCAGAGTCGCTCGGAGACCCAGAGGAGGAGCATGAGGGCGCAGAGAAGCGGCCACTCGATGCCTACGCGACCAACCTTAACGCCGAGGCCGAGGCCGGCAATATTGACCCGCTGATTGGGCGTTTGACCGAGGTGGAGCGTGTAGCGCAAATCCTCGCGCGACGGCGCAAGAATAACCCGCTGCTGGTCGGCGAATCCGGCGTGGGTAAAACCGCCATCGCAGAAGGCCTTGCCAAGATGATTGTCGATGGCGAGGTGCCCGAGACACTCAAAGAAGCGGTGGTTTACTCCCTCGATCTGGGCGCGCTGCTCGCTGGTACGAAATACCGTGGCGACTTCGAAAAGCGCCTTAAGGGGTTGCTGGCCAATCTCAGCGAGAGCGAACACGCGATTCTCTTTATCGACGAAATTCACACCATTATTGGCGCGGGCGCGGCCTCAGGCGGCGTGATGGACGCGAGCAACCTGCTGAAGCCCTTGCTGGCGTCGGGAAAGATGCGCTGTGTCGGATCAACAACCTACGCCGAGTACCGCGGGATCTTTGACAAGGACAAGGCGCTAAGCCGGCGCTTCCAGAAGGTCGATGTGTTGGAGCCATCGGTTGAGGACGCTTACAAGATACTGAAGGGCTTGAAGTCCCGGTTCGAGGCACACCATAAGCTGCGTTATACCGATAAGGCGCTCCGGGTTGCCTCGGAAATGGCAGCGCGCTACATCACGGACCGGTTCCTGCCAGACAAGGCGATTGATGTCATTGACGAGGCGGGCGCCTTTCAGCAGCTCCAATCACCGAGCAAGCGCAAAAAGGTGCTTGGGCCTAGTGACATTGAGGCTGTGGTGGCCAAGATTGCGCGGATTCCCCCAAAGACGGTCAGCAGTGACGACAAGGAATTACTGGGCAAGCTTGAGGGCAACCTGAAGATGACCGTTTTCGGGCAGGACGATGCTGTGTCGCAGATGGTCGGAGCCATCAAGCTGGCCAGAGCGGGTCTGCGAGGCGGGCAAAAGCCGATTGGCTCCTTCCTGCTCGCCGGGCCGACCGGTGTGGGCAAGACCGAGCTCACCCGACAGCTCGCACTGCAAATGGGACTGGAGCTGTTGCGCTTTGACATGTCCGAGTACATGGAGCGACATACGGTCTCGCGTCTGATTGGTGCGCCACCGGGCTATGTCGGGTTTGACCAGGGCGGCCTGCTCACCGATGCTGTTACCAAGCATCCACACTCAGTGGTATTGCTAGACGAGATTGAAAAGGCGCATCCAGAAGTCTTTAACTTGCTCCTGCAGGTGATGGATCACGGCACGCTCACCGACAACAACGGACGCAAAACCGATTTCCGCAATGTGATTCTGGTGATGACGACCAACGCCGGCGCGGAAAATGTGAGCCGGCGCTCTATCGGTTTTTCCATGCAGGATCACTCGACGGATTCGATCGAGGCGATCAATCGCACCTTCACGCCAGAATTCCGGAACCGCCTCGACGCCATCGTGCCCTTTGGACCATTGGGTGAAGACGTCATTCTGACGGTGGCGGATAAATTCCTCACCGAATTGCAGTCGCAGCTCGATGAGCGGCAAGTCGTGATTGAGGTCGATGAAGAGGCCAGACTGTGGCTGGTGGAGAAGGGCTACGATGCCACGATGGGTGCGCGACCCATGGAGCGCGTGATACAGGAGTACATTAAAAAGCCGTTGGCGGACATGGTCCTCTTCGGCTCGCTGGCGAAGGGCGGTACCGCTGCCGTGACCCTGAACGAGGCGCGGGATGCGCTTGTGATTGAGGCTTTGATCGAAGTTGAAGAGCCCGTCGAGGCCTAATCGAGGCCCTGTCCGTGGCTTTATGCCGCGTGGTGGAGAGGGTTCTTATCTTTCGCGGTAAGTAATGCGACCCTTTGTCAGGTCATAGGGCGTCAGCTCCACCCGAACCTTGTCCCCGGTCAGGATACGAATGTAGTTCTTGCGCATTTTGCCCGAGATGTGCGCCGTGACCACATGGCCGTTCTCCAACTGCACACGGAAGGTGGTGTTGGGAAGGGTGTCGATGATTTCCCCCTCCATTTCAATCTGGTCTTCTTTCGCCATTCAGGCTGCGTCTCCATTAGCTCAGTGGCCGGCACTGTAGCCGAAACCGCAGTGCGGGGGAAGCGCTTCGCTTATGGGGTGATGTCAGGCCTTATCGCCTAAGTCGAGCAGAGATACGACCGCTGTCGCGTCAGGTGATGACGTTTGCTCGGTCTTTTGCTGCTGCCAATGCCCATCGACAAACAGCTCCAGCGGCGAGAAACGGGACTTGTATGACATTTTGCGGCAGCCATCAATCCAATATCCCAGATAAACAAACGGCAAGCCCATGGACTGCGCCTGCCGGATCTGGAGCAGAATGGCCTCGGTGCCAAGACTGCGTTGGGGCTGATCCGGGTCGAAAAACGTGTAGATCGCAGCCAGCCCGTCGAGCATCTTGTCGGCCACAGTGACCGCCACGAGGCGATTGCCTTGGTACAGGCGGTAATAGTTGGCGCAGCCCAGCCCATTGTTGAGAAACGATTCGTATTGCTCACGCTCCGGAGGATACATATCGCCGTCGGCATGGCGGGACTCGATGTAGTAGCGATAGAGATTGTAGGCCTCTTCGTCGAGGATCGATTCCGACTGTTCAAGCCGTAGATCCGCGTTCCGGCGGCTGATTCTTTTTTGCGTGCGACTGGGCTCAAACTCAGCGACGCGCACCCGTGATGCGATGCAGGCACTGCATCGGGCGCAGTGTGGCCTGTAAACGTGGTCACCGCTGCGTCGAAAGCCGAGCAAGGAGAGCTGGGTGTAGAGTTCTGGGCTCAGCTTTTGCCGTGGATCGACGAACAGCGTGGTCGCCTCTTCGCCTTCAAGGTAGGAGCACCGGTGAGGGAAAGTCGTGTAGACCTTGATCTCTCGTAACGATGCGGTCACAGCAGCTCGGCCATATCGACAGCGAGTGGGTTGCCGAGCCGTTTTGCTAGCGGCAGCGGTTCATTGGAGGCGAGACAAAGCGGGTTGGCAAAAACATCTGTCATGGGAGTCTTTATAGCGTCCCGCAGGTGATTTTCAAAGTCTTGACGGGGCATTGTTTGTGCACCGAGCGACACGAGGTGCTCGTTGTAGACCTGACAGTCTATGACCTCGATGCCGTTATCCGTGCACAGCTTGGCTAATGCGACAAAGGCCATCTTTGACGCATTGGACCGCAGCGCGAACATGGACTCTCCAAAGAACATATTGCCGAGCAGAATCCCGTACAAGCCCCCGACGAGTGCGCCATCCCCGTAGACCTCTACCGAGTGTGCGACACCGAGGTCATGGAGGGCACAATAGGCGGCGTGCATGTCTGGCGTAATCCATGTGCCGGCCTCGGGCTGATTGCGATCGGCATGGGCGCAGTGATCCACGACGTCCGCAAAGGCGGTGTCATATTGCAGTTGCCAGCCGCACTGGCGGATAGCCTTTTTCAGTGATCGACTGACGTGTATTGCGTCAGACCGCAGCGTCAGCCGGGGATCGGGAGACCACCACAGAATCTCTTGGTCGGATTCGAACCAGGGGAAGATGCCTTGGGCATACGCGCACAGCAGGGTACTGGGTTCGAGGTCTCCGCCGACGGCCAGTAAGCCGTTTGGTTCATCCAGTGCCTGAGAGGTCGGCGGAAAAGGGTTATGCAATGTCAGTCCGACTCGAGTCCGTCTAGGTACTTCTCTGCATCCAGCGCTGCCATACAGCCAAACCCGGCGGAGGTTATTGCCTGTCGATAGATATGGTCGGCCACATCACCCGCGGCGAATACGCCATCCACACTCGTATGTGTCGCCTGACCCTCGGTGCCGGAATGCACGGTGAGATACCCGCCAACCATGTCGAGCTGCCCCGCGAACAAATCGGTGTTGGGTTTGTGGCCGATGGCAATGAAGACACCGGAGAGATCAATCTTTTCTTGCCGCTCTGCTTCAAGCGTGGACTGAATCTGCACGCCGGTCACACCACTGTCATCGCCAAGCACCTCATCCAGTGTGCGATGCCAGTGCAGTTCGACTTTGCCTTCCTCTGCTCTTTGCATCAGTCGGTCCTGCAGAATTTTCTCGGCGCGCAGACTGTCTCGGCGGTGAATCAAATGGACCTTGGAGCACAAATTGCTGAGATAGAGCGCCTCCTCGACTGCGGTATTACCGCCACCCACGACCGCCACCTCCTGATTGCGATAAAAGAACCCGTCGCAGGTTGCGCAGGCGCTGACGCCTTTCCCCATAAAGGCTGATTCAGAGGGGAGGCCTAAATACTGTGCCGAGGCGCCCGTGGCGATGATCAGCGCGTCGCAGGTGTACTCCTCAGTGCCCTTCAAGGTAAATGGGCGCGAAGACAGATCGACGCTTTCGATGTGGTCAAACACCACGCTCGCCTCGAGCCGCTCCACGTGCTCTTGCATCTGCTGCATTAATTGCGGCCCTTGCAGATCGTGGGTTCCGCCTGGCCAATTTTCCACCTCTGTGGTGGTCGTTAACTGCCCCCCCTGTTGCAGACCGGTAATCACGACGGGATTGAGATTGGCGCGAGCGGCATACACAGCGGCGGTATAGCCAGCGGGCCCTGACCCAAGAATCATCAGGCGGTGGTGTGAGGATGTGCTCATGAAAATGTTCCGTTTACTGCGGCGGGGCAGGGCTCAAATGCCTGCATCACTAGGTTAGCGCAGGTCCTCGCTGGAGACCAGTGAGTCCGGGGTCGAGCTCAAAAATTTTGTCATGACTTTGGGGATAAGCGCATGAATTTTGGCGCTTATATCGGGTCATGCGAAGGAGGGCGCTGTGCTAGCATAGGGATTTCCAGCGGTGGTTGCAGGATCGTGGCGAGCAGAGGCAAAACGGCAGCGGCGAAATTAGAGGAGGGGCAGGCGTTTGGGCGCCGCCGGCTGCGCGACGTGCTCTTCATTGGCGTTGGTGCGGCCTGCCTTTTCGTGCTCATGGCACTGCTCACTTACAGCGATAGCGATCCCGGCTGGTCTGCCAGCGGGACCGGGGGCGCTGTCAGCAATCTTGGCGGCATCACCGGCGCTTTCCTTGCGGACATTTTTTTCTCGCTGATTGGTTCTGCCGCCTACCTAGTGCCTGTTCTGCTCGCTTACCGAGCTGTTTCACTACTGCTTGCAGACGACGACCGCCAACCGGCTGACTGGCAGCAACTGGGCTTTCGCTCTCTAGGCCTATTGCTGCTGATCGTTGCCGCAACGGCCTTGCGTGCGCTTAATGATGCCGGGGAATCGGGTTTGCCTCAGGGTGCCGGCGGCATTCTCGGTGCGGCCATTGGAGCGGGTTTCGATCAGGCGTTCAATCCGGTTGGCGCGCGCCTGGTGCTGGTCACGCTTTTCCTGCTCGGGCTCACAGTTTTTGCCGATATCAGCTGGCTCCGGGTGATTGATTGGCTTGGGCGTCAGGTGATTGAGGGCGCGCGCTTTGCCTACCGGGAAGGCCTTGCCTGGCTTGATCGCATGCGGGACCGTCGCGCGCGCGAGAAGCAGCTCGAGGAGCGCAAACTTCAGATAGAGCAGCATGTAGCCAAAGAGAAAAAGCGCGCGCCACCCAAGATCAAGCCACCGAAAGAGACCCCGGCGCCGAGCATCAAAGTTGAGCGCGAAAAACAGAAGCCGCTATTTGACATCCCGGTCTCGGGTGAGGTGCCTCCGCTCGATCTGCTCGATGCCCCGTCAGACGCGGGTCAGCGTGGCTATTCCGCAGATGAGCTAGAGTCGCTCTCGCGATTACTTGAACTCAAATTGAAAGATTTTGGGGTGGTGGCTGAGGTGGTCGCGGTGTACCCGGGCCCCGTGGTCACCCGGTTTGAGATACAGCCCGCCGCTGGCGTAAAAGTTTCCAGAATATCCAATTTAGCTAAAGACTTAGCGCGTTCTCTTGCCGTGATTTCTGTCAGAGTTGTGGAGGTGATTCCCGGAAAAAGCGTCGTTGGTATCGAGATCCCCAATGCGGATCGACAAACGGTCAACTTCAAGGACGTGCTGGCTTCTTCCACTTTTGAAGACTCAAAGTCCATGCTTACGCTGGCATTAGGTCACGATATTGCCGGCGCGCCTGTTGTCGCTGACTTGGGAAAAATGCCTCACCTGTTGGTGGCAGGCACCACAGGCTCGGGCAAATCTGTTGGCGTGAACTGCATGCTTGTTAGCTTGCTTTACAAGGCAACGCCCGCAGACGTACGGATGATTTTGGTGGATCCCAAGATGCTGGAATTGTCGGTTTATGACGGCATTCCACATCTCCTGACGCCGGTGATCACCGATATGAAGGACGCCGCAAATGGCCTGCGGTGGTGCGTTGCGGAAATGGAGCGGCGTTACAAGCTGATGTCGCTCCTGGGTGTGCGCAATCTGCAGGGTTACAACCGTAAGGTGTCGGACGCTGAGAAAGAGGGAACGCCGCTGCTCGATCCGATGTGGAAACCCGACCCTGTGCTGGAACTTACAGAAGAAGAGCAGGAGCACCCCACGCTCGAAAAATTGCCCAGCATTGTCGTGGTGATTGACGAATTCGCCGACATGATGATGATCGTGGGCAAGAAAGTGGAGGAGTTGATCGCCCGCATTGCTCAAAAGGCCCGGGCCGCGGGCATTCACTTGATTTTGGCTACGCAGCGGCCGTCTGTTGACGTGATTACGGGGCTTATTAAGGCCAATATTCCCTCGCGGATTGCTTTCTCGGTGAGCTCGCGGGTTGATTCCCGAACGATTCTTGATCAAGGCGGTGCCGACCAGCTTCTGGGTTACGGTGACATGCTTTACCTGCCCGCGGGCTCCAGTGTGCCGGTGCGCGTGCACGGGGCATTTTGTTCTGATGATGAAGTGCACCGTGTGGTCGCCGATTGGAAGCGACGAGGTGACCCCCAATATCTGGACGGGTTGCTGGATGAGGGAGGTCAGACCCCGGTCACGGCGCATGAGATTCAGTCGGCGGCTTCCGATGATGAGGATGGCGAAGCCGACGCGCTGTATGACGAGGCGGTTGATTATGTGTGTCGCAGCCGCCGCGCCTCAATTTCTTCCGTGCAGCGCAAGTTGCGGATCGGTTACAACCGCGCCGCGCGGCTGATTGAGACCATGGAGGCCGCCGGCGTGGTCTCAGAAATGGGTACCAACGGCCAGCGCGAGGTGTTGGCACCCGCACCGCCGGAGGAATAGATGCGCTGGCGGATCATGCTGGGTTTGTTTGCCGCGCTGCTGTCCGCCGGGCTGAGGGCTGATGTGCTGGAGACGCTGGCAGCGCGCGAGGGTATGGCCGGGCAGTTCACTCAGGAAATTATCAGCCCCGAGGGTGAGGTTTTGGAGCGAAGCAACGGCAACTTTGCGTTGCTGCGCCCACATTTCTTCCGCTGGGAGATTGTGGCGCCCGATAGCCAGCTACTGTTGGCTAATAGTGATCAGTTGACACAGATTGACTGGGATCTGGAGGTCGTTGTCGAAAGACCGATTGTCGAGACGGCAAGCAGCCCTCTCCAGTGGCTATTAGCGTCGAGAGCCACACTGGATGCCGCGTTTGATATCTCCCTGTCTGACGATGCCGCGGCACTCATTCCCATGGACCCGCAATCTCCCTACGGACGTCTCGACATCGCGCAAATGGCCGACACTGTGTGGCGGCTGGACACGGAAGACCGGGCAGGGCAAGTGTTGCGGGTTGAGTTACGCGAGAACATCGACCGCCCGCCCCGGATTGCGGATTTTGTCGTGCCTCCCACGCCATTCTGAATGCCGGAGCGGAGCGTGAGTGTAGAGCCCGATCTGTTCGCTGCAGCCTCTGAAAACCTCGAGCCGCTGGCGGCGCGGATGCGTCCTCGGTCTCTCGACGAGGTGGTGGGACAAACCCATTTGTTGGGTGCGGGCCAGCCGCTGCGGCGAGCCATCGAATCCAACACGCTGCACTCGTTCATCCTATGGGGGCCCCCCGGGGTTGGCAAAACCACCTTGGCGCGTTTGGTCTCGGTTTATAGCGATGCGCTGTTCCTGCAGTTGTCAGCGGTTTTTTCCGGGGTAAAAGACATCCGGTCGGCGATTGATCAGGCGCGAGAGGCGGCTTTCCGGGGTCGGCGCACGGTGCTTTTTGTTGATGAGGTGCACCGCTTCAATAAAAGTCAGCAGGACGCGTTTTTGCCCCACATCGAGGATGGGACGATCTGTTTCATCGGCGCGACGACGGAAAACCCGTCCTTTGAAGTCAACACGGCGTTGTTGTCACGGCTTAGGGTCTATCGGCTGAAATCGGTTTCAGAGGCGGTGATGGCCGGGCTGGTGCGTCGCACTCTCGAGCGATGCTATCCACAGGCTGAGGCCAGTGAGGCTTTTTGTGAGGGCGTGGCGACGCTGGCAGATGGGGACGTACGACAAGCCCTCAACCTTATCGAGCTGGCGACTGATCTTGCCAATGGCGATGCGCCCCAAATTGCTCTCGATGAATCGCTACTAGCGGAATTGAGATCCACCGGCGCGCGGCGTTTTGACAAGGGTGGTGACGTCTTTTACGAGCAGATCAGCGCACTGCACAAGTCGGTGAGAGGGTCGGATCCGGATGCCTCGCTGTACTGGTATGCGCGAATGCTGGATGGCGGCTGCGATCCACTCTACATCGCCCGTCGCTGCATCCGTATGGCGTCAGAGGATATTGGGCTGGCCGACCCGCGGGCGCTGCAGTTGGCACTGGATGCCACCGCCGTACAAGAGCGTCTGGGTAGTCCGGAAGGGGAGCTGGCCATTGCCGAGGCCGTCGTGTACCTCGCCTGCGCCGCGAAAAGTAACGCCGTCTACAAGGCGTTCAACGCAGCGACTACGCTGGCGAAGGCATCGGGGTCCGCAGAGGTGCCGATGACCCTGCGGAATGCGCCGACAGGCTTATTGAAAGACGAAGGCTACGGCGAGGGATATCGGTACGCGCACGATGAGCCCGGCGCGTTTGCGGCGGGTGCCCAGTATTTCCCGGACGGTGTAGCCAAGGAGCAGCTCTACGAACCCACAGATAGAGGATTGGAGGGTGCGATCAAGGAGAAGCTCGATCGGCTGCGCGCGCTGAACCGGCAGGCGCAAGAAGCGGGTAGGACATGACAACGATGTATTGGCTCGCTGTCGCGCTGGGTGGGGCTGTAGGGGCCATGGGTAGGGCAGGTATCGCAGCGACGCTCACGAGCGGAGCGGGTTTCCCCTGGAGCACTCTCGCTGCCAACGTCATCGGTTCAGTCGCGATTGGCTTGATTTGGGCCGCGCTCAACAGAGCGGAGGCCGCGCCTCTGTGGAGTGCCTTTTTGATCACCGGCGTGCTGGGGGGCTTCACCACGTTCTCAACTTTCTCGTTGGATACGGTGCTGCTCTTTGAGCAAGGCGCGTGGCAAACAGCTTTAGGCTATGTCGCGCTGAGCATTGTGAGCTGTGTGGTGGGTGCCGGGCTCGGGGTTGGGTTGATCAGGGCGTTAGGGTAAGCATGCGGGCACTTTCGCACACCAGCAAGATCCCTTTTCGCGGTAAACTCGCGGCCCTCTGAGCGGGACCCCAAGCATGTTAGACATTAAAACCCTTCGACAAGACCCAGACAGCGTCATCGAGGCGCTAAAAAAGCGTGGCGTGGCATTTGATCTGGCCGCGTTCGGTGCACTGGATGCGCGCCGCAAAGAGGCTGATGTCCGGTCACAGGGTCTGCTTGCAGAGCGCAAAGCCGCGTCAAAAAAGATTGGTGAGTTGGTCTCTGCCGGCGCAAGCGTCGACGAAGCAAAAGCGCAAGTTGATGAAGTGCTGACTCGATTAGCGTCAGATCTTGAGGCGGCGACAGCCGAGGCTGACGCGGTTCAGGCCGAGATTGACGCGGTGTTGATGGAGACGCCGAATCTGCCAGATGCTCAGGTGCCGTTTGGCGCGACGGAAGACGATAACGTCGAGGTGCTCAAGTGGGGCGAGCCCGCTTCGTTTGCCTTTGAGCCAAAGGATCACGTCGATTTAGGTGAGGCGCTGACACAAATGGATTTCGAGACCGCGGGCAAAATTGCAGGCGCGCGTTTCTCAATGCTCTCAGGTGACCTTGCGCGACTGCACCGCGCACTCACGCAGTTTATGTTGGATACCCATACACAGGCGCACGGCTATCAGGAGGTATATGTCCCCTATATCGTCAATGAGGCCTCTTTGACGGGGACCGGACAGCTACCGAAATTTGCCGAGGATTCGTTCCGCCTCGAGGGGGACCAGGGTTTTTATCTTGCGCCCACTGCCGAGGTGCCGGTGACCAACATCGCTCGAGGTCAGATCTACGACGCTGACCAACTGGGCGAAGAGGGCTTGCGCTATGTGGCCCACACGCCGTGCTTTCGAAGCGAAGCGGGAAGCTACGGGCGCGACACCCGCGGCCTGATCCGCCAGCATCAGTTTGAGAAGGTCGAACTGGTGCAGATCGTCAGACCTCCGCAGTC
Source organism: Luminiphilus sp. (assembly GCA_965656065.1). Taxonomy (GTDB): domain Bacteria; phylum Pseudomonadota; class Gammaproteobacteria; order Pseudomonadales; family Halieaceae; genus Luminiphilus. Next base: position 7,548 of record CBFHIW010000040.1, on the reverse strand, counting down.
CGAGGATGCCCTTGAGGCGCTGACAGGTCATGCCGAGGCGATCCTGCAGGCACTCGAATTGCCGTATCGAAAAGTCATATTGTGTGGTGGCGACTTGGGTTTCAGCTCGGCGCTGACCTATGACCTGGAGGTTTGGTTGCCAGGCCAGTCGACCTACCGTGAGATATCGAGCTGTTCGAACTTCAGAGATTTTCAGGCGCGCCGCTTGCAGGCGCGGTGGCGCAATCCGGAAACGGGCAAGCCGGAGCTATTGCACACGCTAAATGGGTCCGGCCTCGCTGTGGGGCGCACCTTGGTTGCTGTCATGGAGAATGGGCAGCAGGCGGATGGCAGTATTCGACTGCCTGCACCACTGCACACTTATATGGCGGGACAGGACTGTATCAGCCCAGCATAGGCTTCCCGAGCTCGGCATGGCGCGTTGAGTCTCGGCCCAGATTGCGAGCTCAATTTAGACGTTTCGGTTATTGCGCGCGCCCAGCGATGCTGGTGTTAGGGCGCAGCGTGATAGCGTCGACTAGAATCCGCCCGGTCTCCATCAGCAGAACATCCTCGGCATCTTCGTCGCTACTACCCGCATTCGATTCGTCGGCTGTCTCTGGTGGTGTGGCCGCTGACTCGCTTGCGGTATCACCACCTTGCTCATCCTGCTCAGCATCCGAAAGGCTCTCGAGGGGTTCAAGCCCTTTTGCGACGCGCCGCTTGTTTTCAATCACCAGCGCCTTGGCTTCCTGATCATCTCTCATGGCAAGCCTGCCAGCTTCTTGCAGCGGCAGGGCGGTGATTGTGCGTGCTTCCTGCGCGATGGCCACCCGATCCTGGAGGTAGAGATAATCGGGATCATTGGCCGCGCGCTTCTCATGAAGGGTTGTCAGCGTCGGCATAATCGCACCGTAGTCGTGATAGCGATTGAAGCGGGCCGGTGCGATTTGATCCCAGGCCAGTGCATTGTCGAGCGCGCTTTCACCAATCTCTTCAGGGTCGAAAAGCGACGGATAGGTGATATCGGGGATCACCCCTCGGTGCTGCGTGCTGTCTCCCGAGATGCGATAAAACTTGCTCTCGGTGATTTTCAGTTGGCCCTCTTTAAGCCGCACCAGCGATTGCACGGTTCCCTTGCCAAAGGACTGTTCGCCAACCACGATGCCGCGTCCGTAATCCTGAATGGCTCCGGCAAAAATTTCGGATGCCGAGGCGCTAAGTCGGTTGATCATGACTGCCAGCGGCCCTTCGTAATAGTTTGATCGGCGCCGCTTGCCGTCTCGCCACACGCGGCTCTCAGCGGAGCGGATCTGCACCGTGGGGCCATACTCAATGAAAAGGCCCGTAAGTTGATTCGCCTCCTGCAGGGAGCCGCCGCCGTTGTCTCTCAGGTCAATTACCAGCCCTTCAACGTCCTCCGCCATCAGCTCCGCAATCAGTCTCTGAACATCACGGGTGGTAGAGCGATAGTTTTTGTCTCCGCGACGATAGGCGTCGAAGTCGATGTAAAAGGCCGGGATATCAATCACGCCAATACGATGTTTTTGATCCGCCTCATCGGTGAATTCAATGATCTCTTTTTGCGCGGCCTGCTCCTCGAGTTTGACCTCATTGCGCCTGATCGGCACAACCCGACGCTGGTCTGTCTTGCCCTTGCCGGGGATGACCTCGAGCCTGACCACGGTGTCTCTTGGGCCTCGAATCAAGTCCACGACCTCGTCGAGCCGCCAGCCCACGACATCTTCGATCGGCCCGGATTCTCCCTGCCCAACTCCAATGATTAAATCCGAGGGGCGCAGTTCGCCCTGCTTGTCAGCCGGTCCTGCGGGGATGAGCCGACTGACCTTGGCGTATTCGTCATCGATTTGCAGCATCGCCCCGATGCCCTCAAACGAGAGACTCATGTTGATGTCGAAATTCTCGGCGCGGCGGGGTGAGAAGTAGTTGGTGTGCGGGTCGTACTGCTCGGCAAGCGTGTTGGCATAGATCTGAAAAACGTCCTGCGCGTTGTACTGATCGAGCCGGTTCAGCTGATTTTGATAGCGCCGGGCCAAGGTATCGGGAATCTCAACGGCTGGCTTATCGGCCAATCTGAGGCTCAGCGCCTGATTTTTGAGGCGTTTACGCCAGCGCTCGTCGAGTTCTTCTGCGTTGAGTGCCCAGGGCATGGTGGAGTGATCGATAACGAGGTACTCGTCCAACTCGTAATCAAAACCCTCCAGGGTTTGCTCTAGGGTGGCGAGGGTGTTTTCGAGCCTGTTCTTCAGCTTTTCATGGTAGCGATTGAACATCGCAAAGGCGGGGTTCAGATTGCCCCGCCGGCCAGCGTTATCCAATTCCAGCTTCCATGAGGAAAACTCGGTGATATCTGCCGCGTCAAAAAACATGCGCTGTGGGTCCAGCGCATCCAGGTAGGCAACGAAATGCTGTGCCGAGAGAGCATCGTCGTAGCGTCGGCTCGCATAGTGGCGCTCCTCAATGACGTCGATGATCTCCTTGAGGGTGTCCCCCTGGGTGCTCGTCGGCGTCAAAGCGCTCACTGGTAAAGGCACGAGCGCCAGCGCGAAAGCCAATGCGCGGCAACGCCGGTAAATGCTCCTCAGTACAAACAAATTTCCATGCTCCATTGCCCCTCCATGGGCGTCGATTCAATGCTCACGTTAATGCACTCAGAAGGAATGGCCAAACCGCAAATACAGCGCCTCGTTATCACTTTTACCCTTCGCGATCTCCAGTCGGATCAGTACCGACGTTTCGGCTTTGAGCATATAAGACACCCCAACACCGATTGAGGGGAACGTGGCATCACCGCAGTCCAGGTCTCTGCCCGCAATATCTTCACCGAACTGGCAGCCAACTCCCCCCAAACGCAACGAGACCCAGCTTGGCCGTCAGTGGTATGCGGGCGTCCATCAGGACATGAGAGTAGTGACGAGAGAGATAGTTCCCCGTGGTATAGCCGGGCAAATTCACAGAGGAATAGCCAGAGAGCGGCGCGTCAGCGGTAAAGCGACCCTTAAGCTGTATTGCGATGACCGGAGAGCGACTGCTCCCGCCTATCTCGAATCTTTCGAGGCTGCGATACCAGCGGAAGTCCGCAAAACCCACATCGAAGGAGGCTTCGCCGCCGAGGCCCTCGCAGTAAGCGAAGTTGTGTAGCGTGTGCAGGTGCGCTGTAGACGGATCGCGTTGGTTGTCCATAGTGTCATGCTGAAAAACCAGTCCCAGGCCGGTAGCGTCAAAGCCCGACAAGCCAATCTGGTTCAGCGCGCCGTCAAGTAGTCCGTCGGCGCCGACCGTATAGTTGGCGGTGATGCCTTGAAGGCCCACAAACCAGCCGCCGGGGCGCAATTGCTGCAGGTACCGAAAGCCGAAGGTATGGACATTATCCTGTGTTTCCAACGTTTGGCCGGTACCGAGGAAGTCGTCGTATTCATTATTAATTTCTGCCCCGACTGCCAGCAGGCTGAGTCTGCGGGTGTCGGCTTTCCAGTAGAGCTGGGAGAACAGCGCGCCGGTCATCGAGTCGGTATCTGAGTACGAGACCGTAAGCCCCGTCATTGAGGGTGTGGATTAGGCGTCCAATTTTTTGAGATACGCAATCAGGCCGCCAACATTAGCGCCGAGTTTAGGGTCGTCAGACAGGGTCGGGGTGATCAACCAGGGTTTGGTTTTGGCGGCCGGGGCCGCTTCGTTTGAATCTTCATCTGCCCCAGTCTGCTCCGAGGGAGGGCTCTCGTCCGCGACTTCTTGCGCGTGCAAGCTTGCAGGGGCTGCGTAGCTAAGAAGCCAGCACGTTGCGATCAGTGCTCTGAGCCATCGGGGCTGAACAGTGTCAACAAGGCGCATCGACTGCATATTGGTCTTTAGCATCGCCAAGGGAGTTGAATGCTCAGGGTAGCCAATGAGGCCCCGGGCGCGTCTCAAGCAAGTCATCATGCGTCGATACTAACAACAAAAGAAACTCCAACCCGCGCCAAACGTGACAGTTTAAGCCTGTGCAAACATTCGGTCTGCGATAGGGCCGCTTTGTATGCCCGTGCTCGACACCATGAGCCAGGGGAGGGCAGCGTGCTCTAGCCACGTGTGCGCATGCTCCTCCGGGTGCAGGCAGGCCACCGTCGCCACCGCGCCCGCGGTCAGGCAGTGACTGTCTAGGACGCTCACACTGTTGGGGCCTGCTACGGGCCAACCAGTTTTGGGGTTGAGCAGGTGGCCATATTGCTTACCTTCATAGTCAATTCGCCGCGCATAGTTGCCGCTCGTTGCGATGGCTGCATTTGACAGTTGTAACGTGCAGAGGCTGCCGTCGCCGTCAGGGTTCTGAATACCCACGCGCCAGGGCGTACCGTCTTCGCTATCCCCGATGGTGGCGACATCGCCGGCAAGCTCAATCAACGCCGAGGAGACGTTCAGGCCTCGCATCAAGCTGATGGCGCTGTCTGCCGCATATTCTTTGGCGAGTCCGCCCAGATCAATCTCCATGCCCGGAGCCGGCAAATGGAGACTCGATGCCTGCCACTCGATCTTGTCCCAGCCCACCAGTTGGCGTGCTGATTCGATTTGGGTGGGGTCGGCAGCACCGTCCGCTCGAAAATCCCAGGCCTGTCTCAGCGGCCCCGAGGTGATATCGAAAAGCCCTCCCGATGCGTCCCACAGCCGCCCAGCCAGATCGAGCAGTGCCCGGGTTTCGGAATCTACCTCAGTGAGCACGCCGCTCCCTGCGCGTTGGTTGATGACACTCACAATACTCTCGTCTCGGTAGCGGCTGTAACGTGCCTCCAGCGCCTCGAGTCGCGTGCGTACCTGCTCGGCGATGGCCTCGAGATCCAGCTGTTGCTCGGGTGTTCCGTTGATGACAAGCCGAGCGGGTCCGCCCATGATTTTGAAGTGTTGCTTTAGACGAGGGGGTTGGTCAGTCAAAGCGCCACGTGACCCCGATCGTGCCGCGCCAGAAGTCGACCAATGCCGGTGCGGCTTCTCCGTCAAAAACACCCCAGTCTGCGTCAGTCATGTAGCGTTCTCCCTCGAGCTCCAGCGTCCAACTCTCACCCAAGGCAACCGCCCACCGTGCGCCCAGTGTCACTGCGCCGTAGGACGAGAGGCGATAATCATCCGCGTAGTGCGGGGTTTCGGTATCGACAATGACGCTAAAGAAATCAGCTTCGCGCTGGGTGTAGTAGCGCACGTAAGGCGTCAGCAGGCTCCTGGGTAGATTCTGCGCCCAGGCGAGCTCCACTGTATGGGAGTCTGTGCCCCAGCTGTCAGCGTAGTAGCGGTAATCGACCTGAATCGAGGCGTCTGCATCGATCAAGAAGCGACGGTAACCAGCCGATAGCGAGAGCCGTTCATGGGTATCCGGCCGCTGATCACGAAACTTATAGGGGTCCGACAGGTAGCCTTCGCTCACCGTATAGCTCAGGCCGATGCGGGCAATCGCAGTCCGCGAGAGGATCTGCGACACACCGAAGTAACCAGATTGCGTATCGAGATCTTCCTCGGTGACGAAGACGGGAATCACTCCTTGCGTTGGGTTCAGCGTGTCGCGTGAGCTGCTGAAGGAGGTGCTCCAGGTGCGTGCGTCATCGGCGGTATTCCACGACGCATCAAAGGCGAGTGCCGTGGCCGCATAGTCATCTTCGTCGGAATGGCTGACGGCGAAGCCTGCATTGCCATCGGCCCAGAAGTAGCGGGTCGTCACGCCAACTTCCACGCGATTGTCCTGAATGCTGGCGCCGCTCATGATGACGCCGGGCTTGCCGTCCTCTTGGGCGCCCACAAACCACGGAGAGGCGCCGGTCTGATAGTCATTTTGCACATCAAGTGCGACCGACCAGCTCGTGCCCAAAGGCGCCTCGATCCACAGCTGCGTGACATCAATATCGTAACGATCCGTCGCACCAAAGATGACAGCGTCCTGATCGATGCTGTCTTCCGAATAATGGGTGTAGCGGAGCCCTACCTCCGTGAAGGCAGGTGGCGCGTCGGCGAGGGCCGTACCGGTCTGGTAAGCGGGTAGCGCCAAAAGGGGTGCGCCCAGGCGCTTCATCAGTGGGCTGGGGGCGGGGAGCTGAGTCAGCTTGGCCAGTTCAGTTGCAGCCACAGCCGCCTCCCGCCGAGCCTGCTCCACCGGATGAGGCCTCTTTGCTGGTATAGACGTGCCCCTTCAGCTTTGCGTTACGAGGGTTCGACTCCCATTGCATGCCGTCTTCCGCAAGATGGCCACGATCGTAGGGAGCCACCGTCTCGACGCTACTGCAGGCGGCCAGCAGCAGCATTGTCAGCAGGTATATGCCTCGGCTCAGATGATTTCGGTGTCTTTGTCTCATGCCGATCTGTCACTCCTTTGCTCTAGCATGGCGCGCTAACCATATGACACGGGGCATATTCTCGCCGATTCCATGGCAACCAGACACATGTTGGTGCACTACAGTGCCAATCGCAATGCGACGAATCCCGATAGCGGATACATTGCGAAAAAGTAAACAAAAGTGTGCGCTTTTTGGTTGTTGCTGCGTATAGACGTGCACTAGGGTGTGCGATTCCAACTGACTCAGGGAGAGGAGTGATATGACTAGGAAGGTTAATCAGAGCTCAATGTGTATCGGACTGGCGAGAGTTGCGGGATTGGTCTTGGCTTTCATGGCCAACACCGCCATGGGCCAGACGGCCGAGGCATTCTATGCCAGCGATGTCGACTCTATTGTCCAGGGTAAGTGCATCACATGCCATCGATCCGGTGGCCAGGCAGGGAGCACGGCACTGAGATTTACCAGCTCGGTCTCGGGTAATCACAGCGTGTTCAATGGTTATGTAAACAGTCCCACGAAAGGCGCTAGAGCCAGCATAATCCTGTCAAAGATCACCGGAGGCTCAGGCCATGGGGGAGGCCAGCAGGTCTCGCAGGGGTCGGCTGAATACCGAGCATTTTCCGACTACATGGATCTGTTGAGCGCTGATGAGCAGCCAGTCGACCCGGGCGTACTTGAGGTGACTCTCGAAGAACCTGTCGTGGGGCAGATCCATACTGGCGTCGGCAATCTGCGCGGATGGGCGGTTGCCTCAGAGGGCATCACTAAAGTTGAGATCTATATTGATGAGGTGCTGGCATTTGAGGCCCCATACGGGGGCTCCCGCGGGGATGTGGGCGGCGCTTTTCCGGACGTTGCAGGGTCTCGCGAGTCCGGCTTTTCACTGGCTTACAACTACAGTGCGATGGCTGCCGGACCGCACACTATTACTGCTATCGCCTACAACGCGCTCGGTGAGACGAAGGAAGTCACAGCCAGCTTTGAGGTGGTGCGTTTCGACTCGCCCTTCATCGCGGATCCCAACGCCGTGAACCTTAATAATGCAAGCTGCACGGTCTCTTCCGATGAGATCTCTATCGTTGATGCCCGCGTGGATGGCTCATTATTAGATCTCTTGCTGAAATGGCGCAGGGCAGAGCAGGGCTTTGAAATTGTAGAGATTCGGTAATTAAAATAGAGTATTACCGTCAGAATTCGATGTAATCTGGGAGGCCTATTTGGTGTTTGTGCCTATGGAGCGCGGCGGACAAGCGGG
>CBFHIW010000039.1:0-26790 GCA_965656065.1 Luminiphilus sp. | reverse complement strand
GATGGTTACGCAAAGCTTGCTTTACCATCCAAAATCTCAGCTCAGACACAATTCGAAATCATTGAATCAATGGTCACTTGTTGTGTCTGAATAGTTAGTGAAAACTATCCCAACAAGTGCCCACACATCTGTCTTTATCTGATTTTTAAGCAACAAACCTGCCGCTCGGGCAGGCCTCTGGCCGGGGGGGTTACCCCCGCCAAGGCCGCGCATTATACGTACCGCTTGAAGCCGTGCAAGCCTTTTTTGAAAAAAGTTTTGGGGCCCAGAGCGGAAGCAGAAACGGGATCGAAACTGCTGCGCGGGGCGGCGATCTTAACAACAGCCCAAGCCGGCCGCAAGGCAGTAGCTCCGGTATTTTCGTTCAAGATAGACGGTCTATCGGCATCACCTGTCGCCATGAGAAATCATGGCCTTCAGCGAGCCCGCAGCTTTGCGCGGCGTACCCGCCAAAAGAGCAACACAGCGAATATGAGGCCATACATCAATGCCTCACCTACGTCGGAGCGCGCCAGCCAGAATAGATGCAGCCACGCCAGGACTGTTGCGGGATAGATGAGCCGGTGTAGCTGCTTCCAACGACGGCCGAGCCAGCGCCGGGCGCGATCTGTTGACGTGAGAGCAAGCGGCAGCATAGCCACCCACGCCGAAAACCCCACGAGCACATAAGGCCGCTCTTTCAGCTCCTCAGCCAGTAAGGCGCCGCTCCAGCCCACATACACCTGAGCGAAGAGCAGCAGATGCAGCGTGACATAGAGGAAAAGAGAGAGCCCCAGAACACGCCGGTAGCGGAACAGGCCCCGCCAACCCCTACGGGCCAATGGTGCGGCGAGCAGCACAATCGCCAGCCCACGCAGGCCCCACTCGCCTGTGCCTTGCATCAGTCGCTTGGCGGGGTCGGGTCCGAGGTCTCCAGATGCCAGCTGAAAATACAGCTGTGCGAGGGGCAGCAAGCAGAGCGTGATCACTGCGAGCGTCGCGCACCATGGCGGCACTGTCACTCTGGTTAACATTGATCGGCCCTGTCAGTCGCGGCCAGCTGATGTGCTGGGATACTCAGTAGTACTTTCGCAGATCCATGCCCTGATACAAGCCTGCCACCTGCTCCTCGTAGCCATTGAATGGCAGCGTGGGCACCCGGTTGGGCTTGAAGATGGAAGAAGGCAACTTGCGCTCAAAGCGCTGGGACCAGCGCGGGTGGTCCACCTCGGGGTTCACGTTGGCGTAGAAACCGTACTCGCTGGGCTGCAGCATTTGCCAACTTGTCTGCGGTTGCTCTGCGGTGACATTGATCTCCACGATCGACTTGATGCTCTTAAAGCCGTACTTCCATGGCACCACCAGCCTCAGTGGGGCCCCGTTTTGGTTGGGCAGGGTTTTGCCGTACAGGCCAACCGCTAGCAGCGTCAGCGGGTGCATGGCCTCGTCCATACGCAGACCCTCTCGATAGGGCCAATCGATAATGCTGGTGAACGAACGTGTGCCGCGCATCTCGCCTCGACGGTACAGGGTCTTGAACTCAACAAATTTGCCTTCGGCTTTGGGCTCAAACCGCTCCAAGAGCGCTGCCAGAGGGAATCCTACCCACGGCACCACCATCGACCACGCCTCGACGCATCGAAACCGATAGATCCGCTCCTCAAGATCGAACCCGGAAAGCACATCTTCCAAATGCAGCGACCCGGGCTGGTTGACCAGGCCCCCGACCCTTACTGTCCATGGGTCGGTGGCCATGCTGTGAGCGTGGCGGGCGGGGTCAGACTTGTCTGTCCCGAACTCATAAAAGTTGTTGTAGGTCGTCACTGCCTCGTAAGGTGTCTGTTCATCGACCAGCGATCGATCGACATCCGGACTGAAGCTCAGGGCGCTTTGCGTGCTGGCCTCGGCTGCGGCAATAGATGGCGCACCCAGCGCGCCCGCCATCGTGCCGGCTGAGGCTTTGATCAGGGCGCGGCGATTGAGGAAGACATGCTCGGGCGTGATTTCTGAAGCAGCAATACTGTGGTCAGTGTAAGTCCGTTTTTTCATGATGGGAGGCGCCCTCCTGGCTATCCTTATCCGGTTGGCGGAGATACTGCACAGGTCCCGATAGGGCATAGACAACAGCCATACTCCAGATCGCGAGCGGCGGATCAAGTGCAATCAATCCTAGCACCGCGACAATCGAGAGCATTCTGACGAAAGGTACGCGACGATCAAAGTTGATGCTCTTGAAACTTGAATAAGGAAAGCGCGAGATCATCAGGAAACCGAGCGCAGTCAAGAGCAGCGCGTGCACCCAATCCAAGGCCGTCCCAGTCCAACCGTGAGTCGGACCCATCCATACCAAACAAGCTGCCGTAGCGGCCGCGGGCGGGCTGGCAAGGCCGGTAAAATGCGTCGTGTCGTCGTTTTCTTTATGTGCATTGAAGCGTGCCAGACGAAGCGCAACGCACGCGGTATAGATGAAGGCCGCGACCCAGCCGACTTTTCCGAGGTCAGTCAGCGCCCAATTAAACGTGAGCAAAGCCGGGGCCACGCCGAAGCTCACCATGTCGGCGAGGCTATCGTACTGCGCGCCAAATGCGCTATTGGTGCCGGTGAGCCGGGCAACGCGGCCATCAAGACCATCGAAGACCATGGCGACGAGAATGGCTACGGCACCTGCGTAAAAGTCACCCTGCATGCCAGCAATGATCGAGTAAAACCCACAAAACAGCGCGCCAGAGGTAAACAGGTTGGGGAGCAGGAAAATGCCCTTGGCCTCTGTGGGGGAGTCAGCCTGAGACTCCTCATAGTCACCCACCAGGCTGGCCAGCGGCGCCTCGATCTGCCCCGCCGCGCGTTCCAACTCATCGCTGTCTGATGTCTCATCTGTTGATGACATGTTCACTGCTCTCCTTCGCCTCTACGGCGCTTCGGAATTAATTGTACCAGTGGCGTTTACCCCGGGCACGATGTCCGACACAATACGCCCCCTTTTTTCGGGCCCCAATCGAGGACACGCCAGTGAGTAACTATTTCAACTCCCTTCCGCTTCGCACGCAGCTTCAGGAACTGGGCAAGTGCCGGTTTATGGACCCGGCTGAATTCGAGGCGGGCGTGGAGCCGCTGGCAGGCAAGAAACTCGTGATCATTGGCTGCGGCGCCCAAGGCTTTAACCAGGGTCTGAACCTGCGCGACAGCGGGCTGAACGTTGCCTACGCACTGAGAAAAGAAGCGATTGAAGAAAAGCGCCCCTCCTGGGTCAAAGCCACCGAGGCAGGTTTTCAGGTTGGCACGTACGAAGAAATGGTCCCAGAGGCCGACATGGTACTGAACCTGACGCCTGACAAGCAGCACACCAACGTGGTCGAGTCGGTCATGCCATTGATGAAGCAAGGCGCGTGTCTGTCCTATTCCCATGGCTTCAACATCGTCGAAGAAGGCATGAAGATCCGCGAGGATCTCACCGTGATCATGGTGGCACCCAAGTGCCCGGGCACTGAGGTGCGAGAGGAATACCTGCGCGGATTCGGCGTGCCGACCCTGATTGCCGTGCACCTCGAGAATGATCCGCAAGGTCAGGGCCTCGAGCTCGCCAAAGCGTATGCGGCAGGCACCGGCGGGCACCGGGCCGGCGTGCTGGAATCGTCATTTATTGCGGAAGTGAAGTCTGACCTGATGGGTGAGCAGACCATCCTGTGCGGCATGCTGCAGACCGGCTCACTGCTGTGTTTTGACCGCATGGTGGAGCTGGGTATTGATCCCGCCTATGCCGCTAAATTGGTGCAGTACGGATGGGAGACGATCACAGAGGGCCTGAAGCAAGGCGGCATCACCAACATGATGGATCGCCTGTCTAACCCGGCCAAGATCCGCGCTTTTGATTTAGCCGAGGAGATGAAGGGCATCCTGCGGCCGCTGTTTGAAAAGCATCAGGACGACATCATGTCAGGTCACTTCTCCAGCACCATGATGGCCGACTGGGCAGCCAATGATGCAAACCTGCTGAAATGGCGCGCTGAAACCAATGGCACGCCTTTCGAACTGCAAGACATCACCGATGACGCCATCGACGAGCAGACCTACTACGATCAGGGCATTCTGATGGTGGCAATGGTCAAGGCCGGAGTGGAACTAGCCTACGAGACCATGGTGTCCGCGGGCATTATCGAAGAGTCAGCCTATTACGAGTCGCTCCATGAGACGCCGCTCATCGCCAATACCATTGCGCGCAAGAAGCTATACGAGATGAACGTGGTGATCTCCGACACCGCTGAATACGGGTGTTACCTTTTTGATCAGGCCGCGCGCCCGCTCCTCAAAGCATTTGTCGCGGGTCTCGATGCCGACGTGATCGGCACGGGCATGACCGGCGGCAACGCCGTGGATAACCGGCGTTTGATCGACGTCAACGCAGAAACCCGCGCGCACTCGGTTGAGGTCGTGGGCGCCAGACTACGTGGCTATATGACCGGCATGAAGGCCATCTCCTCCGCCGACTGACGCCAAGTGAACGACTTAATCGTTGATCGCGTATGAGAACGCATAACAATGCCATTGATAGGGACCCAGCCGGTCGTTAGACTTGCGCCCCACCGAATTTTGAACCGTACTCACCAGGAACTCCTATGAGCTTTAATCTGATGTTGCCGCCCATTCTTGGGGTGGTCGGACTCGTAATTGCGTTTGTGATTTATACCGTGATGTCTCGCGCCTCTGATGGCGAAGCCAAAGAACGCGGTATTGCCGAGCAGATCCATATCGGCGCCATGGTCTTCATGCACCGTGAATACAAACTGCTAGCCGCCTTCGCTACAGTCTTGATCGTGGGCATCCTGGTCTCTCCGCTTGGCACCAATACCGCCATCGCCTTTGTAGCGGGCGCGGTCTCTTCGGCTACGGCGGGTTATCTCGGTATGTACGCGGCCACTAAAGCCAACGTTCGGACTGCGGTCGCGGCCAACACCGAGGGCGCGGCGTCGGCACTCAACATTGCCTTCTACGGCGGCTCAATTATGGGCCTTTGCGTGGCGTCACTGGGTCTTCTGGGGCTTGGCGGTCTCTACTACTACTTTGGTGGTGATCCCCATACTGCTCACGCGATCCACGGCTTTGGCATGGGCGGCTCAGTGGTAGCGCTGTTCTCACGGGTCGGTGGCGGCATCTACACCAAATCAGCCGACGTCGGCGCTGACCTGGTCGGTAAAGTCGAAGCGGGCATCCCTGAAGATGACCCCCGTAACCCGGGCGTCATCGCCGATAACGTGGGCGACAACGTCGGTGATATCGCCGGTATGGGTTCCGATATTTTTGAGTCCTACTGCGGCTCCATGATCGCCTGTATTGCGATCGCATCCACCATGGCCATCACGGCCGCGGAGCAAAGCGCCATGATGGCCTTCCCATTGGCGCTCGCCAGCATCGGCTTGCTCGCCTCCGTCGCAGGCATTCTGATTGTGCGTGCGCGCTCCTCTGCTGCACCGGAAGCGGCGCTGCGCAGTGGTACGCTGGGGGCCCCGGTTATCTTCATTGTGATGGCCTGGTTCCTGTCAGAGAACATGGGCATCTCACAGAACATCTGGTGGGCAGTCGTCTCGGGTGCTGTCGGCGGTATCGCCATTGGTCTCATCACCGAGTACTACACCGGTGGCAAGCCCGTGAGGACCATTGCCAAGTCTGGTGAGACCGGTCCCGCGACCGTCATGATCACTGGCCTGGCGGTGGGCATGCAGTCAGTCGTGGCGCCGGTACTGTTCCTGGCTGCCATTATCTTCGTCTCCACCAATCTCGCTGGACTGTACGGTGTGGGTATCGCGGCGGTGGGCATGCTGGCGACTGTCGGCATCACCATGGCAATCGACGCTTACGGACCCGTTGCTGATAACGCAGGCGGTATTGCAGAGATGGCCGGCATGGGCGCTGAAACTCGCGAAATCACCGATGGTCTGGATGAAGTGGGCAACACCACTGCGGCAATCGGCAAGGGCTTTGCCATTGGCGCTGCGGCGCTGGCGGCATTGGCCATCATCGCGGCTTTCGTTGAGACCGTAACGGTCAACAACCCGGACTTCGATTTGCAGCTATCTGATCCCGAAGTGCTGATTGGTATCTTTATCGGCGGCACCATTCCCTTCCTCATTGCTTCCATCACCATGACGGCGGTGGGCGATGCGGCTTTTGACATGATCAACGAGATTCGTCGCCAGTTCCGAGAGATTCCGGGCCTGTTGGAAGGCAACGCTGAGCCGGACACCGCGCGCTGTGTTGATATTGCGACGACGGCTGCCCTCAAGCGGATGGTGGTCCCCGGTGCGATCGCCGTGCTGGCGCCGGTTGTCGTGGGCTTTGGGCTCGGCGCGACCTCGCTGGGCGGCATGTTGGCCGGCGGCCTGTTGGGCTGCGTGCTAATGGCACTGATGATGGCCAACGCCGGCGGCGCCTGGGACAACGCCAAGAAGTACATCGAAAAGGGCAACCTCGGTGGCAAGGGTTCCGACACCCATGCCGCGGCCGTCGTTGGCGACACCGTAGGTGACCCCTTCAAGGACACGTCGGGTCCGTCGATGAACATTCTGATCAACGTAATGGCGATCGTGAGCCTGGTGATTGCGCCGCTGCTCTGATCACTGTCGAGAAACAAGAAAGGGGCCATCAGGCCCTTTTTTTGTGCCCGCCGTTTGCGGGTGTATTGAGTTTGGCACCGCCCGACTATTTTTAGGGCGAGCTCTGCGATGCCGCGATAATCGCGCTCAGTCCTGAGAGCGCTGACAGCGGCTCAGACCAGTCACCCAGTCTCGGCTGACTGATCAGGCGTGTATTTTGATAAAACAGGCTGACCGTTCTCCCCAAACCCCAGCGCCAGTTGCTGGCAAAGGGCAACAGCACCGTCTGATCGGCGCCGATCGCTCCCGCGAGGTGGACCGCTGTGTTATCGATCGATACCTGATAGTCACAGGCCGCTATCGCCGCCACCAAGCCGTCAATATCCTGTGTGGTGTCAAGGCCCTGAAGGGTTGCCAACGGGTAGCCAGCGGCCTTGGCCTCACCCACTTCTGCATTCACCTCACCATATTGAAGATTCACCGCCAGATACTGATCGGACGGCAAAGCCGATAGTAGCTGCGTAAGCGGAATGGAGCGCTCTTCTCCATTCTCTCCACTAAAGGACCGCCAATTAATTGCTATCAACTTGCGATCTGCTGCTTCTGCGCTGAGAACTTCCCGGTAATGCGAGACCCGATCAAAGTCAGGCTGCAAATACCCCGAAGCCGTCTCTGCAAAGCTGGCCGTATCACCCCTGAAGAACCGCATACAGCTTGCGATGGCAATGCGAGCATCATGCGCATCCATAGACAGCCGCCCGATCTCATCCAGCGGAATTAACTTGAGATCGGCGCCGAAGCTACGTCGAAAAAGCGTGTGGAACCGGGTCTCAACGGCGAGCGTGATCTGCTCGCTCGACGACAAAAGGCGAGGGATGATAGAAGCGAACATAGCTATGTCGCCAGGACCCTCCTCACACCACACCAGAACCCTTTTACCAACGCTGCCATCCCATATTGGGAGCTCAACAGCATACCGTTGATGATGGCCGAAGAAGTTCTGCAAGCGCCTCTCATAATAAGGCCAGCCATCGGTAAAACGCTCTTGTTTCAGCAGGGCTGTCGCCATCTGCGAATGCGCGTCTGGGTCCTCCGGGAACGCTTCCAGCAGTTGCCTGAAATGCTGCTCAGCGAGAGTCAGATCATTTTGCTGCAGGGCCGCGATGCCCAAATTGCGGTAGAGATGTTGATCGCCAGTGCGCTGCAAAACATCCCTATAAATGTCGCTTGCTTCTTCGTAGGCGCCCAGAGCGATACAACAGTTGGCATAACCCACCCGCGCGGCGTGATGCTGTGATTCCTGCTTGAGCACCTCGCGATAGTGGCCAACCGCATCCTGGTACTGACGCTGGCTCTCCATCACTCTGCCGAGACCAAACTTCGCGTGAAGATTCTGCGGCGCCATCTGCAGGGCGCGATGCAACAACGCGTGTGCTTTATCAAGCTGGTCAAGTTCTAGATACGCGAGACCGGCCAGTGTTGTCGCAATAGGGTGATTCGCTACCACCGCGAGCACTTTTTCGCAGTGTCGCAGTGCACCTGCCGCATCACCAGACTGAAGCAAACCCCCAGCAGATCTCAGCGATACGGCAAGCTCATCAGGCGTCATGGCGCCAGGACTTTCTCCCCGCGCGCCATACCTGCCACACCAGAGCGCACGACCTCGAGCACTTCGGTTTCGCCGAGCGCCTGCAAGAAGGAATCGAGCTTTTCCGAGGGCCCCGTAAGCTGCACCACATAGGTCGTGGGGCCCACATCGATGATCTGCCCGCGGAAGATCTCGGTGGTACGCTTGACCTCGTCGCGCTGCGCATCTACGGCACGGACTTTAACCAGCAAGGTATCGCGCTCAACGTGCGCACCCTCGGTGAGATCCACCACCTTCACCACATCCACAATCTTGTTGAGGTGCTTGGTGATCTGCTCGATCTTGAGATCATCGCCCGTAGTCGTCACGGTCAATCGGGACAGCGAGTGATCGTCGGTGGGGGCCACGTTCAGGGTTTCGATGTTGTAGCCGCGCTGCGAGAACAGCCCCACTACCCGCGACAACGCACCAGACTCGTTTTCCAGCAGTACTGAGAGTATCCGTCTCATATCAGGTCCTCTCCGTCTTGCTGAGCCACATATCCTTCATCGCCCCGTTGGGCGCGACCATCATCGGATAGACGTGCTCATCAGGGTCGATATGGATATCCATAAAGACCAGCTTGTCCTTCAAGGCAAAGGCCTCCTTCATCGCAGGGAGCAGGTCAGATTGAGATTTGACCTCCATGCCAACGTGTCCGTATGCCTCTGCAAGTTTCACGAAATCAGGCAGCGACGCCGCGTAGTGGCTCTCTGAATAGCGGCCCTCGTACTGCATGTCCTGCCACTGCTTGACCATACCGAGGTAGTCATTGCGCAGGTTGATGATCTTCACCGGGCAGCCGTACTGACTGCAGGTAGAGAGCTCCTGAATATTCATCTGGATGCTGCCCTCCCCTGTCACACAAGCCACATCGGCATCCGGCAGGGCAATCTTGATGCCCATCGCCGCAGGGAGACCAAATCCCATGGTCCCGAGGCCGCCGGAATTAATCCAGCGGCGCGGGTAGTCAAACTTGTAGTACTGGGCGGCGAACATCTGATGTTGTCCGACATCGGATGTGACGTAGGCCTCGCCATTGGTTGCTTCATACAACGCACAGATGGCGTCTTGGGGCATGATCGACGCTGACTCGCCATAGCGGCGGCCGTGCCAAAGGCCGTGCGCCTCGCGCCAGCTGTCGATTTGCTGCCACCATTGCGCCAGCGCATCCGGGTCGGGCAATACCCGCTCGGCACTCTCCATCTGCAGGGCAACCTGCTTGTCCAACTCCTGCAGAATGGTATCCACCGGTCCGACAATGGGGATGTCGACGGGCACGATCTTGGCGATCGACGCCGGGTCGATATCGACGTGAATGATTTTGGCGCCCGGGCAGAACTTGGAGACCGTGTTGGTCACGCGGTCATCAAAGCGCGCACCCACCGCAAGGATCACGTCCGAGTGGTGCATCGCCATGTTGGCCTCGTAAAAGCCATGCATACCGAGCATACCGAGGAACTGCCGATCACTGCCCGGATACGCACCCAGGCCCATGAGCGTATTGGTCACGGGGTAATTCAGCCGCCGCGCCAGTGCGGTCAATTGTTCAGAGCCCTCGCCTTGAATAACGCCACCCCCCGCATAAATGACTGGCCGCTTGGCACTGAGCAGCATGCGCGCCGCCTTGCGAATCTGACCCGAGTGACCTTTGGCAGACGGCTGGTAGGAGCGCATGCTCACCGTCTCGGGGTACTCGTATTCGAATTTGTGCTCGGGGTGGGTGAGGTCCTTGGGGATATCAACCACCACGGGTCCGGGACGACCCGTGGACGCAATAAAGAAAGCTTTCTTGATGGTCGACGGAATATCTTCCGGCTTCTGCACCAGAAAACTGTGTTTCACGATCGGGCGGGAGACACCGATCATGTCGGTCTCCTGAAACGCATCCTCACCAATAAGGTGGCTTTGAACCTGACCTGAGATCACCACAAGGGGTATGGAATCCATGTAGGCGGTGGCGATACCTGTAATCGCATTGGTCGCACCCGGCCCCGACGTGACCAGCACGACACCGGGCTTGCCCGTGGCACGCGCGTAGCCATCCGCCGCGTGGGTGGCGGCCTGCTCGTGGCGTACCAGAATATGCGGGACTTTTTCTGCCTTGAACAAGGCATCGTAGATGTGGAGCGCAGCTCCACCGGGGTAACCGAAGATGTATTCGACACCTTCATCCTCAAGGGCGCGGACGATCATTTCACCGCCGGACAGCATTTCCATGGCCACTCTCCATCTCGTTGCATCAGAGGGCGGCGAAACGCTGTACGCAAAACGCCACCATCACCTGTCGCACGAGACACTGGCCGGATCGCTCCAGCTTCCCGCCAGATCGCGATCACGAAAGCCGTGTATCGGTGACCTGCGGGGTAACGCAGTGTCGAGCCCGAGTGGCAGAGGCGTTGCCCTGCCTGACGGAACCCGCAAACAGCCTGAGAGACTATCCCGTCTCTAAGGTAGGCCAGAGGGTGAGGGTACTCACCAGTAGCCGTTGCCGCTCGCGTGACGGGGCGAATTGTCTGGGCGCTGAGCGCGCAAAGTCAAGGGATGTCGACAAATGACCATAATCAGCGTTGATGGCCGATACCCCGCGCGCTAGGGTTGAGAGTCCACGCGAGGGCCATTCTATGGACAGAAAGCCAACGTTTTTGCATATCGCAGCGTCTTCAATGCTGGTGCTGCTCCTACAGGGACAACAGGCATATGCTGCCCCCACCTATCGCTGGGTCGATGATAATGGCAACCCCGTACTGAGCGATCGGCCGCCCGAGGCGGGCATACCCTATACCGAGGTGGGGGTGGACACCGGTTTCAGGCGTTATCCCAAGCCTGTTGCAACCGAAACCGCCGAGCCCGGTGGTCAGGCGCCGGTTAGCAGCGCGTCGACTTCACTCGCAGCCAACGCCACTGTCGGGCAATCCACTCGGGTAGAAGTTGTGGAGGCACAACCGGCGCTATGCGAGCAGGCAAAGGACAATATTTTCAAGCTGGAAACCTTTCCGCGCATGCGCGTGCAGGATGACGATGGCGAAGTGCGCTTCATGAGTGACGAGGAGCGGGCCACGCAACTCGCCACCGCCTATAAGGTCCGCGATGCCAACTGCAAGTGACCGACCTTAAAGGCGATCCACATTCTCCACCCTAAAGGCCTCTCTGACCTTACTGGGCGGATTCGGTGTGATATCCACCACCTCGAAACCCTCCAGTCCGATAATGACAGTGACGACATCATCTGTGATCTCACCGGGCCCGCAGTTTTCAACGCAGTCACCCTGACCATTGTCCAATTTCACCGTGACGATGATAGGAGGGATAGGCACACCTTCACCAAACTCCTGCCCCGCAACAGCCTCGGGAGCAAAGAGTGGCACGCGATAGGCTTTGGCGGTACCGAGATCGCTGCAGAATCCCTCGGTCGAACCTTGCGCCTGAAAAGAATTGAAGAAGACATAGCCGCCTCCAATCGCCGCTTGATTGACGATCTGCTCTCCCTGATCCGGCAAATCGAGATACCAGCCCCTAGTATCGAGAAGGGTCTCTACATCTCCGTTTTCGTCTGGCTCGGACGGCAATCCGTCGGCCGCATTGAGCATCGAGTCCAGATCTACCGGGCTGGATGCTATAGCGAACGGCTGGTCAACATAGACATAGAATCGGTTCTCCACGTTCTCAGCATACGGATAATTCTGCTTGAGCGGCCGCTCGCGATCTCCCGCACCAATGGCGATAAAAACAGCCTTACCGACCTCGGCTGAAATGGGTTGATTCATAAATCGCACACCCTGCCGATTGGAGTAGGCAACCAAGTCCAGTTGCCACTCAGCAGGGTCGAGCGTCACTGAAGGATCCATGACACCATCCGTTATTTTGGAGAGCGTCACGCGATACAGGTTACCCGTGGCATCAGCGGCGTAAGCAAAATCAATGTATCCGTCATAGTCGATATCGAGCAGTTCGAGCTCCGCCACAACGGGGCCTTCGGTCTCGAACTTTCTCAATAGCTCCCCGGTCTTTCCATTCAGCACGTATATAAAGTTTCCGGTAGAGCAACTGCCGACCGACAAAGTCGCTGTGTCCGTATCCAGACAAGCATCCCAACCCCCGCCCATTAGCAAAACTGGATTTGGCTGGTCAGCAGTGCCATCCCCCTCGTAACCCCTGACAAAACCTGTAACAGGCGTCGACCAGGTTTGGCCGATGCCCGATAGTTCGGCGTCGGTGCAGCTACCGGCCTCATCACATCCGACCTTCCACATAAACTCTGGCTGGGTGGGTGGAGCCCCAGATGATGTGCCGTTAGGGCTGACATTCAGGGCATAGACCATGCGCCCTCCCCGGCGCATCGTTGGATAAATGTAACCCTCGAGCAACTTATCCTCAGCGTCGTAACGAGTGAACACTCCCGTTGATCCGTCGAAAAAGTAACGTTTGGGTTGGGCGCCAATATCAGTGGACTGAGAGGCATCAAGACCATAAAAATCTACGGTGGGTGTATTTGCGTAAAGCCGCGAGATGCCATCTAAGTGCTCCGGCGCTACAAAGGCCCAGTCTTCATTGCCATCGTCTGGGTTGACTGAGCGAAAAAGGCCGTCATTGGCACCGTAAAACACCCTGAAAACGCTTCCACCACTTCCATTAGGGCCGTAGGTGACTGTGAGAGGGCGAGAGTGCACGATGTCACCGTGTATTGTTGGACGCCGGCCCTCGAAGGGCATCACCTCGGCATCCGCTAATCGAGGGTTATCGACGTAAATGTCATCAGCATTCTGTACGTACAGGTCGCCACCTTTCAGACCGGCCCCTGTCCCCACTAGATAATCAAAAACGGGAGATTCTGAGGCACTCTCGCCGAGGTCTGCGGGACCGATATCGCGTAGCGCGCCGTCTCCGGTTTGGGTCAAAATGACTCTCTCTGCCTGGCCCCGAATTTGCTGCGCTACCCCGCCTTTTTCCACAAAGGGTCCATCTGGCTGATCTGAGAGCACGCTCCGATCACCCCTGAACTCCGCCAGACACTCGCTGGTGGGACTGGGTTCCATCCCCAACCCTTCGAAATAGGGGCCTGTGACACCCTCCGCGTTTTTAGGCGCATCGGAAGTATCCTCAGTCCAAAAACTGGTGGCGCAGGATTGCGCGAAACCCGTTTGGGGGTTGATGGCTCGATTAAGCGATACATCGGCCAGTTCCACCCGCCCATCAAAAACCGCCAACTGATACTGCTTGAGATTGCCCAGCCAACGTGGCTTCCGCTGCGCCGCCGGTCGGAACATCCCCACAAAAACTTTATTCTCCGCCTGCGCCCGGTTAGTCGCACTCAGCGGCAGCGTTACCGCCGCGAAGGAGGTATTGATATCGATGATGTCACCGAATATGCGGCCCAGCGCCATTTCCATTTCGCTGGTGTTGGTGACTTCCTGGCGAGTACCCCCGCCCACCTCCGCCGCGCTGTCCATCAATGAGGAGTGAACGGGCTGAGAGTTAGAAGTAGCTTTCTGGTAGACATCCAGCGTGTAGGTAGTGACCGGGATACGCACCACCGTATCAGGTTCGCCCTCCTCTCCCGCGACCTCGAGGGGCACCCCTATTTCATGAAGAAACTTGGTCCAGTCATCAAGATTGTAATCATGGCCCGGCTCAGGATCGCCACCAGTTGGAACATAGCGATCGCCGCCCGACATAACCTTGTACTTTTCGGCGCCTTTGGCGCAACTATTCGGCCGAGAGACCTTGCCGCAATAACACGACGAGTACTCACTGCATGCCTGGACGATCGCCGTTTCTAGAGGACTGGATTCATTTATCGCTGCCGTACAAGCGTCTGCGTTGGCATAGCACTGTGCCGAAGAACCTATTTCCTCAGCATCGGGCACGCCATATTCCCTCATATCCATCCCGCCACTTGTGACTCCATTCCCTGCCAAGGCGTACGGGATCGACTCACCCAGCTCGGCATAGAGCTCAGTCAGCTTCTCGCTGTTATCTGGTTTATCGGCCTGTGGCTTGCCACTTGGATTACTGACCCAGATCAAGTAAGTCTCGGAGCAGATATCAGACTCGGTAAGAGGCGATCGGAAGACAGAGTAGGGCTGCTGATAGCCATCTTCATCAGCAAGCGCCCCCTCAGTAGACGGCTCGCCACCAGCAGATTGTGGGAGGCCGGCCAGGTAAGAGTACACATCGTTCGCGAGAACCCCATAGGGTCGGTTTGGAGTCTGAACAGTTTCGTCAAACTCTGCTTTCATCTCGACCAGCGTTGCATCGATATTTGCCCAGTCATCCAGTACCGAACTCATGTGCAATCTTACAAATCCACTACCTTCCGCCCCTGGGCCTGTATCGAAAGCGAGAATCGCAACATTGATGTTTTTCCCTTCGCCATTGATGTCTTCAAGGATATTGTGGATGGCATTCACTTCGGCCAGACCCTGTTTAATGATGTCTCCAGTCTCGGGGTCAACCCATTGATTACTGTTGCTGTTCCATGCTGCTGTGTTGTCCAGAACAAACACGACATTGGGCACGGAGGCCGCCGCCGCGCCGCTCGCCAAGCCGCTGGCGAAGAGATCGATGTCCTCTGCTCTAGCGGTCGAAAGCAGCAAATTTAAGAAAAGCGTCGCGAAAATCCATTTCCTGTAACCGTTCATCCTTCTCAACTCCTGACTCAGTTGTCGCCCTAAGCTTGAGCGCTCTGAGTCCCGCTGTTTTGCGGGCATATTGATTGCACTGCCTGTGCCGTGGTTTGCCTCGAGATACCCTGTCTGATCTGAACCTTGGCACCCGTCGTCGCATCGAACGCATCGGCAGTCACTTCAAAGAGCGCGTTGCCGCAAGCCGAGTAGCGTTGTTTTCGAACCTGACATTCCCGGTCATCGGGATTGTCGATGTAGTTAAAAAAGCCGTTTGGGATTAACACAAACGATAGGCACCTGGGCGGGGTCAGCTCAATCGTGACATCGTCCTGAATACCATTACCGGAGAGATCAAGACATCGGATATAGGGGCTGCCGTTACAGCTAACGGAAAAAGCGCGGCGAACCTGGCCAGCAGAGTACGGGGGGAGAAATCCGGGCGTCATAATCGCCTCTTGAATAGCCGCGAGCGCGGCGCTGCGCACCGCACTCCTCGACTCTACATTGTGAACCACCCGAAGGTTGGCCAGAATCAGGTTAGCCGAGACAGAAGCCAGCAGCGTTACTAGCGCTAACATGATAAGGGCCACGACCATCACCAGACCCCGCTGATGCTGAAATGGGCGGAGTCTCATCGCCGGCGCCCAGCAATGTTCACGAGGTCTACAGTGCGCGACCTCAATAATCGAGTATAGCCGGGCTGGTCATTGCTCCAAGCATGGCCGGGCAAGTTGTACACATTGGCGTCGGTGTATCCTGGTTGGGAGGTGCCAGAGCGAACAATCATCC
Source organism: Luminiphilus sp. (assembly GCA_965656065.1). Taxonomy (GTDB): domain Bacteria; phylum Pseudomonadota; class Gammaproteobacteria; order Pseudomonadales; family Halieaceae; genus Luminiphilus. The sequence continues at coordinate 11,182 of CBFHIW010000039.1, read as the reverse complement.
AGATTTTAGCGCCCACCACATTCTGCCAATCAACGTGTCTAGTAGCGGGTGGCCACTGCGGATTAGAACTCGGTTGAACATTTGTATCTTGGTTTGATTGCGCGACTGAGTGAATGACGTCATAGTCTCCATCGCCAGAGCGGTCGATCAACCATTCAAAACGCAGCGCCTCTACCCCCTCAGCGAGCACTTGCGCCTCGTACTTGCCAGACTCCTCAAGCTGCAACCGAATCAATTGGTCCTGCTGATTAACGTAATAAATCCTCGCCACGTAGCGATAGATGGGGGCAGTCTCTGAGCCACACGCAAATCCACGATAATCAAGCAAGTTTTCCGCTGTCGCTTCGGTCACGCGGTGAAGCTTGAGCTCCCCTCCCGACAGACTCTCATTGGGGTCGTAGCAACCGTTTGCCTGCAGGTGGAAGAAATCACCAATCTCAGGGCAATTATTGTCAGCAGCGAACGCGGAGCTGCCCGTCGCGCAGGTACTGGCTCGGCGAATCACGACAAACTCCTCTGCAGCATTAGGACTGGACGCCGACGAACCGCTGCAGGCCGCAGAAGTCAAAGCAGCATCTAGTTCTATCCCAAGCCCAGCCATCAGCGGGTATTCCATCGCCCATCCAAGCTCTACTCTGGGATCAAAGCCACTCCCACCGGTGCCGACACAGACTCCTGGTGGCATCGGGAATCCGGCAACCGTGACCCCGTCGGTCTCAGATGCCCGCAGTGGTCCAAATGTGGGGTCGTCTGCAAAGACAGGATAATCCGCCTCACCCCAATACCCCACGAGCGCCAGCTCTCCAGCCAACATGTCGAGAGCAAACAGGCTGTTCTCCAGCTGACGACCAGCGCGACTGATATCACCTAACGTCCGGCTGCTATCTACAAAAAGTGTGGTGATGCCCAAGATGATCACCAAGCCCAATGCTAGGGCGATCATGAGCTCAACCAGACCGAACCCACGCCCACCTTTGCCACATTTGGAGCGCCGAGAAATGAGATTTCGCTGGGTCCTAGTGCAAGTATCTCGCGCCATCATCACTTACCTCGCCACAATATCCCGATACACCACCCGACGATATGCTTCGTTCGGATTGCCTTCTGGATCATTGAAACTGTCCGCACCACAGGTCGCAAACGGCGCGGCCTGAGCAGTAATACCTTGCCAAGCGACTGACACCCGTGCGATGGATTCGCCACTGCCACTGCCAGTTAACATCTCGATGCATCCCATCGCCCCTATGGGCGCGGCAATGCCTTTCTCGTCGCCCGCTGCCGCCGTAACCGCGAGGCCATCGATCAAATCCGACCATTGGCATTGATCGTGCGAGGCTCGATCTCCCGGGGTCAGTGTCGCGGTCATCTCAGTAGTCGTGGTTGCCGAGATACATACCGCATCGGGATTAAAAGGCGAGTAGGCACCCGAGCTCACTGCCTGGGGGTTCATCCGAAGCCTATCGGCCATGTCATCCACCAGCGCCGTTACAAGGGCTCGCTGATAGGCCTCGAAGGCATTATTGATGGTATTAACTTGTAGCGCTGCCAGACCCAGTAACCCCAGCGCAATCACGAGGAAGGTGACTAGCACCTCGATCAGGGTAAATCCGCTGTCCAGTCCCGACCGCTTCATGGACAAGCGCCGGCCCAAGCAGTTTCATCGTCGGCTGAGGGGCAGGTACCGGTGCAGCTACCTGGCATGCTCATGACCCGGCCGTCGGTCGCCACACTCAGACATATGCTGCACTGTCCGCTAGGGGCAGAGGTATTCAGATTCAGTTGTGGGCAACCTGCCGCGCGCCCCCATAAGTTGAATCGAAGCGTTCCACTGGCCGAAACCACGATATTCTCTGTCGATACAAAACCTTGAATCGCCGCGTCGGTACACTCGGAAGCACCGGCGTCCGCTTCAACACACCAACCCTTGCTCCAGCTGCTGTCCCGGGGGACCACTACCACCGATTCGCCTCGCTTGATGGCTTCAGACCTCGCTGTCGTCAACGAAATGCGCATCTCACTACTGGCCTGACGAAGGCGTTGCTCTGCCAAGATAGATGAGAAGGACGGCGCGGCCAGCGACACGAGCACAGAAAGAACCGCAATGGCCACTAGCAACTCCAATAGGGTCAAGCCCCTTTGGCTAATCATTACCATGGTTCCTGCGAGGCGGCGCCGCAGTTCCGCCACCTCACCCCAGTGTTGGAAAGACATAGCGAGCCATCGCTCTCCTGAGACGAACCAGATGTGGGACTCAAAACCAGATTGAAACTGGGAGGAGGTCCCTCCGAGACGCCAAGACTCATGCCACTGATGTTGTAGGCACCTGTCAATTGCTCGAGCTCGGCACCCAGTGCAAGGGCGCCTGCGGCATCTTCGAAACCAAGGTCCTGTAGCGACCCTGCATAGCTGCGGCGCACGATCAGGTAGTTCTGCTGACGCTGCGCCACATCCATCAGAAAGGCCTGCGCCTTGGCTCGGTTGCCCTTGCGCACGTGATCCATATAGGAGGGATAGGCAATGCCCGCAAGGATACCGACGATGGCTACGACGATCATCAGTTCAATGAGCGTAAAGCCTCTGGCGCGGCCCGCCCACAATGCCAAAGCGTCCACACCCAGTGGGCATCTCTTAAATTGCTGCTGTCTCAACAAGTGCGTTCACCTCACCATTGCTTGCAAAACGCATTCTTATTGTATATTGCAATTTATATGTGACACTTTACGCCCTTTTTTGCGGCTTAACAGGTCCAACTTTTCACGAATCTTGGGAATTTGCAATGGCTTTGCGCGCTGCGTGCCAGTCGGCCAGCGCCAGCTGATACGGCCCTATCAGCGCCAATGTGGCGAGTGAGAGAAGCAAAACCACTAAGGTGACCGCGAAAAACCCCTTTAGCTTGACCAAAATGGGCGTTTGCAGTGCCTGAATCGAGGTTTTTCTCATCCGCGCGGCGCCAACAGTTGGCTGACATGAAGCGGGGGGACTGAGAATTGTCTATCGAGCGAGATGACCGAGAAGCCCAACTGGAAATAGGAGGTAACACTCTTATCTATCGGGCTATGGGTCTTCTCGATCTCTAAAGAATCCGCGCTCGGTGTGAGGGAACCATTTATCCGGTTCACCTGCCAATCAGTAATGCCGGCGACCAATGTCTCGGCGCTGCCCCACCCATACTCCGGTCCCTGAGTGAGCGACTGAATTCTCAATTCAGGTGCCGCGCCTCTCGAATCCGACGCGGCCCGGTAGCTGATGATCAATCGCTCGAGACGACCCCAAGCAGTACCTTCTGGACAGTGCTCCGGCGGTGAAAGATTCGGTTGCCAGTCGACCCGCCACAGGGAGCCTGAGGCGTTGTCATCGAGCTGCCCGGCATGACACTGGGCAGGCAAGATACGGTAGCCGGGACCGGGCTCGCAATGCATGGGACAGGGCAGCACGCGCTCCACATAGAGACCCTGCCCGTTCGAGACACCCGGCACACAGGGAAGCTCATCGAGATCAATCAGATCTACGCCACCCCATTGTTCGCGGGCGGGCACAACACTCAGTGATTCGCATGGCGCCCCCGGCGTCTGCCATGGCGCTGCGACTATTGCCGTCGATTGCTGACTAGGCCACTCAGGGGGCATGCGGGCCGCAGCTACCGTCGCATCGACATAGTATCGGAGCTGCCGCAGGCGCAGACTTTGATCGCTTCGCTCTGCACCGCGCTGCGTTGCCACCACCACATCCAGGCTGGCACTGATCAGTGCGCCGATCATCACCAGTATCAGCGCATTGGTAATCAAACACTCGACCAGCGAGAACCCAAAGCCACCCAGCCAGCATGGCGTTTGGTAAGACCTCACCGACGAGCTAAACACGTATCGAGCCGCAGCCTTGCTACCCGACACCTCATTACAGACGCTCAGGCATCCGCCTGACTGTCAGTTGATCCCCTGAGGAGGGAGTCCAGGTCAACTCCAACGCACCGCTCGCCAGCACCCGCAAACGGTGATCAGGTAACGTCGAGAGCGTCTGCAGGATCATGCGGCAAGTCGCCTCAAAAGGTGAACCAGTGGGTCGCGCACACCTCTCCAGCGCGCCAGAGGGAGTTGCTTCCACCAAATGAGACAGCACAGACAACTCGCGAAGCGTTGCTTCGGCCAACGTGATCTGAGAGGTCTGCTCGTTGAGCGTGATGATCTCCGAACCCAGATGGAGCACCCCCAGCATCCCGGCGAAACCGATGGTAGCGGCGATAAGGTAGTCAAATAGCACTGCCGAGCTCCGGTGCGGTGGCCTCGACGCCAGCACCGGTGTCGCTGAGCCCCAGAGTTGGCATGTCGGGCTTTGTTGGCACCAGCCGCAACCGGTAAGCCCCACCCTGAATCATGACCTCGAGACGGTAATGTGCGGCAACGGTTTCAGACAGCACATCTAGCGTGGGTAGTTCTGCTGCAGTCGCGGGGTGGGCGTAGCGCAGTAAGTGCTCGCGCTGCTTGAGATCCAGCCGCCGCAGTACGAGCCTCGCTTCGTCCGCAACCGCCTGGTTTTGCTGCGCGCGCCAGCTGGGCAAAGCCATGGCGCCCAATAGCGCAACCATGGCCAGGACCACCAGTATTTCGATGAGGGAAAAGGCGCTTACAGCGGGGAATCGGGTGATACTCATGCCGGCTTGCCCATAGGTAGCAATCGGCACGCAGTCTGTCGCGTTTTGCTAGGCGCCCACAGATCATCGGTCGCTGTCGATGATCTGTGCCTACTATGACAGTTTGCCGTTAGGCTGCCTCTGACACCGCCGTGCCTTTGGCAAAGGCCAATTCACCGCGGTTCAACGACACCTCGATGCAATCCCCCGGGGCAAAGTCGCCAGCAAGCAACGCCTCAGCCAGCGGGTTTTCAATCAACCGCTGTATGGCACGCTTCAGCGGGCGGGCGCCGTACACGGGGTCAAAGCCCTGATCGGCCAGATGCGCCATTACCTCGTCACTCACCGACAGTGTCAGCGACCGATCTGCGAGCCGGGCGCTCACCGCCTCTAACTGCAAGGCCGCGATATTGGCGATATGCGATTGCTCAAGCGCGTGAAACACCACTGACTCATCGATTCGGTTGAGGAATTCAGGTCTGAAGTGGCTGGCCACATCCGCCATCACTTTGGCCTGAATCGTCGCCTTCAATGCGCCTCGATCCAAAGTGGCATCATTTTCCTCTAGCGCCTCGCAGATATGCACTGCGCCCAGGTTCGACGTCATCACCACCACCGTGTTGCGGAAATCCACCGTTCTGCCCTGACCGTCGGTCAATCGCCCATCTTCCAGCACCTGCAGCAGAATATTGAAGACGTCAGGGTGCGCCTTTTCAACTTCATCCAATAGCAGGAGTGAATAGGGTCTGCGACGCACCGCCTCAGTGAGATACCCACCCTCTTCATAGCCCACGTACCCCGGCGGCGCGCCGATTAGCCGCGCGACAGAGTGCTGCTCCATAAACTCGGACATATCGATGCGAACCATCGCCTGCTCGCTGTCGAACAAGTAGTCTGCCAGTGCCTTACAGAGCTCGGTTTTGCCGACACCAGTGGGCCCCAGGAACAGGAATGAACCATTGGGTCGCTGCGGGTCGGCGAGCCCGGCTCGCGCGCGGCGCACCGCGTTGGAGACTGCCACAACGGCTTCACCCTGCCCCACAACACGCTGATGAAGCGTCTCCTCCATGCGCAGTAACTTCTCGCGGTCGCCTTCCAACATTTTGGCGATCGGGATACCCGTCCACCGCGACACCACCTCGGCAACCTCCTCCTCGGTCACACGGGAGCGCAGCAAGGTGGGTTCGGGCACATCCTCCGCCGAGGCGGCCTGCAATCGCCGCTCAAGGTCAGGCAATAAGCCATGCTGTATTTCCGACATTCTGGTCAAATCCCCCGCCCGCCGCGCAACCTCTAAATCGAGCTTGGCCTGCTCGATGTCACTTTTAATCTGGGTCGCGCCCTGCACCGCCGCTTTTTCGGCCAGCCAGACCTCCTCAAGGTCCGCGTACTCGCGCTCGATCCCCGCAATCTGCTCATCGAGCTGGGCCATCTCTTTTTCCGCCGCCGCAGACTCCTCTTTTTTCACCGCCTCGCGCTCAATCTTCAGCTGAATCAGGCGGCGCTCGAGACGGTCCATGGCCTCGGGCTTGGAGTCAATTTCCATTCTGATCCGACTCCCCGCCTCGTCGATCAGGTCGATCGCTTTGTCAGGTAGTTGCCGATCCGTGATGTAGCGCTGGCTGAGTTTTGCCGCAGCGATAATGGCGCTGTCAGTAATATCGACGCTGTGATGCACCTCATAGCGCTCTTTGAGGCCGCGCAGAATGGCGATGGTGTCCTCCTCGCTGGGCTCGTCCACCAGCACCTTCTGGAAGCGTCGCTCCAGCGCGGCGTCTTTTTCTACATACTGGCGATACTCGTTCAAAGTGGTGGCGCCGACACAGTGCAGCTCACCCCGGGCCAACGCGGGTTTCAGCATGTTGCCCGCGTCCATGGAGCCCTCGGCCTTGCCCGCCCCGACCATGGTGTGGAGCTCATCGACAAACAGGATGATGCGCCCCCCTTCTTTTGACAGCGCCTTAAGCACCGCCTTGAGACGCTCCTCAAAATCGCCCCGGAACTTGGCACCGGCCAACAGAGCCCCCAGGTCCAACGCCAGAATGCGCTTGTCTTTGAGGCCCTCGGGCACTTCTCCATTGACCACGCGCTGAGCCAAGCCTTCCACAATCGCCGTCTTACCCACACCGGGCTCACCGATCAGCACAGGATTATTTTTGGTCCGTCGCTGCAACACCTGAATCGTTCGGCGAATCTCATCGTCCCGACCAATCACGGGGTCCAACTCACCCGCTGCAGCACGCTCGGTCAAATCAACCGTATATTTCTCTAGGGCCTGGCGAGTCTCTTCCGATTCAGCCGACTGCACCGCCTCGCCACCGCGCGCCGATTCAATCGCCTGCCCAAGCGCCTGAGCGGTCACGCCGGCCTCACTCAATAACGATGCCGTCGACTTTGATTCCAGCATTGCCAGCAGCACGGCATCGGTCGACAGATACGTGTCGCCGGCCTGCTGGGACAACTTGTCTGCCCGATTTAGCAGCCGCTGTGTTTCCTGACTGACGTGGATATCTTCACTGCCCGAAACCGTCGCCATGGCACCCAATGCAGTGTCCACTGAGGCCTGCAGGGGTTCCACCGCGGCACCGGCCGCCATTAACAGTGCACGCGTGGCAGAGCCGGCTGGATCCAACATCGCTTTCAATAAATGAAGTGGCTCGATAAAAGGGTGATCCCGGCCAATCGCGAGGGACTGTGCCTCGCCAAAAGCCGCTTGTAACGAATGTGTCAGCTTGTCCATGCGCATCGCTCTCTCCTTGATCCCGCTTTGCGGGTCAGCTTTGCCTGAGAGAGATATGGGGGCCTAAAACCCTTTTTCAAGTGTGGGTTTACACAGCCCGGCGATACCTAGCTGACGCTCAATGAAGCGCAATTGGGATGAAACCGCTGGGGCTATAGTCGCCGCGCAGATTTTCAATCGCGGGTGGTCGGTCGGGCGGTGGGTTTACAGGTCTGACTCTCGATAGCTCAGCTCAGCCACACCAGCGTTGCCATGCGTCCGGTGGCAGGTCCCTCCCGGCGATGAGAGAAAAAGTGCGCGGACTCGCCATGAGTGCATCGACCCCCGCCCGTGATGGTGGACACCCCCGCCCGGGTAAGCCTGAGGCGCGCCAGTGCCGCCAAATCCGCCATCCAGTGCCCTTGGCGCTGAGATGCTTCAAAGTAATCGCCGCTCTCCTCACCGCACTGTTGCTCAAAGGTGGCTTTCACCTCGGGGCCGACCTCATAGGCCGCTGCACTGATCGCCGGGCCCAGCCAGGCCGTTATCGACGCAGGCTCGGCGGGCATCGCGGCGAGCAGCGACTCCAATACCCCCGCCGCCAGACCTCGCCAGCCCGCATGAGCAATGCCCACACAACTCGCGTCCCTCGCCATGAGCACCACGGGCAGACAGTCCGCCGTCAGAACCGCCAGAGGTAGGTTGCGTGCCGTAGTCCAGTGCGCATCCGCGTCAGGTACCGCCTCGGGCATCGCCTCCACCGCGCTCACGCCGTGGACTTGATTCAACCAACAGACGGCATCACCAGGCAGCGCCTCAGCGAGCCGGCGACGATTCTCGGCGACACAATCGGCTTGGTCGCCAACGTGGTCAGCCAAATTCAAGCTGTCGTAGGGGGATTGGCTGATGCCTCCCTCACGGGTGCTGACCCGGATCTCAACACCGTCGAGCACTACGTCGGGCGCCCAGAGCGGGAGCGAAGACATTAGGCCGGATCCTCCTCCGAGAGGCAGTGGATCAGATCCGCCAGATCCGCGGGGATGGGCGCCGCAAAGTGCATCGACTCAGACGATTCAGGGTGAAGGAAAGTCAGTTCCCGGGCATGCAACGCCTGCCGGGAGAAATGAGTCAGCGTCGACAGCAACCGCTCGCTCGCGCCAGCCGGGCGTGTTGCGCGCCCACCGTAGACGGGATCTCCTACCAAAGGATGCTTGCGCGCCGCGAGATGCACTCTGATCTGATGGGTGCGTCCCGATTCGAGACTGACATCAAGATGGGTGTGTGCGCCAAATCGCTGCGCGATCCGGTAGTGAGTGACAGCCGGCTTGCCATCGGGTACCACCGCCATCTTGGTGCGGGAGGTCGGATGGCGGCCAATGGGCTCATCGATCGTGCCGCCTCCCGAGAACGTGCCACGACAGACCGCACTATATAAACGACTGACTGATCTGTCCGCCAACTGCGCCACCAAAGACTTATGGGCCAGCGGCGATCGGGCCGCGAGCATGATGCCGGAGGTGTCTTTATCGAGACGATGCACAATGCCGCCCCGGGGCAGTGCCGCCATCTCCGGTGCATGCGCCAGCAGGCCGTTGACGAGGGTGCCGCTGTGATGGCCCGCGGCCGGGTGCACCACAAGCCCCGCAGGCTTGTTCAGTACGATCACATGCTCATCCTCGTGCAGGATAGTCAGAGGGAGCTTCTCGGGGACCCACTCCACCCTGTCTTCGGCCTTGGGTGTCAATAACAGCAGGTCGTCTACCGCGACCTTGTCACGGGGTTTAGCGGCACACTGATTCCGTTGCAGACGCCCTGCCTTGATCCATTCGGCCAGCCGGCTGCGCGAAAAATCGGTGAACAGCGCCGCCGCCACCGCATCGAGGCGCTGGCCATGCAGGGCAGCGGGGACCTTTGCAGACAGCGGCTCTTCGGCCGCTAAAACTTCGTCTTCCAAGCGCTGTGACTCCCGCACGGTTGCGTTTACACTACTGGCCCAGAATGTACCACGGTGGACGACTGCTCTTGGCCTTCCGCACATTGTTAACGCGCAGCTTACTGCTCAGCTTATTGCTGCTTTCCTCAGGTTGCTCCTGGTTTGGTGGCGATGACGACGAGCTAATTGCCGACTCCGGCGAGCAGCAGCTCTACCGGGAAGCGCAACGACACCTGAAAAATGAAAACTTCAGCCTGGCAGTGCGCAGCCTACAGATGCTTGAGAGCCGGTATCCATTCGGCCGCTATGCCGAGCAAGCGCAATTAGAGCTGGTGTACGCCCACTATGGCGCCTACGAGTTCGAAGCGGCCACAGAAGCCGCTGACCGATTCATTCGGCTTCACCCCCGACACCCAAGCGTCGACTATGCCTTCTACATGAAGGGCCTCGCGGCCTACGACATCGAACCCGGATTCTTCTCACGCTTTATTCCTTCGGACGACACCAAGCGTGATGTAAGCCATATCCGGATTGCCTTTGCCGAGTTCTCTCAGTTACTGGCCCGCTATCCGGACAGCGCTTACGCTCCCGATGCCCGCCAGCGTATGGTGCATATGCGCAACATGCTCGCCCGTCACGAGATTCACGTGGCGAACTATTATTTCCGCCGCGGCGCTTATATGGCGGCGCTGAACCGCGGCAAATACGTGGTCGAGCACATGCAGCAAACGCCTAGCGTGGCCGATGGTCTCGCGATCATGGCCCAAGCCTATCTGTTATTGGGTCTCAATGATCTGGCCGAGGACTCCATCGACGTCCTGTGTGAAAACTATCCCGATCACCCCAACCTGACATCGGGTTGCACTTTCGACAGTGTCTACACGTTAGACGGACTGCAGCGATCCTGGATCAATCGCGCGACACTGGGACTCTTTAACCCTCCCAAGCCGCCCCAATTTAACTACCGCCCCAAGTCCTGAGGCGGAGCCTTCAACCCGACGAGCGCCAGGCCCAAGTGATGGGGTAGCGCCGGTCACGGCCAAACGCACGACGTGAAATTCTGACGCCTACGGGCGCCTGCCGGCGCTTGTACTCGTTGAGATCCACGAGCCGCACGACACGCTCGACATCCTCCGGCGAGAACCCTGCGGCCACCATCTCCTGACGGGAGGCGTCCTGCTCCACATAAAGTTCGATGATCTGGTCGAGCACCTCGTAAGGCGGCAGACTGTCCTCGTCCTTTTGATCAGGGGCTAGCTCCGCCGAGGGTGGGCGGGTAATCACCCGCTCCGGGATACACTCGCCCAGCGTGTTGCGATGCCTTGCCAAGGCGTAGACCAGCATCTTGGGGCAGTCCTTGAGCACGTCGAAGCCACCCGCCATATCCCCATACAGCGTGGAATAACCCACTGCCAGCTCGCTCTTGTTACCCGTAGTGAGCACCAAGAGATTTTTCTTGTTGGAGATGGACATGAGCAGCACGCCGCGACACCGTGCCTGCAGGTTTTCTTCGGTGATGTTGGCGGGCAAACCGACAAACTCGCCCGCCAGCGCCGTCATGAAAGCCTCATACAAGGGCTCGATCGACAGATTACTGAAGCGCACGCCTAGGGCCTCCGCTTCGGCCGCCGCGTCCTCTACGCTCATGCTGGCGGTGTAGCGAAACGGCATCATGACCGCTTCAACCCGCTCGGGGCCCAGCGCATCCACGGCGACCGCCAGCGTGACGGCGGAGTCGATGCCACCAGAAAGCCCCAACACCACCCCGGGGAAGCCATTTTTGTCGACATAGTCGCGCATGCCTAGCACCAGAGCCTGCCATACCGCGTCGAGATCCTCCCGCTCCACCACTGTGTCGCCGGGGACCAGCCGCGCATCTGATGAGCGGTCCACCGTGACGATA
>CBFHIW010000038.1:0-27263 GCA_965656065.1 Luminiphilus sp. | reverse complement strand
GGTGGTGCCTACATGCCGGGCATGTCGGATTACGTCATTGGTGTGAAAGAAAATGGCATGGCGGCGCTCGGCGGTGCGGCGCTGGTCAAAGCCGCTACCGGTGAGGTCGCCAATGATCGTGAGCTCGGTGGCACTGAGATGCATGCCAGCGTCTCAGGCGTCGTCGAGTACTTGGTAGAGGATGATGCCCACGGGTTACTGAAAGCGCGCGAGGTGTTTGAGCGGCTCGATTGGAACCGGCGGACGACACCCGTCCCGCGTCGCGCCTATCAGCCCCCCCAATATCCGGCTGAGCAGCTGGCGGGTGCTGTACCCACGGACCCCAAAGTGCCTTATGACTGCCGCGAGGTGCTCGCGAGGGTAGTGGATGGCTCGGAAATCGAGGAATTCAAGCCTCGCTACGGTGCCTCCACGCTCTGTGCTCACGTCAGTATCACCGGCATTGCCTGCGCGGTGATTGGCAACAATGGCCCGATCGACCCGAACGGTGCGACCAAGGTCGCGCAGTTTGTTCAGCTATGCGATCAGTCCGATTTGCCGATTATTTTCCTCCAGAACACCACGGGCTACATGGTGGGGACCGAGTACGAGCAGGCCGGCATGATCAAGCACGGCTCAAAAATGGTTCAGGCGGTGAGTACCGCGCGGGTGCCAAAAATCACGCTGTACATTGGCGCCAGTTTTGGCGCGGGTAATTACGGTATGTGCGGCTGGGCTTACGAACCTGATTTTCTGTTCGCCTGGCCCAGTGCGCGCACGGGTGTAATGGCGGGGCAGAGCGCAGCCAAGACCATGAGCGAGGTCGCGCGAGCGGGTGCTGCGCGCAAGGGCATCGAGATTCCCGAGGAGCAGTTGGCTGAGCAGGAAGCCGCGATCATCGCCCACTTCGATGCGCAGGAAGACGCGTTCTATACCTCTGGCCGCGTGCTGGATCACGGCGTGATCGATCCGCGCGATACCCGTAAGGTGCTCGCCTTTTGTCTCGAAACCGTACTGGAGGGCCGTGGGCGCACGCTCACGCCCAACAGCTTCGGCGTGGCGAGGATGTGATCATGACAACACTACCCCATACCGACTCTGTCGAATGTGAACTGCATCAGGGCTGGTTGACCGTCTGGTTCAATCAATCCGAGCGCCGCAACCCACTCACTGACGAGGTGGTCGCCGACCTGCAGCGTATTTGCGATGCCCTTCAGGACGACCGCTCCGTCAGAGGCCTGACCCTCCGTGGGCGAGGCGGCTTCTTCTGCGCAGGCGGTGATCTTAAAGGGTTCAAAACCATGGCGACGGCGTCCAATGAAGAAGTGATCGCCATGAGTGAGACCATCGGGCACCTGCTCTACACCCTCGACCGGTTGCCCATGGTGACCATTGCGGTGATTGAGGGTGCGGCGATGGCAGGGGGGCTCGGTGTCGCTTGCTGTTGCGATGTCACGATCGGCACTGCGGATGCCAAGTTTGCTTTCTCTGAGACGCGTATCGGTATCTCGCCGGCGCAAATTGCCCGTTACGTGATGCAGAAGTGCGGTGAGTCCACAGGCCGGCGACTCATGCTGAGCGCAGCCCGCTTTGCAGGTGCGGAGGCGGCGGCGCTGGGCATATTAGATGTGGTGGTAACTGACGCAGACGGCCTTGAGGCTGCCGAGGCGCGGATCCGCGCCGATGTGCTGGCCTGCGCCCCTGGCGCCGTGGCCGCGACAAAAACCCTGATCAGAACACTGCCGACGCTGCCCGATGAGCGAAAGATGCGCTTCGCCGCGGAGAACTTCACGGACTGTTTGAAGGGAGAGGAGGGTAAGGAAGGCGTGGCGTCATTCCTTGAGAAGCGCAAGCCTATTTGGCACCAGGAGAGCGAGATATGAAAGCAATCCAAACAGTGCTGGTGGCCAATCGCGGTGAGATTGCGGTTCGGGTCATGCGCACCGCCAAGGCCATGGGCCTCAAAACCGTTGCCGTCTATTCCGACGCTGATGCCAATGCCCTGCATGTGCGGTCCGCCGATATAGCAGTGCCCCTCGGCGGCAACACCGCAGCTGAGTCTTACCTGGTGGGAGAGGCGATTCTGGAGGCGGCCCGCACAACAGGCGCTGATGCGATTCACCCGGGCTATGGCTTCTTAAGTGAGAACACCGGTTTTGCGGCGGCTTGTGCAGAGGCAGGCGTTATCTTTATCGGCCCGCCCGCGGCGGCCGTCGAAATCATGGGTGATAAGGCGCTCGCCAAACGCGCGATGCTTGAGGCCAAGGTGCCCTGCATCCCCGGGTATCAGGGCGAGGACCAGTCCGACGACACACTCTGCCGCGAGGTGGAAGCGATGGGCATGCCGGTGATGATCAAGGCTGCGGCGGGTGGCGGTGGTCGCGGTATGCGGCGTGTGGCGGACCCCGATCAGCTGCTGCAATCGATTGCGCTGGCGCGTTCCGAGGCCGAAGGCGCGTTTGGTAACGGCGATCTTATTCTGGAACGGGCAATCGAGGGTGCGCGGCACGTCGAGGTGCAGGTGTTTGCCGATACTCATGGCAATGTGATTCATCTGGGTGAGCGCGACTGCTCGCTGCAGCGGCGGCACCAGAAGGTCGTAGAGGAATCCCCGTGCCCCATCATGACCCCGGAGCTCCGCGAAGCGATGGGCAACGCTGCAGTAGAGGCGGCGCGGGCGGTGAATTATGTGGGCGCTGGCACGGTGGAGTTTCTGCTCGAAGCCAGTGGCGAGTTTTATTTTCTGGAGATGAATACCCGGCTGCAGGTTGAGCACCCGGTGACAGAATGCGTCACGGGGTTTGATCTCGTGCAATGGCAGATCCGCGTGGCTCAGGGAGAGTCGTTGCCCGCTACGCAGGAAGATATTGATCTCTTTGGCCATGCGATTGAGGTGAGACTCTGCGCGGAGGACCCGGCGGCGACGTTTTTGCCCAGCGCGGGTCCGGTGTCACTGTTCAGCGTTCCCGCGGGAGAGGGTGTGCGGGTGGATTCAGGGATCGAGAGCGGCGATGCCATCTCGCCCTTTTATGATTCGATGGTCGCCAAGATCATTGCTTGGGGAGAGACTCGCGAAACGGCGAGATTGAAACTCCGCTCGGCACTGCAGAGCACCGCGCTGGCGGGTGTCACCCATAACCGCGCGTTTTTACTGGAGTTGTTGGATCAGCCGAACTTTATCGAGGGTGGGGCGACCACTGATTACATTGATCAGCACTACCCGGAGGGCTTCGCTCCCGCGCAACCGACGACGGGCACCCTAGCGGCGGGCATCGTGCTCCAGCAGATTCTCGCGGCGGAGCAGCATTTCGCCAGTGCGCTGTCGGTAAATGAAGAGTTGCGAGGTTGGGTGTCGACCGGGCCGGTGACGAGACGGCATCACTTCGAGGTGGGGGACGCTGCGTTCACTGCAGACATTACCTCAAACAGCGCAGAGCAGTTCACGGTGACGCTGATGGAGGTGTCGCACAGTGTCACATTGCAAACGCTTAATACAGACAACGTCACGTTGTTGCTGGATGGTCAGCGCGTGGTGCTGGGTTATCACCAGAGTGATGCCGCTGCACTGATGCTGGCGACAGATCAGTCGGAAGTGACGCTGATTAACACCGATCTCATTCCCCCGGAGTCGGCAGAGGACGCGCAAGGCGGTAAGGTTCAGGCCCCGATGCACGGTCAGCTCGTCACGCTGTTAGTCGAGGCTGATCAGTCGGTGGAAAAAGACCAGCGCCTGGCGGTGTTTGAGGCCATGAAAATGCAGCATGAAATTCTGGCACCGGTGTCCGGCGTGGTGCAGCAATTGAATGGGCAGGATGGTCAGCAGATGGCGGCGGGAGATGTCATCATGGTGATCGAGGAGGCCGAAGGCGAGTAAATCTGGCGTCAGCCAGCGCAAGTCTTAGGCATCACCTAACCGATTTCGGGAGTCATCATGCAACAGGCGAGTGATTTTTTAGCCGAGTCAGAAGCATTGGAGCAGCTCATCGCGCCGCTACAGGCCAGCGATTTCAGTCATCCAACGGGGTTCAAGTCCTGGACCTTTGAGACGATCATGCGCCACCTCCATTTCTGGAACCACATGGCGAACCTTGCGCTCACGGCGCCCGATGCTTTTCAGGCAGAACTCAAGCCCGCGGTAGAGGCCATGATGGCGGGTAAAACCTTGCCAGATATCGAGCTCGCAAAATTTCCCGAGGGTGGCCTCGATCTGGTTTCTCTGTGGCAGGCCGGATTTCGCGAGGTGGCCGCGGCCTACCAGCAGGCCGACCCCTCTGATCGCGTCTCCTGGGTTGGGCCCAGCATGAGTGCGCGCTCATCGATTACCGCGCGGCAAATGGAGACTTGGGCACACGGCCAGGCGATCGCGGATGAGCTCGGTATTGAGCGGAGCGAAGACGACCGCATCCGCAACATTGTGGTTTTGGGTGTCAATACCTTTGGCTGGTCTTTCACGGTGCGGGGGTTGGAAGTACCCGAGGAGCCGCCTGTATTACGTCTCACCTCACCGTCTGGCGAGTCATGGGAGTATGGCAACCCCGACAGTGATCAGGTCATTAGCGGCATGGCACATGAGTTTGCTCAGGTGGTCACCCAGACCCGCAATATCGCGGATACGCATTTGGTGTGCGAGGGCGAGGTTGCCCAGCTTTGGATGAAGAATGCGCAGTGCTTCGCAGGTGCTCCGGCAGAGCCACCCGCACCGGGCGTGCGGCGTACCAAATCCCCGGCCTGATCGAGGGCGGTTGTTTCGCTACTCGCTAATACTCGTCCAAATGGCCTGATCAGGCAAAGGGTGAGATGTGGGTGGAGAGATTGCGAGGCCGCTAATCGCGATGAGCGCGGGGCGAAGCGCGCAACCCTAGAAGATTGTCAGTGATCTGAAGCGATCCGATTCATCATCCTGCGGTGCCCCAGCCAGAAGAGCTCGGCGTCTGAGTAGCCTGTGATGCGGTCAAGCTCCTTACAGTTACGGATCTGCAAGAAAGTCGGCGTGCCGATGATCTCCGCCGAGGCGCATTCGACCAGCTGATGCCGGTCTGCTTTCCAGTCGTCGATCAATACCCTTTCCAGCGGTAGCGCGAGGGATTCCGCGGTTTTGTTGTAAATCGGACCCACCTCACGATCAAACTGGCGGCAGGCACCGCATTCGGGACTGTAAATGTAAATAAGTACAGGCGAGTCACTTTGGGCTGCGGTATCGGCAAAGGCGTTCAGAGGAATAGTGGTCGCGCCGGCAACCAGTCCCGCCAAAACCAGCAAGGAGGCTGCGGCTTGAGTCAGGGTGGCTCTCATCAGAGCTTGATGTAACCCCATCCCTCGCGCGCCTGCAGTCTCCCAAGGGCGGCCACCCCGGAGGGGACGGTTTCCACGCCAAAGGCGAGGTCGTCTTCAGTCAGATTGTAGTAATTGAGCGTCGCCTCGCAGGCAAAAATGCGGATGCCCGACGCCATCAACTGCTCCATTTGCGCGCTGTACTGCCCGCCATTGGCGTCCTTAGCACCCTCTAGAGCCGGCTTGACACCATTGCCAATCAGGATGACACGCGTCTCGATATCCGGGTTGAAAGCTTGGTGGCGCGCTACCTGAGCGAGCATGCGGTTCATGCTGGTGTCGGAATCCAGATGAAATACCACGCCCGGTGCGTCGGCATTAGCGCTGCGGATCGTGGGCGACAATGTCAGGCAAGCGAGCATAGTCAGCATGAACAATCGCGGCATGGGGTTCTCCTCTTTTGCATGGGCGCTGAGTTAGGCGGCCCTGTTCTGGCGGCAACGTTTTATCTGCCACTCTTGTCTGTGATCGGTACAGAGGGTGCTTGTAGTGATGGTGCTTTTGCTACTGGGGTTTTGTTGATAGTGCCTTTGTTCATGGTGCCTTTACTCTCAGTGCTTGAGCCGATCCATCCCTGTTGTTCCGCGTCATTGCCACATCCGGCGCGCGTCCGAGATCGCAGGTACGCTACACTCTAGCGACGCGGATTTACCAAGCGCACCTTACGATCTGGTGTTCCGCTTGGCAAAAAAACAGCGCGACGCTTGCTGCCGCGACAAAGGCAGTTTAACATTAAGTTATATGTATATAAGAAAAAATAATAACCACGCAAAAGACGCCGCGCGCAATGAGAAACGCGGGTAAACGTAGCAGCACTCCGGGGGAGGAGAAGGATGGCATCAGACGCCGAGCAGGGTCAGCTTCAACCCGCGCCTGAATCCTTTTTGTCCAAAGACCTGGTTGAGGACATCTCCCGGGACGGCATCAATCCAGGTCGCCGCTCGCTACTGCAAAGCGCTTTCGCAGCCGCGGCCGCGTCTATGGCCGCGCCGGCACTCATGGCGGATGACGACCCGGATATCGTGAACCTGCCCAGCTGGACCCGCAGTCTGGGCAAGCCGGTGGTCGCCAATCCCTACGGACAACCGTCCCCTTATGAGGCCAATATTGTCCGGCGTCAGAGTCCGGGTCTTACCCGGACCGACCAGTCCAGCGTGTCGTTTACGCCACTGCAAAACCTGTTCGGCATGATCACCCCCAGTGGCCTGCACTTCGAGCGCCATCATCAGGGTTGGGTCGACATCGACCCGCGACGGCACCGGCTGATGATCAACGGACTGGTAGACACCCCACTGGTGTTCACCATGGAAGAACTGCTTCGCATGCCCAGCGTCTCGCGCATCCACTTCCTCGAGTGTGGCGCTAACACGGGACTCGAGTGGGGCAATGTGGCGGTGCCCACCGTACAGTACAGCCACGGGATGCTGTCAGCCTCTGAATTCACGGGTGTCCCTGTCTCCTTGCTGCTGGAGCGGGCGGGCTTTGATCGCAAACGCGCGACCGTGCTGCTGGCCGAAGGAGCCGACGGTTCCAGCATGACGCGCACCATCAATCTTGAGAACGCATTAGACGATGCGCTGGTGGCCTACGGTCAAAACGGCGAAATGTTGCGCCCGGAAAACGGCTACCCCCTGCGGCTGGTCGTGCCCGGTGTGCAGGGCGTGTCGTGGGTGAAATGGCTACGGCGACTTGAAGTGGGCGATGCGCCCTGGGCGACCAAAGACGAGGTCGCGCACTACGTGGATCTGATGCCCGATGGCACGCACCGTCAATATACCTCTATTCAGGAGGCGAAGTCGGTGATTACGGCGCCCTCGGGCGGGCAAAAGTTATTGAAGCAGGGCTATTACGACATCACCGGCCTGGCTTGGAGCGGTCGGAGCACCGTCAAGAAGGTTGAGGTGTCGGTCGATGGCGGGCGCAATTGGCGCCAGGCGCGCCTCGACGGGCCGATCTTGCCCAAGGCCATGACCCGCTTCCACTGTGATTGGGTCTGGCAAGGGGAGGAGGCACTGCTGCAATCCCGGGTCACCGACAGCACCGGCTATATCCAGCCCAGCCGCGCACAGCTGGTAGCCGTGCGTGGCACACGATCGATTTATCACAACAACGCTATACAGACCTGGCGAGTGGGCGCTGACGGCGAGGTACATAATGTCCAGCTGGGTTAGAGCGGCCGCACTGTGGCTGTGCACGATGAACATGACATCGTGGGCAGCGCCACTGCCCGAAGGTCTGGCGGATTTGGGTCGACCCGCGACCGAGGGCGAGGTCGCGGCCTGGGATATCGACGTGCGCCCTGACTTTGTCGGTCTGCCGCCCGGCAGTGGCGATGTGTGGGCGGGCGAGGAGATCTGGCTGACCCAGTGCGCCTCCTGCCACGGCGACTTCGGCGACTCCAATGAGATTTTTGCGCCGCTGGTGCTGGGCAACATCACGGAGGAGGATATCGCTACCGGGCGGGTGGCCTCGCTGACCGACCCCGGCGTGACCCGGACCACCTTGATGAAGGTGCCTACCCTGTCGACCCTCTGGGACTACATCTACCGAGCCATGCCGTGGAACGCACCCAAGTCCCTCAGTCCGGACGAAGTCTATGGGCTGGTCGCCTATTTGTTGAATTTGGGATATGTGGTCGACGACGATTTTGTGCTTTCCGATACCAACATGGCGGAGACCCAGTCACGCATGCCGAATCGAAACGGCATGAGCCTCGATCATGGTCTGTGGTCGGTATCTGGCCTCCCGGATGTGAGCGGTTCTGCTTGCACCACTGACTGCAACGTGGCGGTCAACATCGCCTCATCCTTGCCTGCCTACGCCATGAATGCCCACGGCAATCTTGCCGAACAGGTGCGGGACTGGGGGCCATACCCCGGACTGTGGACCGAGACAGAGACGGGTGAAGAGACAGGTAAAGAGACAGCGGCGGAACCTGAGCAAGTGGCAGCGACCAGCGCGGTTGTCGAGGCGACTGTCGTGCCCGAGGCTGCGCTCACCGCGGGTGGCTGTTCGGGCTGCCATCAGATGGCCGGCCAACTAGTGGGGCCGGGCCTTGATGCCATCCGAACGAAGTACGCCGGGCAGGAGCACGCGGCCTACGTACGTGACAAGATAGTGAATGGCGGCGCCGGGGTGTGGGGAAGCATGCCGATGCCTCCCATGCCCGCGGTGGATGACGAGGCGCTGCAACAGATTGTGGCCTGGTTAACCTCAGGCGAAGAATAAAAAGGAGTGACCGAGACGATGACAACGATCCATGCAAAGGGTATCTCGCGCCGGGGCTGGTTGCGCTGGACGGCGATACTGGGTGTCGCAGCGACCCTACCGGGGCGCGTGTGGGCCGCGGTGGCAAGGCCGGAGGCAGCCTTTGGCGCCACCGCGCTGGATGAGGCGATGGCGGCGCTGGGTGACGCACCCCAGGTGCATGAAGGCATCCTATTTACGACGCCTGATATTGCTGAGAACGGTGCCGTGGTGCCCATCCGGGTGGAAGTCGATTCCGAGGTGCTGCCGAATGTCTCCAAAGTGTCTGTGCTGGTTGAAATGAACCCGAACCCGCTGGCGGCCTCGTTTGACATCCCGCCCGGCACCGAGGTCTATATCGAGACCCGGGTCAAGGTGGCGCAAACCTGCACGCTGTATGCAGTGGCAGAGGCTGACGGACAGTTATACATGCAGTCGAGGGAGACCAAGGTCACTCTCGGCGGATGTGGCGGTTAAGGAGGGCACCATGGCAGGTCGAATCAAGATTCGCGCCCAGAAAAAGGGCGACGTGACAGAGGTTAAGGCATTGATGCGCCATCCGATGGAAACCGGAATGCGCAAGGACCAGGCGGGGGATCCTATCCCTGCGCATTTTATTACCGAGGTGGCGGTGCTCCACGGTGATCAGCCTGTGATGCAGGGCCATTGGGGTGCGGCGGTGTCCGCCAATCCTTTTCTCGGCGTGCGTTTTGCAGGCGGGGAGGCGGGCGATACCGTGCGGGTCGTCTGGACCGATAATCAGGGCGGTACCGGCGAAGGTGAAACCACGATCCGCTGACCGTGAATGTGCGGGGAACAACTTTGAAGAAGCGTAATTTGGGGTTCACATGGTTCGCGGCATGGCTGTGCGCAGCGCAGCTGGCGGCGGACGACGGGGTATTCGATCAGTACCGGGATCTGATGGGTGATGACAACCCGGCGGTTTTCGTTATCGACGAGGGGGAAGAGCTGTGGTTCGCGCCGCAAGGTCCCGAGTCTGCCACGCTGGAAGCCTGTGATCTGGGTTTGGGGCCGGGGGTGACTTCGGGTGCCTATGTGCGATTCCCGCGCTACTTCGCCGATACCGATGCGGTGATGGATCTTGAATCACGCTTGGTCCACTGCATGACGACGATTCAAGGCCGGGATCTCGAGACGGTGACGGCAAAACCCTACTCACTGAGAGGGGATTTCGGGACAGAGATGGAAGCGCTCGTGACCTGGCTGGCAGCAGAATCGGAAGGCGCCACGATTGCACCCGAGCAGACCCACGCGGCTGAAAGGGCGATGTATACACTCGGCGAGGAGATTTTCTTCTATCGCGCAGGCCCCCATGATTTTTCCTGTGCTACCTGTCACGAGCAATCCGATATGCGCATTCGCTTGCAGGCGCTGCCTGATCTGACTTCCCACACCGGCGCCGCCGAGGCCTGGGGGAGTTGGCCTGCCTACCGTATTTCCCAGGGGCTGGTAAGAACCATGGGATGGCGGCTTCGGGACTGCTTCCGCCAGCAGCGATGGCCCGAGCTGCAAATGGGCTCCGAGGCCAGCATCGCCTTACAAACTTATATGGCGGTGAATGCCGCGGGCGGCACCATGACCGCCCCGGGGTTGAAACGATGAAGGCTCTCATTGCAGGGATCACCGTGGCGCTCACCGCGAGCATGGCGGCGTGGACAATGGCTTCTGATGACATAGAAGCGGTATTACAAAATTCCTTCGTTGCCAAGAATCAGGCCACTATGGACCGGTTGGAGCGCGATGCGGTGCAAAGCGCCTGCAGTGCGCCGCGGGGTATGCCCCTCGATAACGACATGCTGGCGTCATTGCGCGCAGAGCGCTTGGATGCGGTAGTACTGCCGGCAGATGGCCAATACCTGGGTGACTGGCAGCGGGGCGCCGAAGTGGCGGGTAACGGACGGGGTCTGCAGTCGAGCGATGATCCGACCCAACCCAATGGCGGCAACTGCTACGCCTGTCACCAACTCGCCCCTGATGAGGTCGCCTACGGCACCCTGGGACCTTCTTTGACGGGATACGGGGCGCGGGGTCAAAGTGAAGCAATGCTGCAGTACACCTGGACCAAGCTGTGGGATACCCATGCCTACAATCTCTGCTCGCACATGCCGCGCTTTGGCGCGCAAGGCATTCTCACTGAGCAGCAGTTGCAAGACGTGATGGCTTACTTGCTTGACCCCGCGTCTCCGGTCAACCAAGCCGCAGAGTGATTCGCTAAGCCCAATGGACCGAAGAGAGTTCCATAAGCTGTTGGGGCTTGGTGCCGCCGCGGGGCTGTCTCTGCCCTCATTGCTGCGCGCTCAGCCACAAACTGGCGATGCCTATCATCTACCGCGGTTCGGCAACGTGCATTTGATGCACATGACCGACGTGCACGCGCAGCTGCTCCCGGTCCACTACCGCGAGCCCTCAGTCAATATCGGGGTGCATGACGCCCGCAACCGGCCGCCGCATCTGGTCGGTGATGCGCTGCTTAACCACTTTGATATTGCGCCGGGTTCGCAGGCGGCGCACGCGCTCACCTATCTTGATTATGTTGCCGCTGCAGAGCAGTTCGGACGTGCCGGGGGCTTTGCCCACATCGCTACTTTGGTGAAGCGGCTCCGGGCAGATCGACCGGGCGCGTTACTGCTCGATGGTGGAGACCTCTGGCAGGGCTCCGCGACGGCGTTGTGGACGCAGGGCCAGGACATGGTCGAGGCCAGCAAGCTCCTGGGCGTCGATGTCATGACCGGCCACTGGGAGTTCACGTTGGGCACGGATCGGGTCATGGAAATTGTTGATCAGGACCTCGACGGCCACATCGACTTTGTGGCGCACAACGTGAAAGATATGGACTTTGGCGATCCGGTGTTTGCGAGCCATACCGTCAGAGAGATTAATGGGGTGCCCGTGGCGATCATTGGTCAGGCGTTTCCCTATACGCCCATCGCCAACCCCGCCCATTTCACCGCCGGATGGACCTTCGGTATTCAGGAGCGCGAGCTTCAAGAAAAGGTGGATGAAGTGCGCGCCGCCGGGGCTCAGGTGGTGGTCTTGCTCTCTCACAACGGCGCCGATACCGACATAAAGCTGGCCTCACGGGTAACGGGCATCGACGCCATTTTGGGCGGCCATACCCACGACGCGATTCCCCGTGCGCTAGAAATTAAAAATGCAGGCGGTGTGACGCTGGTCACCAATGCGGGCTCCAACGGCAAGTTTTTGGGTGTGCTGGACTTTGATGTGCGCGACGGACGTATCCGCGACTGGTCGTATCGGCTGCTGCCGGTGTTCGCGGCGCTGTTGCCCCCCGACCCGGCCATGAGTGACTTGATTGCCCGCATTCGAGCTCCCTTTGCCGAGCGACTCGCCGAGCCTTTGGCCATGACGGATGATCTTCTATACCGACGTGGCAATTTTAATGGCAGTGTTGATCAGCTCATTTGTGAAGCGTTAATGGACGAGCTCGATGCTCCCATCGCCCTGTCGCCAGGTTTTCGTTGGGGCACCACGCTGCTCCCTGACACTGCGATCACCATGGAAGACCTCATGGCGCAGGTGGCGATTACTTATCCCTCGGTGACCCTGACCGAAATGAGTGGTGAGTTCCTCAAGCGGGTGCTGGAGGACGTTGCCGACAATTTGTTCCACCCCGACCCTTACTACCAGCAGGGTGGGGACATGGTGCGATCCGGTGGTTTGCAATATACGATCGCACCGATGGCGCAAGCCGGGTCGCGCATTAGCGGGCTGACTCTGAACAGCAAACCCATCGACGCGAGTAAGACCTACAAGGTGGCGGGTTGGGCGTCGGTGCAGCAGGTGGAGGGTGAGCCCATCTGGGATGTGGTGGCGCGCTGGCTCAAGGCGCAGGGGCGCGTGCAGGGACTGCAACCGAACCAACCTGAGGTGATGGGGCTACAGAATAATCAGGGCATCGCGTGAGTCGCTGAGCGACCTATGACCGCCATTACGATTCTGCAATCCGCGGCTGATGCGAGGCCCGACTGGGTGAGTCGGTGCATGGCGTCCGTCGCCGACTGGTCTCAGCTGCAGGGATACGACTATCACTGTATCGGTGACGCGCTCTTTGACTGGGTGACGCCTGCGTTGCGCGCCAAGCTTCAGCAACGCACGCCGATACTGGCTGATTTGGCGCGGCTACGTTGGATCGAAGCGGAGCTGGCGGCGCGCGGCGGACTGGTGGTGTGGATCGATGCTGACACTGTGGTGGTCGATCCCATCTGGCGCATACCCGACTCGACGCATACGTTTTTTGGCGAGGAGTGTTGGGTTCAGTCAACAACAGAAGGAACGTGGCGCGCCTATCAGTCTCCCCATAACGCGCTTATGGGCTTTACCGCAGCGTCTCCCGTGCTGGGGTTTTTGGCCTACCTGTCTGAGTCCATCATTGAGCGCGCGGACGCGACGCATATCGCACCGCAGATGGTGGGGCCCAAATTGCTTAAGGCGCTCAACAATCTGGCACAGTTCACGCTCGTGCCCGAGGCGGGCGCGGTCAGCCCGGAGCTACTTGCCGAATGGGTGGGTGAAGCGGGTCCGGCGAGCGCCTGCTATGAGCAGACCGCTCGCGCCCCGTTGGCGTTGGTGAACCTTTGCTCATCACTCACCCATAGCGAGGAAGATGCGGAGCGGGTGGAGCAGTTTCTGGCGCGCTATGGCGCCTGAGCGGCCAGCGCGTTGCGCGAGCAATCGTGCGACTTAAGCCAGTTTCAAACCATTTTCCACGGGCCGTTCCGGCTGAATCAGGACCACAGAGCCATCGGCTTGTGGAAAACCCGTAATCAAACACTGGGATTGGATCGGGCCAATCTGTTTGGCAGGGAAATTCACCACGCCAATCACTTGGTGACCCAACAAATCTCCAGGCTGGTATAGGTCGGTGATCTGGGCACTCGACTTTAATACGCCGATATCTGGACCAAAGTCGACATGCAGGATGTAGGCGGGTCGGCGGGCCTCCGCAAAGACTTCAGCGGTGACGATGGTGCCGACCCGCAGGTCGACCTGCTCAAAATCCTGCCAAGAAATGGTTTCCACGCAGCGCTCCCTGATATGACGCCCCACTGGATGGAGAGTCTACCGATAGCAATGATCACGCGCACGTCACGCGGGGCTTACGCGGGTTCAGGGAATCAGCAGAGCATGACAAAGTCCGCTGACATTTTTGACGAACGCGCTAGACTAAGTTTTCTGGTGCAAACTGCAGGGGTGGTGAAGAGAATGTGGCATTGCAAAGGCTGGCGAGATGGGCGATGGCAACGCTGATTGGTGTGGCAACGATGACGATCCTGAGCGTGTCTGCAGAGACCGCCACGCTGCGGGTTTCGATCGAGGGCGGCGCCTTTAACAGCAAGTTTAAATTTTTCGATGCCAGTGAAGGCTGCCCGTGTTATAACGATATGCCCGGCGCCAAGCACTACCTCGGCAGTGTTTTTGCGTCTGACAAAGGCGCCGATAAAGAGGTGTCTTTGGGTGAGCCAATGCAGGTGTTCCTCTTTCGGCCGAAGGAGACCTTCAGCATTTCGGCTGCCGGAGGCGAAAAAGAAACTCGCCGACGCGCGCTGCAGGTGGTGCTGAGTGGCGACGCCACGCTTCGATACACAGGTTTCGACGATAAAGTCCCCACTTGGGAAGCTACTGGGGAGATCGACGTGTCGCCAGCTATTGCTTGCGAAAACGATGAAAAACCTGAAGTCGAGGAAGACGCTTCGTCAGACGAATCCGAAGACGCCTCCTCAGATGGGGCCGAGGCCTGACACCTCGGCTCTAAAAATGATACTTGGCGAGAAAGCTGACCGCGTGCTGGTCGCTGTCCAAAGCCGGTGAGCTTTTGACCCCGTACTTGTTCGACCAGTAGTATTACTCAAACCCTAAATACACTCGCCTATCCGCCCCGGACAGGTGCTTGCCGATGTTGTATTTGATCTGAGGATTGAATTGAAAGTTTGGGTGGTAGTCGCTGTGATCGGTGGCAAAGATCTACTTGGCGAACCCATCAATCACCCATTCTGAACGACCGGTGGGGATAGTGAGCGACCAGGTGGGCACGAATTGCCATCCATCGCTATTGTTGAATCCGCTTCTATTGAGGCTTTCCCTGCGCATCAGGCCGAGGTGCGGGTAATCAAAGCCCGTTACGTTGAGATCAACCGAGGGGCCTAAGGTAAAAGTTTCGACAGTGCCGGAGCCAAACTCCAGGCTTGCGGAGACGAGCACATCTGTCACTACCTTCTGTGGCCGGTCTTCATCAGACTCCATCAGCGACCACCGCGCCGCCGTCTCTCCAAAAAGTGAATAGGCGCGCTCATCGCCGCGAAAGAAGGTGGTATCGAGGTAGGTAAAGGTGTCTCCCCAGGTATAACCCGAGGCATATTCCAAGCTCACGGTGCGCTGCTGATCGGGATCGAGCGTAAAGCCCCTTCCTGCAACGTAAGCGCCACTGAAGTCACTCCAGAGAGGTGCTGCAAGACAGACCTGACTGTTAAAGAGCAGCAAAAGTGCCGCTAGCAGTCCCGTACTGGTTTCATTCTTCATTTAGCTGTCGCAGGCAGGTCTCTCGGGCATTCTAAACCGCTCATATAACGGCCATAAAAAAGCCGCACAGAGTGCGGCTTTTCATAATATGGCTCCGCCTGCTGGGCTCGAACCAGCGACCCACTGATTAACAGTCAGTTGCTCTACCAACTGAGCTAAGGCGGAACGGTCTCCGAAGAGGGTGCGAAGTGTACACATCCGGTTTTCGGCCAGTCAACCGCATATCAGGTAAATCTCGCCCATCCTCAAGATCCGTTATCCTTGCGCTTTTGCACGATCCTCTCACCTGTGACCCGACCCTTCGAACTACAGTCCGATTACGCGCCAGCGGGTGACCAACCCGCTGCGATCGAGCAATTGATTGCGGGCGTGCAGTCTGGTCTCGCCTCGCAGATCCTGCTCGGCGTTACTGGGTCGGGTAAGACGTTCACGATGGCCAACGTGGTGCAGGCGCTGCAGCGCCCCACCATCGTTATGGCGCACAACAAAACGCTGGCTGCGCAGCTCTATGGTGAGTTTAAGGAGTTCTTCCCGAACAACGCGGTGGAGTACTTCGTGTCCTATTACGACTACTACCAGCCCGAGGCCTATGTGCCGTCATCCGATACTTACATCGAGAAGGACGCGCAGGTGAACGACCATATCGAGCAGATGCGCCTCTCTGCGACCAAGGCATTGCTTGAGCGTCAGGACTGTCTGGTCGTCTCCACCGTCTCTTCGATATACGGCTTGGGTGACCCCGAGTCCTATTTCAAAATGGTCATGCACCTATCCCGCGGTGAAATCATCGATCAGCGAGGCATTCTGAGGCAGCTCGCTGAACTTCAGTACAGCCGCAATGATATTGATTTCAAGCGGGGTACCTATCGGGTTCGCGGCGAGCTAATCGACATCTTCCCCGCCGAATCGGATGAATTGGCGATTCGGGTCGAGCTTTTTGACGAGGAGATCGAGAACATTTACACCTTTGATCCGCTGACTGGCGCGATCGAGGAGCGGTTGCCCCGGGTCACCATTTTCCCCAAGACGCATTACGTGGCCTCGCGGGACACCATGCTGGGTGCGGTAGACCTCATCGAGGCGGAGCTCGAGGAGCGGGTCAAACAGCTCAAGGAGCTGGAGAAATTGCTGGAAGCCCAACGGCTGCAGCAGCGCACCCGGTACGACGTGGAGATGATTCGTGAGCTCGGCTATTGCCAGGGGATCGAGAACTACTCCCGATACCTCTCGGGCCGCGCGCCGGGGGAGGCGCCCCCCACATTGTTTGAATACATCCCGGACAACGCACTGGTGTTGGTGGATGAGTCCCACGTAACGATCCCGCAGATAGGCGGCATGTACCGCGGGGATCGCAGTCGTAAAGAGACGCTGGTTGAATACGGTTTCCGCTTGCCTTCCGCGCTGGATAACCGGCCGCTTAAGTTTGAGGAGTGGGAGCTGCTCTGCCCCCAGGCTATTTATGTTTCCGCAACACCGGGGCCTTACGAGAACGATCATGCAGGGCAAACAGTAGAGCAGGTTGTGCGGCCCACTGGGTTGGTGGACCCCCCGGTGGAAGTGCGCCCCGCCAGCACGCAGGTGGATGACCTGCTAGCCGAGATACATGCAACGGTAGAGGCGGGCGACAGGGTGCTGGTGACCACGCTGACCAAGCGCATGGCGGAGGACCTCACCGAGTTTCTGGACGACCACAAAGTGCGTGTGCGCTATCTGCACTCCGATATCGACACCGTTGAGCGCGTTGAGATTATTCGCGATCTTCGTTTGGGGCACTTTGATGTCCTGGTGGGTATCAACCTGCTGCGAGAGGGTCTGGATATGCCCGAGGTCTCGCTGGTGGCCATTTTAGATGCAGACAAAGAGGGGTTCTTGCGCAGCGACAAGTCACTCATACAAACGA
This sequence comes from Luminiphilus sp., assembly GCA_965656065.1. Taxonomy (GTDB): domain Bacteria; phylum Pseudomonadota; class Gammaproteobacteria; order Pseudomonadales; family Halieaceae; genus Luminiphilus. The sequence continues at coordinate 10,249 of CBFHIW010000038.1, read as the reverse complement.
TCGGTCGCGCTGCGCGGCATATTGATGGTCGTGCGATTCTTTATGCTGATAAGGAAACCGGTTCAATGACCCGAGCGATGGCAGAGACCGAACGCCGTCGAGCCAAACAGCTGGCTTTCAACGAGGAAAACAACATCACGCCTAAGGGCATCCACAAGTCTGTGCAGGACATCCTCGAAGGCGCGAGGCGCATGCCCACCAAAGCCAAAGGCGGTAAGTCGCGTCCTGCCAAGGTTGATCGCGCCTCGCTGTCGGCCGAGATCAGTCACCTTACCCCCGCGGCCCTCGGCCGCAAGATCGCTGATATGGAGCAAAAAATGCTCGAGCACGCCAAAAACCTCGAATTCGAGGAAGCGGCTGCGCTAAGAGATGAGGTTACCGAGCTCAAGCAGGTAGCATTTGCTGGGTAGCCCTGCGCTCTGAGGCTGGCCGCTACCAGATGTTTGCTCCTTTGCCCTCTCGCGGTATCTTTTACGCTTTGCAATCTCACACTGCTCTGACACACTTCAGCCCTTCTCACGCGGCCTCTGGTAACGGTCGCCACTGGATAAGGAATGCTCTATGCCTGTTGTTACCCTTCCCGATGGATCCCAACGCACTTTTGATGCCCCGGTCACGGTGTTTGATGTCGCCGCCGATATCGGCGCGGGTCTTGCCAAAGCCGCACTTGCGGGTGTTGTAGACGGCCGCGAGGTCGATACCTCCCATGTGATTGAGCGTGATACCACGCTCAGTATTCTCACCGATCGCGACGAGGCGGCGATTGAAATTATTCGCCACTCCACGGCGCATCTGTTGGCGCAGGCGGTGCAGCAGCTCTTCCCCGGGACCCAGGTCACCATCGGGCCGACGGTGGAGGACGGCTTTTATTACGACTTTGCCTCGGGCCACAACTTTACGCCGGAAGACCTTGAGAGCATCGAAAAGCGCATGGCAGAGATCGCCGCCGATGATCTTACCGTTGAGCGCATCGTCAGCCCCCGTGACAAGGCGATCGAAATCTTTCGCAACATGGGTGAGCACTACAAGGTACAGATCATCGAGGATCTGCCGGGCGATGAAGAGATCACCATTTATAAGCAGGGCGAGTGGATGGATCTCTGCCGTGGGCCCCATGTACCCAGCACCGGCAAGCTGCAGGCGTTCAAGCTGACCAAGGTGGCTGGTGCCTACTGGCGCGGCGACGCCAACAATCAGCAGTTACAGCGAATTTATGGCACGGCCTGGGCCAACAAAAAGCAGCTCAAGGCCTACCTAAATCGCATTGCCGAGGCCGAGAAGCGCGACCATCGCAAGATCGCCAAAAAGCTCGATCTCTTTCATACCCAGGAAGAAGCGCCGGGCATGGTGTTCTGGCACCCGGCAGGCTGGAGCATTTACCAGACTATCGAGCGCTACATGCGCGAGAAGCAACTGGCCTTCGGCTATCAGGAAATCAAAACGCCGCAAGTGGTGGATATTAGTTTGTGGCAACGCTCAGGGCACGCTGACAAGTTCGCCGAGGGCATGTTCACCCTCGAGGCCGAGGAGCGTCAGTTTGCGGTCAAGCCCATGAACTGCCCTTGCCACGTGCAGGTCTTCAATCAGGGTCTCAAGTCCTATCGCGACCTCCCGCTGCGGCTGGCTGAGTTCGGTAGCTGCCACCGTAACGAGCCCTCGGGGTCTCTGCACGGCATCATGCGTGTCCGCGGTTTTACTCAGGATGACGCGCACATATTCTGTACTGAAGAGCAAATTCAGCCCGAGGTCTCGCAGTTCATCGACATGCTGCATGAGGTCTACGCCGACTTCGGGTTCAGTGAAGTCATCTATCGGCTTTCGACCCGGCCTGCCGAGAGGGTGGGTTCTGATGAAGACTGGGACCGCGCCGAGGCCGCACTCGCTGAGGCGCTCAATGCCAAGGGATTGCCATGGGAAGAGCTGCCTGGTGAGGGCGCTTTTTATGGCCCGAAGATCGAGTTCTCACTCAAAGACTGTATTGGCCGGATCTGGCAGCTCGGCACCATTCAGGTCGATTTCTCCATGCCGGGCCGGCTCGACGCGCAATACGTGGCCGAGGATGGCGCGCGCAAAGTGCCGGTAATGTTGCATCGCGCGGTGCTGGGCTCTTTTGAGCGGTTCATTGGCATTTTGATTGAGCACTACGAGGGTGCTTTCCCGGTGTGGTTGGCGCCTAAGCAAGCGGTCGTCGTGAACATCACGGACAAGCACGCCGCTTATGCGACCGAGGTGGCGGAGCGTTTGCAGGCTGCGGGTTTCCGCGCCGAGACGGATCTCCGAAACGAGAAGATTGGCTTCAAGATTCGTGAGCTCGAGCTCGCCAAGGTGCCCTATGTGGTGGTGGTGGGCGACAAGGAGATGGAGTCAGGCGAGGTATCTGTTCGTGCGCGGCATGGGCAGGACTTGGGGTCTCTCACGCAAGAGGGATTGCTTGAAACCCTCGCGGCCGAGGTGGCGCGCAAAGGGCGTCTTCAGGCTGACTGACGATTTGCCGGTCTAGGACCCGGGAAACGCCGCCGCCCATGGGCAGCAGTCAGTGGGGTCGTGACCTTATCAGCTGCCCGCTTGATCAGATGATCCATCCGCTCAACTACCATCGCAGAGCATCCCGATTTCGCTCTTTGTGAGGGTCTGGTTCTCTTCGACGGTTATCGTTTCCAGTTGTTCTCGCGCCACCTTGCAGCGCTTCGCAGCGGCCACATTGACTGACTGGAGGCCCGCGATGGTCGCTTGGTTGGTTGGGTCGCAGAAGCCGGCGTTCACACCTCGCAGGTTGAAGTAGGTGCCCGAACGCTCGATGGCGGCGCAGTCGCCGGGTTTAAGCGAGGTCTTGGTGCTCACCACCATTGTCATGCCGTCCTCCCCCAGATCGATCGCATACAGCACTGCGGCTTCATTAATAGTGTTTTCTGCCTGGGTCGAGTCCGCGTCGATGATGGCGTCCTCAGGCACGGACGATTCGCCCTTAGTTTCACTGACACTACCCATAACAGATGTCATGGCAGAGGGTGGCATCCCCCTCATGACGCCAGCAGGTAGCCTGGGATCGGACCAAGTAGTCTGGTAGTGCTGGGTGACCACACCGTAATCGATGCTGATACGGCCGACGCTCGCAACAGCTTGTGCTTGCGCGACGGCGTTTTGCGTCAGCATCGCAATAACGATTGTCAAAAGTCCTGGCCACCCTCTGCGGATACTGGGGCCGCAGGGGTTGCCTTCATTGCCACACTTCGGGTTCATTCCAGCTATCCAGAGCCATCTCAGACCGAAGTATGCCTCAGTCCAGCGGCTCTGCGTGACCCTCAAGCGCAGTCCCGTGGATTGAGTCGGAGTGGTCCCAGCTCGTCACTTTCCGTCTTCGAGAGGCGAAAAATACTGTCTCACAGAGGGGTAAAGTAGCACCGTCTCACCGATGTTAGCGTTAGGTGATATTTGACAATTGTCTACGGGCGTCGCATAACCCAGTAAAAGAATGAAGAAAAACGCGAAGGGGCGGCGCTTAATGGGTCAAGCAATCAGACCTCTTCACTCTGGGGCGCGCATACGCTGCTTGAGTCAGCATCGCGTCTGAAGAGTTTCGAGACCATTATTGATTCGGCTTTTACTACCGGTGGACTGGGTCCCATGCTCATGTCGTCTGATATCGCGAAGTGTCTGGATGCGCTCTGCGGCGACTCAAACTTCCCACTACTGAAACTCGCTGAGGCTCAGGATCACAGAATGAGCGGCGTAATGGCGCCACTGATTGCGCGATCAGAGACGGTCGCCGACGCCCTGCGGGTGGTGCTGATGTTCAACTGCCGCCATGCCGAGCCGCTTTACTGGACGGGGAGCATGCGCGGCGCTCACGGCGTGGCTTGACCGGCCCGCGGACATATCTGTCTCTCAGGCGGAGCGTATGTGCGTATTGGGCGTCTTCCAGGCCGTGGCGGGTTTCAAATCCGCACTGGGCGACGCGTTTCAACCCACTTTGATTCGCATCAAGCCTTGCTGGTCGGGTACTGACTGGCCCAGTCATTTTCTGGGGGTGCCGATTGAAGCCAACGCCCCGGAAACCGAGCTACTCTTGACGCGTGCCTGTCTCACGCAACCCAACCCGCTGAAACGGCAACTCCATGAACCGCCTGAGCTGATCGCCGAGCTCGACCGGTATCAGGAGGACGCCAAGGTGACGTTACAGAAAAACGATATCTGTAGCTGGATACGCGGGCATTTGCCCACCGGCACCTGCGATCTGACGCAGTTGGCCGCCCGACTCAACTGCGACATGCGCACCTTGCAGCGCCGTTTCGAGCGCGAGCTGTCCTGTCGTTTTTCTGATCTGGTCGATGAGGTGCGGGCTGAAATGTGCCTGCCACTGCTGGAGAGCGGGGTGTTCCCGATGCAGGCGATCGCCGAGCAACTGGGCTACGCCACCTCCGGTAACTTCAGCCGCTTATTCCAGCGGCGCTTTGGCTGCACGCCTCGGGATTGGACCCGATTGGCTATCACCGCCTGATAGCGCCCCGAGGCGCAATTTGTCGGCTTTCTTTTCCCTTGTGAATCCCCTTTTCGGGCAGTAAACTCGCGCTCCTGTTTGCGTTGGAGGAAGTGCCTGATTGTGTTCAGAAGCTCGGATAACTACCTCCAACCGCGAAACCTTGATGGGAGAGAGGCAGTATTAAGAGCGAGAGCAACAGTAAAAAGGCGCTGACCAACGATCAGATCACGGCGGAAAATGTCCGCCTGGTCAACGAAAAGGGCGAGCAGGTTGGTATTGTGACCAACGCTGAGGCCCAAGCCGCTGCGGAAGCCGTTGGCATGGATCTGGTGATGATGGCGGAGAACGACCCGCCCGTTTGCAAGATCATGGATTATGGCAAGCATATCTTCGAGTCCAAGAAGCAGAAGGCAGCGCAACGCAAACGCGCCAAGCGCACCCAGATCAAGGAAATGAAGTTTCGTCCAGGGACGGAGGAAGGAGACTATCAGGTAAAGCTGCGCAACCTGACGCGTTTCCTCGAAAATGGCGATAAGGCCAAAGTCACGCTGCGGTACCGCGGACGTGAAATGGCCCACCAGGAAATCGGCATGGAGTTACTCAAGAGAGTAGAAGCCGATCTGGCCGAGTTGGGTAGTGTCGAGCAGTTCCCGAAAATGGAAGGCCGACAACTGACAATGGTGATCGCCCCCAAAAAACGGAGTTAGTGGCCCGTGAATGCCCTGACATCCGATTAAGTTAACCACGGCCGATTGTTCGGTACGTGCCAATGCGGAGTAGTAAACATGCCAAAAGCAAAAATTCACAGCGGGGCCGCGAAGCGGTTCAAGAAAACGGCAGGTGGTTACAAGCGCAAGAGCGCTTACAAGAGCCACATCCTGACCAAAATGACGACCAAGCGTAAGCGACAGCTGCGTGGAACCTCGATGATCCATAAGTCGGATGAGGTTCTGATCGATCGCATGCTGCGCGCCAAATAACGCTTACACGTATCAGGAGAACTGACCTATGCCTCGCGTAAAACGTGGAGTGACGGCGCACCGTCGTCACAAGAAAATTCTGAAGAAAGCCAAGGGCTACTACGGCGCGCGCTCTCGCGTGTTCCGGGTTGCCAAGCAGGCTGTCACCAAAGCCGGGCAATATGCCTATCGCGATCGCCGGCAGCGCAAGCGCCAGTTCCGCGCGCTGTGGATCACCCGTATCAACGCGCAGTCGCGCGCTAATGGGTTGACTTACAGCCGCCTTATCAACGGTCTCAAGCGGGCCGATGTGGCGCTGGATCGACGCGTATTGGCGGACCTCGCGGTGCACGACAAAGAAGCCTTTGCCGCAGTGGTTGAGCGCGCTCGCACTGCACTGGCAGCCTGATTAGCCCGATTGCGACATTGCTCGCCGGGTTGAGTCACGAAAGGGGAGGCGGTTGTCTCCCTTTTTTGTGTTGACACCTCTCAGGACGACTCCGCAACATCAAAACGATGCAAGCACTGGACGATCTTAAAGCCGAAGCGACTGCTGCCATTGAGTCAGCGGCGGATTCGGCCGCTCTCGAGAAATTGCGCGTCGAGTGGCTGGGTAAAAAGGGGAGAGTCACCGATCTGTTGAAATCCCTTGGCCAGCTGGATGCTGATGAGCGACCCAAAGTGGGCGCCGAGATCAACGCTGTTAAGCAACTCCTCAACGAGCAGATCAGCGAGCGCAAAGAGACCCTGCAACAGGCCGCCATCGCCGCGCAATTAGCGGCTGAGTCGCTCGATGTGACCTTGCCGGGTCGGCGCGAAGACTTAGGCGCGCTGCACCCGATCACCCGCACGATCGAGCGCATGGCAGATTATTTCGCGGCGCTGGGTTTCGAGGTCGTGGAAGGCCCCGAGATCGAAGACGACTATCACAACTTTGAAGCCCTCAACATTCCCGCGCATCATCCCGCCCGGGCCATGCACGATACCTTCTACATTGACGACACCCACGTGTTGCGCACCCATACCTCGGGCGTGCAGGTGCGCACCATGGAAACCCGAGAACCGCCGCTGCGGGTGATTTGCCCGGGTCGCGTTTATCGGTGTGATTCCGACCTCACCCATTCGCCCATGTTCCACCAGGTCGAGGGCTTGCTGATTGATGAGGGCGTCAGCTTTGGGCAGCTGAAGGGCATTATTCAGGACTTCTTGCACGCGTTCTTCGAGCAGGACGCGCTGGCGGTGCGTTTTCGCCCGTCCTATTTCCCCTTTACCGAGCCCTCTGCAGAGGTGGATATCCAGTGCGTGAAGTGCGCAGGAGAAGGCTGCCGTATCTGCAGTGGCACGGGCTGGTTAGAGGTAATGGGCTGCGGCATGGTCCATCCGCGCGTGCTCGAGATGAGCGGTGTGGATACCGAGCGCTATCAGGGTTTTGCCTTTGGCATGGGCGTAGAGCGCCTGGCGATGCTGCGTTATGGCATTGGTGACCTGCGGCTCAATTTCGAGAACGACCTGCGCTTTCTCGCGCAATTTCGGTGAGGTGGCGGCGTGATTCTCTCTGAAAATTGGTTGCGCGAGTGGGTCAATCTCGACCTCGACGCCGAGGCGCTGGCACACACGCTCACCATGGCAGGTCTGGAGGTCGATGCAGTAACGCCACTGGCAGACGGGCTCAGTGGCGTGGTTGTCGCGGAGGTTATCTCGGCTGAGCCGCACCCCGACGCCGACAAGTTGCGCGTGTGTAGCGTTAACACTGGTACCGAGACGGTACAGATTGTTTGTGGCGCACCCAATGCGGCGGCAGGCCTCAAGGCGCCATTGGCGCAGCCGGGGGCCAAGCTGCCCGGCGGCATCAAAATCAAAAAGGCCAAGCTGCGGGGTGTCGAGTCCCAGGGCATGCTGTGTTCCGGCGCCGAATTGAACCTGTCGGAAGATCACGACGGCTTACTCGCGCTCGCGGCGGATGCGCCGGTTGGTACGGCTATTGAGGACTATCTTGATCTCAACGACCGACTCATAGAAATCGGTTTAACGCCGAACCGTGCGGATTGTCTCAGTATCGCAGGCGTCGCCCGCGATCTGGCGGTGGCGACGGGCGCTGAGATGAATGCCCCTCCGATAGAGGCAGTGCCAGCGACGATCGATCAAACGGTGCCCATCGAGGTCACGGCGTCGGCTGACTGCCCCCGTTATCTGGGGCGCGTGATCCGCGATGTGGATGTCTCCAAGCCGACACCGCTTTATATGGTGGAGCGCCTGCGCCGGGCCGGCATCCGCTCCATTGATGCGGTAGTCGACATCACCAATTACGTGATGCTCGAGCTTGGCCAGCCTTTGCATGCCTTTGACCTCGACGCATTGGAAGGCGGCATTCGGGTGCGCAAGGCCCAGCCCGAGGAGCGCATCACGCTACTCGATGGCGAAGAGCGCATACTGTCGCCCAATACTTTGGTGATTGCCGATCATCAGAAGGCCCTCGCCATGGCGGGTATCATGGGCGGAGAAGGCAGCGGGATCAGTGGTGAGACCCGCCACCTCTTTCTCGAGGCCGCCTTTTTTGCCCCCGAGCTGATGGCCGGTCGGGCCCGACACTATGGCCTGCACACCGATGCGTCCCATCGGTACGAGCGGGGCGTGGACCCCGAGCTGGCGTATCAGGCGGTCGAGCGTGCAACGCAATTATTTCTTGAGTGTGTCGGCGGCGAAGCCGGGCCGGTGACGGATGTAACGTCATCAGCAGATGTGCCACAGCATGAGCCTGTCACCCTGACAGCCGCCTCGATCCGGCGGATGTTGGGTATCGATCTGGCGGCTAATGAGGTCACTCGGATCTTAACCGGCTTGGGTTTTGCCGTAGAGGCCGACACAGATGGCGGCAGTTGGCTGTGCACGGCGCCCAGCTGGCGCTTCGATATGGGCCGCGAAGCCGACCTGCTCGAGGAAATTGCGCGCATCCACGGTTACGACAACATTCCGGTTGAGCCCGTCCGCGGCGCCGCGTCAGCCGCTGCGGCGGCGGAGTCTGCAACACCGCAGTCAGTGATCAAGCAGCGATTGGTCGCCCGGGGCTTCAACGAGGCCATTACCTTCAGCTTTGTGAGCCCGGAGCTTCAGCAGCTGATTGACCCGCAGATCGAGCCAGTCGTACTCAAAAACCCGATCTCCAGCGACCTCGCGGTCATGCGTACCTCGCTGATTCCGGGCTTGCTGGGTGCGGCGGCCCACAACATCAACCGCCAGCAAACCAGAGTGCGTCTGTTTGAGACCGGTCTGCGCTTCATGCCCGGCGAGTCATTGGCGCAAACGCCGATGCTAGGGCTCTTGCTGTGTGGCCGCCGAATGCCCGAGGGCTGGTCGTCGAACGCGGCGTCAGTCGACTTTTATGACATGAAGGGCGAGATCGAGGCAGTGCTCCAAGCCGCTGATCAAAAGCTGACATTCCGCTCGGCGGTGAGACCAGGCCTGCACGATGGGCAGACCGCCGAAATCCTGTTGGGCGATGAAGTGATCGGGGTCATGGGTCGGCTGCACCCCAGTGCAGCAAAGACGCTTAACTTGCCTGAGCAGACGCTGGTTGCCGAGCTCGAGTTGGCCTCGGTGGTGGTGCGCGCCTTGCCGGATTATCAAGAGATTTCCAAGTTTCCCGAAGTACGCCGGGACATTGCCGTCATCGTTAATCGAGAGACGCCGTCGGCTGCGGTGCTTGATACAGCCCGGGCTTCTGCCGGGGCTGCGCTGGCCGATGCGCGAATCTTTGACGTCTATGAGGGCGATGGGGTCGCAGAAAATGCGAAAAGTCTGGCCATTGGTTTGACTTTCCGTGATCAAAGTCGCACCCTAACTGACGAAGAGATCAACGAGTCTCTGTCACAAGTTATTGAATCCTTGGGGGAAAAGTTTGGTGCCACATTACGGCACTGATCGGGGACATGACTGCGCTCACCAAATCAGAAATGGCTGATCGGCTTCACGAACGTCTGGGCTTGAACAAGCGCGAGGCGAAGGAGCTGGTGGAGCAGTTTTTTGAAGAGATTCGAATTTGCCTGGAGAACAATGAGCAAGTGAAGCTCTCGGGTTTTGGCAACTTCGATCTGCGCGACAAGCGACAGCGCCCGGGCCGCAACCCCAAGACTGGAGAAGAAATCCCCATCTCTGCCCGCCGCGTGGTGACTTTCAAGCCTGGCCAAAAGCTGAAGGCGCGTGTGGATGTGAGCATGGGCGAAGAAGGCCTGATTGATGTTTGATCCACGACACAACGACGAACTCCCCGCGATCCCCGGCAAGCGCTACTTCACGATCGGTGAAGTCAGCGAGCTTTGCGCCGTTAAGCCGCACGTGCTGCGCTATTGGGAGCAGGAATTTCCCCAGCTGAGCCCGGTAAAGCGCCGCGGTAACCGCCGCTATTACCAGCGCGAGGATGTGGAATTGGTGCGAACCATTCGTAGCCTGCTGTACTCGCAGGGATACACCATCGGTGGTGCGCGTCAGCGTCTCAGCAATGAGCGTAGGGAACCCACCCCGGTGGAGATTCAGGCCGCGATCCGCGAAAGCCTCAGTGATCTGGAAAAAGCCCGCTCTCTACTCTCTTCAGTTTAATCCCCACCCAAATTTGGGTATGATCCGCGTCCGTTCGGGGCGTAGCGCAGTCTGGTAGCGCACCACACTGGGGGTGTGGTGGTCGCAGGTTCAAATCCTGCCGTCCCGACCAACTTTTTCCGGTGCTTTCTTGGCACATAGGTAACAGTTTATTCCGAGGACATGGGTAACACTTTCTGAGCGAAGGGGTTGTCCCTCACGGGCTCTACTCGGTTAA